>NZ_JACMYO010000016.1:10000-71413 GCF_020889685.1 Bradyrhizobium oropedii
CTCCCGGATAGTACTCTCAGGTATTCGGAGTTTGGTTGGGTTTGGTAAGACGGTAAGTCCCCCTAGCCCATCCAGTGCTCTACCCCCTGAGGTATTCATCCGAGGCGATACCTAAATATCTTTCGCGGAGAACCAGCTATTTCCCAGTTTGATTGGCCTTTCACCCCTAACCACAAGTCATCGGAGTCTTTTTCAACAGACACCCGTTCGGTCCTCCAGTGAGTGTTACCTCACCTTCAACCTGCTCATGGCTAGATCACTAGGTTTCGGGTCTAATACAACGAACTTGACGCCCTATTCAGACTCGCTTTCGCTACGCCTTCGCCTATCGGCTTAAGCTTGCTCGTTAAATTAAGTCGCTGGCCCATAATACAAAAGGTACGATGTCACCCAGAACGTATCTTGGGCTCCATCTGTTTGTAGGTGTCCGGTTTCAGGTCTATTTCACTCCCCTCGTCGGGGTGCTTTTCACCTTTCCCTCACGGTACTGGTTCACTATCGGTCGCTGAGGAGTACTTAGGCTTGGAGAGTGGTCCCCCCGTGTTCAGACAGGATTACACGTGTCCCGCCTTACTCGTGGATACATCATCGCATTACTCGTACGGGGCTATCACCCTCTGAGGCCCAGCTTTCCTGACTGGTTCCGATTGTCTTTGATGTATCACTGGCCTGGTCCGCGTTCGCTCGCCACTACTAACGGAGTCTCGATTGATGTCCTTTCCTCCAGGTACTTAGATGTTTCAGTTCCCTGGGTTTGCTTAAAACCTCCTATTTTATTCGGAAGTCTCATACCTTCACTTGATAACTGGAAATCCAAAACCTCGCGGCTTGGTCTCAAACATCGCTGTTCAAACCCCAAGATCGGAGATCTTGGAGTTCCAGCTATCGAAGGTGGGTTTCCCCATTCGGAAATCCGTGGATCAAAGCTTCTTCGCAGCTCCCCACGGCTTATCGCAGCGTAGCACGTCCTTCATCGCCTCTCAGCGCCAAGGCATCCACCGAACACCCTTAAGGCACTTGATTGCTCTCATTATCAATGTCCACACACTCGGCAGAATGTTGTCTGTACAACTGCCAGAAGACCGAAGTCTCAGGCGTGCATCCTCGATGAATGCGATTGCACAGCCGGACATTGACTAGAAAGACCAGCTTGCTTCGTAAGATCGGCCCGATAGCGAGGCGGTCAAGCTTCGCTACAAAGATCGTTTTACAACTCGCTCACCTCACTCATCTTGCGATGAGCTGCGATGCGCGAGCGCCGAAAACGATCTGGAGATTAGGAATGGTACCCGCGAATTGCTTCGCAGATCCAAACTCGGATCGATCTCCTCTTTACGATGTCAGAAAACACGCACGTCACCGTCCATCCGGACCAATGAGTGCGAAGTGATGTTTCGCGGACGATATGAACAGAGCTTCTGCACAAGGTGCATTGTCGAGCTTCAATTCCATCTGGTGGAGCCAGACGGGATCGAACCGACGACCTCATGCTTGCAAAGCACGCGCTCTCCCAGCTGAGCTATGGCCCCGTACCAGAAGACGAATGCTCCGCACTCGATCAAAATGGTGGGCCTGGGAAGACTTGAACTTCCGACCTCACGCTTATCAAGCGCGCGCTCTAACCAACTGAGCTACAAGCCCCTAACACGAGAGACATGCCGGCGCGCACCCGACGTGAAGTCGGTGCATCGCACAGCGCTCAGCCCCTGGCGCGTGTTCGTCCGCGAAGAAAGAGAAACGAAGACGGCGAAATCCCGCCAATGGAGCTCAACAATCCTGAAACTGTTGGCCCCTGAATGTTTCTAAAACGATCCGATAGTGAGCGTGAGCTCGCTGAAGGATCATCCTTAGAAAGGAGGTGATCCAGCCGCAGGTTCCCCTACGGCTACCTTGTTACGACTTCACCCCAGTCGCTGACCCTACCGTGGCCGGCTGCCCCCTTTCGGTTAGCGCACCGTCTTCAGGTAAAACCAACTCCCATGGTGTGACGGGCGGTGTGTACAAGGCCCGGGAACGTATTCACCGTGGCGTGCTGATCCACGATTACTAGCGATTCCAACTTCATGGGCTCGAGTTGCAGAGCCCAATCCGAACTGAGACGGCTTTTTGAGATTTGCGAAGGGTCGCCCCTTAGCATCCCATTGTCACCGCCATTGTAGCACGTGTGTAGCCCAGCCCGTAAGGGCCATGAGGACTTGACGTCATCCCCACCTTCCTCGCGGCTTATCACCGGCAGTCTCCTTAGAGTGCTCAACTAAATGGTAGCAACTAAGGACGGGGGTTGCGCTCGTTGCGGGACTTAACCCAACATCTCACGACACGAGCTGACGACAGCCATGCAGCACCTGTCTCCGGTCCAGCCGAACTGAAGAACTCCATCTCTGGAGTCCGCGACCGGGATGTCAAGGGCTGGTAAGGTTCTGCGCGTTGCGTCGAATTAAACCACATGCTCCACCGCTTGTGCGGGCCCCCGTCAATTCCTTTGAGTTTTAATCTTGCGACCGTACTCCCCAGGCGGAATGCTTAAAGCGTTAGCTGCGCCACTAGTGAGTAAACCCACTAACGGCTGGCATTCATCGTTTACGGCGTGGACTACCAGGGTATCTAATCCTGTTTGCTCCCCACGCTTTCGTGCCTCAGCGTCAGTATCGGGCCAGTGAGCCGCCTTCGCCACTGGTGTTCTTGCGAATATCTACGAATTTCACCTCTACACTCGCAGTTCCACTCACCTCTCCCGAACTCAAGATCTTCAGTATCAAAGGCAGTTCTGGAGTTGAGCTCCAGGATTTCACCCCTGACTTAAAGACCCGCCTACGCACCCTTTACGCCCAGTGATTCCGAGCAACGCTAGCCCCCTTCGTATTACCGCGGCTGCTGGCACGAAGTTAGCCGGGGCTTATTCTTGCGGTACCGTCATTATCTTCCCGCACAAAAGAGCTTTACAACCCTAGGGCCTTCATCACTCACGCGGCATGGCTGGATCAGGCTTGCGCCCATTGTCCAATATTCCCCACTGCTGCCTCCCGTAGGAGTTTGGGCCGTGTCTCAGTCCCAATGTGGCTGATCATCCTCTCAGACCAGCTACTGATCGTCGCCTTGGTGAGCCGTTACCTCACCAACTAGCTAATCAGACGCGGGCCGATCTTTCGGCGATAAATCTTTCCCCGTAAGGGCTTATCCGGTATTAGCACAAGTTTCCCTGTGTTGTTCCGAACCAAAAGGTACGTTCCCACGCGTTACTCACCCGTCTGCCGCTGACATATTGCTATGCCCGCTCGACTTGCATGTGTTAAGCCTGCCGCCAGCGTTCGCTCTGAGCCAGGATCAAACTCTCAAGTTGGACTTGAAACTTTTGAACCGGCTGATCACAACGTTTGACGAGGTCCCACCATTCTTCACCGACCGAAGCCGATGAGCTGCCGACGATTCACATCGCTGGCAACGATGGTGTAACCTTTAAAACGTGTACCGCCGAAGTCTTTCGTCCACTCTCAGAAGTCAAAAGCCGAAGCTTTCAAGTTTTCCGAGAGACGCAAGGACTCCGCCGTCCACGTTTCTCTTTCTTCATCTTCACTTGTCAAACAGCCCGGGATCCGATGACCCCACACCCTTAGAGGGTGGTTCTACCCTTCACCAACCGACAGTGAACCTCAACCGATTTATGTCGGCTGTTGTGTCACTCATCAACGAGGTGAGGAGCATCAGTGGCGCGTTCGCTCGCCTTGGTCAGTGACCCGGCGGCGCCGCGCTCAGTGGTTGGTTTATAGTCCCCACCCCTCGGGATTGTCAACGGCCATTGTCAACAAATCGTCGCACGCCGAAATCGCTTGTGCAGTGCGAAGAAATTCCCGTTCTTTCCGTGGCTTAGGCCGGAGGTAAAAATTCGCCACCCGGCGCGCGTGGTAAAAAACTTGAAAAAAAGTTTGTCGCCGGAGGGCTCGTCAGCCCCTTCCGAACGGGTTCCAAGCCGCTCCAGGCGGGGTGGCGGCATGGACCTGCTTCAGGAAACTTTTCCACCCAAAATGCCGCACTTGAGCCACAATCCTGCGACGTTCTGGCTATAAGACATGCACTGAACCGCTCGTAACCTGTGGGGGCACGGGTGGTTTTTCTGGGGACCAGGCGATTTTCTCCAAGAACCCGTCGCCTCTTCCCTACACGGCCGAGCAATATCGAGAGATCTGCACACCATTGACGTTCGGGATCGCGGCCAGCGAATGGCCTTCGTCTCTTCGACTTCGATGCGTGTGGCTCGCCACGCTGCCGAATTCCCTCTCGGAGGGAGCGAGGTGGAGATGAGGACGAGCAGAGGACGATCGCAGTTGCTGGAATTTGGGGGGATACAGGGTTGAGCCAACGGGCGTCACGCGGAAGCGGCATTGGGCGCGAGACCGGGATGATCGATCTCGGTCACGAACCGCCGCTTTCAGTCGACGGCACCGAGGCTGCGGTGATCGATCGCCGCCGTGTCTCCGTTCAATGGTTCAGCGGCACCATTCTGACTGGCTTATGTGGCGCGGCCCTGATCGGCGGCGCCGTTTTTGCGTCGCTCGACGGCGAGATGACCTTCGCCAAGGTGCCGGAGCGCGTCGAAGGCGCGCTGCGCGGCGCCTTTACCGGCAATGATCGCGTCGTCAGCCTACACAAGGGTGACCGCCTGCCGCCGCCGAGCGAATCTTCCGCCTCCCGCAGCCTGGTGCGCGTGTCGACCGTGACCCGCGTCGGCAATCGCGACGTGATGCGGGTACGGCCCTTCATCCGGATTTCCGGCAATCTCTCGATGACCACGAGCGATCTGTCGTCCAAGATTCCGGCGTTCAACGCGCAGCGTCTGTTGACCGATGTCGGCTCCAACACGCCGGCGGCGGCCGAGGATCCGAATGCGGCCGACGCCGCCGAGCCCGACGCCGAGGTCTCGTTCGTCACCAAGGATCTCGGATCCGTGCTGCCGAAAGCCAAGCTCGCCGCCGTTGTCGCGCTCGACGACGTGCTGATGCGGGTTCGTGACGCCGCCAACTGGCGCGGCTCCGGCAATTCGGTGCGCTACGCTTCACTGGCCAATGCCACGGCCGACGCAAGCGGCGCCGCCCCCGACATGAGGATGGCCTACGCCACCGAGGGCAACACCTCCGATCCCTATGCAGGCTTCGAGACCCGCGTGGTGCCGGAGAACGTCACGCTGCTACCGAAGACCAAGGAGCAGGTCACCGGCGGCAATCCGGTCGGTGAGCGGGTTCACCTCGTCAAGAAAGGCGACACCATCACCTCGATCCTGCGCGATCAGGGCGCGACATCGGACGAGGCGAAGGCGATTGCCGCAATGCTGGGCCCGCGCGGCCGCGACGGCGGCCTGAAGGAAGGCCAGAAGGTGCGAATCCTGATGGCGCCGGCAGCTCCCGGACCGAATGTCAGGCTGCAGCCCTATCGCGTCGTCGTCGCCAATGATTCCGCCGTCGAAGCCGTCGCCGCCCTGTCCGATCTCGGCAAATACGTCGCCGTCGACGTGCAGAGCATGAACACCGTCAACGAAACCGCGGATAATTCCAGCGACGATGACGAGGATGATGGCAGCGGCGTGCGGCTCTATCAGAGCATTTACGAGACCGCGCTGCGCAACAAGGTGCCGCCGACCGTGATCGACGACATGGTCAAGATCTACTCCTACGACGTCGATTTCCAGCGCAAGGTGCAGCCGGGCGACTCGTTCGACGTGTTCTATGCCGGCGAGGACGAGGGCGTCACCAGCACCGAAAAGACCGAAGTGCTCTACGCCGCGCTGACCGTGGGCGGCGAAACCAAGAAATACTACCGCTTCCAGAGCTCCGACGACGGCCTCGTCGATTACTATGACGAGACCGGCAAGAGCGCGAAGAAGTTCCTGGTGCGTAAGCCGGTCAACAACGCGATCATGCGTTCGGGCTTCGGCGGCCGCCGCCACCCGATCCTCGGCTATGTGAAGATGCACACCGGCGTCGACTGGGCCACCGCCTACGGCACGCCGATCTTCGCTTCCGGCAATGGCGTGCTCGAGAAGGTCGGATACGAAGGCGGTTACGGCAAATATATCCGCATGAAGCATTCCAACGGCTATGAGACGGCCTACGGTCACATGTCGGCCTTCGCCAAGGGCATGGAGATCGGCAAGAAGGTGCGGCAGGGCCAGGTGATCGGCTTCGTCGGCTCGACCGGCCAGTCGACCGGCCCGCACGTCCACTACGAAATCCTGGTCAACGGCAGATTCGTCGATCCGATGCGCGTGAAACTGCCGCGCGGCCGCTCGCTCGAAGGCCCGATGCTGGCGAGCTTCGAACAGGCTCGCGACAAGATCGAAGCCCAGATGTCGAGCCGCGGCAGCTCGCGCATCGTCTCGGACGCGACCAGCTCCACGTCGCAGACCCGCTCCATCACCAACCGCTAAGCGCGGAACCTGCATCAGGCCGTTCCGCGCGGAACGATCCGCCATCGATTCGGCTTGTCTCGACCAAGCAACCCCTTGCAGAGGAGGCGCGGATGGCCAGCCTCACCCGCGACGACGTGCTGAAAGCGGTCGGCAACGCCGACGACGTCACGATTGCCCGGATTATCGCATCCGGGGCGACGATCACCGAACTTGCCGAGGCTCAGGCCTGGCTCGCCAATGACGAGCCGCTGATGAATGACGGCAGGCCGCTGGCCACCGGCCGCGCCCGCGAACTGGTCGACATTCTCACAGAACTCGAGCCCGTCGAGGACGACGAGCCCTCACCGCCTATCGCCCCGCAGGAGTGATTCGCGCAACAAACCCTCCCCGCAGCGTGCGGGAAGAGTTCTTTTGTTGCGTTCAGTTCAGCTTGCGCTTCGAGACCGGGGCATCGAATTGCACGATCTCGGCAGTCTTGGACGGCTGACCGTTGAAGGTCAGCACGTTGCCCTTCACCGAAATCAGCACGCGATCACCGTCCTTGACCTCGCCGGCGAGGATCATCTCGGCCAGCGGATCCTGCACGCTGCGCTGGATCACCCGCTTCAGCGGACGGGCGCCGTAAGCCGGATCCCATCCCTTCTCGGCGAGCCAGTCCCGCGCTTTCGCATCGAGCGTGAGCTCGATCTTGCGATCCTCGAGCAGCTTGGTCAGCCGCGCGAACTGGATCTCGACGATGCGGCCCATCTCGTTCCGCTGCAGCCGGTGGAACAGGATGATCTCGTCGATGCGGTTCAGGAATTCCGGCCTGAAATGCGCCCGCACGACACCCATCACCTGATCGCGGACCGCCGCGGTGTCCTCGCCTTCCGGCTGGTTCACCAGGAATTCCGAACCGAGGTTCGAGGTCATGATGATCAGCGTGTTGCGGAAATCGACGGTGCGGCCCTGACCATCGGTCAGGCGGCCGTCATCGAGCACCTGCAACAACACGTTGAAGACGTCGGGATGCGCCTTCTCGATCTCGTCGAACAGCACGACCTGGTAGGGCCGGCGCCGAACGGCTTCGGTCAGTGCACCACCCTCGTCGTAACCGACATAGCCGGGAGGCGCGCCGATCAGCCGCGAGACCGAGTGCTTCTCCATGAACTCGGACATGTCGAGGCGGACCATCGCGGTCTCGTCGTTGAACAGATCAGCGGCGAGCGCCTTGGTCAGCTCGGTCTTGCCGACGCCGGTCGGCCCCAAGAACATGAACGAGCCGGTCGGCCGGTTCGGATCCTGCAGGCCGGCGCGGGCACGGCGCACGGCGGTTGCCACCGCACGCACGGCTTCGGCCTGGCCGACGACGCGCTTGGCGAGCGCATCCTCCATTTTCAGGAGCTTGTCCTTTTCGCCCTCGAGCATCTTGTCGACCGGCACGCCGGTCCAGCGCGAGACGACCTGCGCGATATGGTTGGCGGTGACCGCCTCTTCCATCATCGCGCCGCCGTTCGGCCTGCTGCTTTCGGCAGCTTCGATGTCGGCGAGCTTCTTCTCCAAGTCGGGGATCCGGCCATAGGCCAGCTCGCCTGCCTTCTGGAATTCGCCGCGACGCTGCGCATTGGCCAGCTCGACGCGGAGCGCATCGAGTTCGCTCTTCAGCTTCTGGGCATTGGAGAGCTTGTTCTTCTCCGCACTCCAGCGCGCCGTCAGCGCGGTCGACCTTTCCTCGAGTCCGGCCAGTTCCTTCTCCAGGCTTTGCAGCCTGCTCTTGGACCCGGCATCGTTCTCCTTCTTCAGCGCCTCCTGCTCGATCTTGAGCCGGATGATGTCGCGATCCAGCGAATCGAGCTCCTCCGGCTTCGAATCGACCTGCATCTTCAGCCGCGCCGCCGCCTCGTCCATCAGGTCGATGGCCTTGTCGGGCAGGAAGCGGTCGGTGATGTAGCGGTTCGACAGCGTGGTCGCGGCCACCAACGCGGAGTCGGTGATGCGCACGCCGTGGTGCTGCTCGTATTTGTCCTTCAAGCCGCGCAGGATCGAGATGGTGTCCTCGACCGTCGGCTCGCTGACATAGATCGGCTGGAACCGGCGGGCCAGCGCCGCATCCTTCTCGACATGCTTGCGGTACTCGTCGAGCGTGGTCGCACCGATACAGTGCAGCTCACCGCGTGCGAGCGCAGGCTTCAACAGGTTGGACGCGTCCATCGCACCGTCGGTCTTGCCGGCGCCGATCAGCGTGTGCATCTCGTCGATGAACAGGATGATGCCGCCCTCGGCGGTCGAGACCTCCTGCAGGACGGATTTCAGCCGCTCCTCGAACTCGCCGCGATATTTCGCGCCGGCGATCAAGGCGCCCATGTCGAGCGACAGCAGCTTCTTGTCCTTCAGGCTCTCCGGCACGTCGCCGTTGAGGATGCGCAGCGCCAGGCCCTCGACGATCGCGGTCTTGCCGACGCCGGGTTCACCGATCAGGACGGGATTGTTCTTGGTTCGCCGCGACAGCACCTGGATGGTACGACGGATCTCCTCGTCGCGGCCGATCACCGGGTCGAGCTTGCCGTCGCGCGCAGCCTGGGTCAGGTCGCGGGCATATTTCTTCAGCGCGTCATAGGCGTTCTCGGCAGTCGCACTGTCCGCAGTGCGGCCCTTGCGCAGCGCTTCGATCGCCGCATTCAGGTTCTGCGCGGTGACGCCGCCCTTGCTCAGGATGGAGGCCGCCTCGCTGCCCTTCTCGAGCGTCAGCCCGAGCAGCAGCCGCTCGACGGTGACATAGCTGTCGCCGGTCTTGTCGGCGGCTTTTTCCGCCGCATCGAAGGCGCGCGCCAGCTCCGGCGACAGGTAAACCTGCCCGGCACCGCTGCCCGAGACCTTCGGCAGCTTGTTCAGCGCCTCTTCGGTCGCTTTCAGGATCGCTCTGGAATTGCCGCCGGCACGGTCGATCAGACCGCCGGCGAGCCCCTCATTGTCGTCCAGCAGCACCTTCAACAGATGCAGCGGTGAGAACTGCTGGTGACCGTCACGCATTGCGAGCGATTGGGCAGACTGGATGAATCCGCGCGAGCGCTCGGTGTACTTCTCAATGTTCATTCGTTTTCCCTCGGCCTGCCATCGTCACCCATTCAGGCATGACAACGGCATCTTCATTGGGTTTCCGCGGGCCGCGTTGACGTTCCTCAACCAGCCTCTGGTCGTCGCCATCATTTTTCAGGCTTGCCGCAGATGTGGGCACTTGGTTCCGAAACGGAAGAGCCACAGTCCGCGATTTCGCCCGATCGAGCTCAGCGCCGCACGATGGCGACAAGGTAGCGGCAGGGCTGAGTAGTTTCGTTACGGAAGACGATGTCCGACGGCGGACCAAGCTCGACGCGGTCACCCGCTGCGAGCTCGTGACGCTCCACGCCTTCCATCAAGGTGAGGCGGCCGCTGATCACCCAGACCACCTGACGGACCAGATGATAGGCACTGGCGGGGAAGCCGGCTTCCTGCCTGGCAGGCAGTTCGACCTCGACCAGCTCCAGCGGATTGGCCGGGTGCAGGAACACCTGCCGTCGCAGATAGGCCGCCTTCGGATCCCGCCATACCGGCTGATCCTTGGCCCGCTGCAGGCGGGAAGTGGCCGAGGCAACCTCGAACAGCGCGGCCATGGTCAGGCCATAGGCGGTGGCGATCCGCGACAGCGTTGCCGCCGTCGGGCTTGCCTCCGCCCGTTCGATTTTGCTCAGCATGGCCTTGGACACGCCTGCCCGCCCGGCGAGTTCCGCCAGCGACCAGCCGCGCCCCTCCCGTTCGGCGCGAACCCGCCGCCCGAGAGCCTCATCGGCGTTGTCTTCTATAATTGACATGTCGTCTTATATAGTAGACGATAGGGTCCATTCAAGAGGCTCGCTAAAGGAACCACGATGATTATCCGTCCCGCCACCGAGGACGACATTCCTGCGATCACCGCGATCTTCAATGAGGCGGTCGTCAACTCGAACGCGATCTGGACGGAGAAGCAGGATTCCGAGGCCGAGCGGCTGGCATGGATGCAGGCCCGGCTGGCGCTCGGCTACCCGGTGCTGGTCGCGGCCGAAGGGCCTGTGGTGCTGGGGTATGGCACGTTCGGCGACTTCCGGGCCTTCCCCGGTTACCGCTACAGCGTCGAGCACAGCGTCTATATCCATGCCGACCATCGCGGCCGCGGGCTTGGCCGCCTCATCGTCGACGAGCTGATCGCCGCGGCCACCGCGCTCGGCAAGCACGTCATGATCGCCGGCATCGACGGCGGCAATCCCGCCTCGCTCCGGCTGCACGCGCAGTTGGGCTTTGTCGAGGTCGCCAGGATGCCGGAGGTCGGACGCAAGTTCGGCCGCTGGCTCGAACTCGTGTTCATGCAGCGTGTCCTCGACACCGAAGGCGCGGCGCGGCCCGACTAGCAGCCTCACCGCTGGCGGCGGTTCTCCTCGCCCGTCAAACAGGCTAGAGCGGGCGGATGGACACCACGCACGCTTCCTTCGCCCGGATCACCGGCATCTACCGCTACCCCGTTAAGGGTCTGACGCCCGAGCCCCTGCCCCGCACAGAGCTCAAGGTCGGCGAGACGCTCCGCTCGGATCGCCGCTACGCGATCGAGAACGGCCCGAGCGGCTTCGATGCATCAGCTCCGAAATGGCTGGCGAAGCCGCATTTCCTGATGCTGCAGCGGGACGAGTGGTTGGCGCCGCTGCGCGCCCATTACGACGACGACAGCCACGTGCTGACGCTGCGCCGGGATGGCGCGATGGTAGCCCAGGGCGATCTCGAAACGGCAGCCGGGCGCGCGGCGATCGAGCGCTATTTTGCCGATCGCCACGCCGGCCAGATCAAGGGACCGCCCAAGGTGCTGGTGAGCCCCGGGCACAGTTTCTCCGACGTGCCGCGCAAGGTGGTCTCGATCATCAACCTGGCGAGCCTGCGGGCGATCGAGGAGATGGTGCAGGCGCCGGTCCATCCGCTGCGCTTCCGCGCCAACCTCTATGTCGAGGGCTGGCCGGCCTGGCATGAAGCTGGCCTGCTCGACCAGACGATCGCGATCGGCAGCGCGCGAGCCAAAGTGGTGAAGCGCATCACCCGCTGTGCCGCGGTCAATGTCGATCCCGATACCGGCGCACGCGACCTCTCGGTCCCGAACACGCTGATGCAGCGCTTCGGCAACAATGAATGCGGCATCTACGCCGAGATCATCAGCGAGGGCGGCGCGGCCGTCGGCGACATGATTGCCGCCGAGCAGCCTGTCATTTCGTAGAGAGGGCAAGGCGCGCACGCCGAGCCCGCCCTTTCGACCGATCAGTTCGCCGGCATCACATAGGCGTAGATCCGGCCGCGCGAGACTGGCGTCTCGCGGACGCGATGGCTGCTGTTGCCCGAGATCATGATCGGATTGCCCTTGGCGTCGACGCCGGTGATGATGCCGACATGACCGCCGCCGCGGCGGCCCATCACGGCGATGGCGCCGACCTGCGGACCGGAAACGCGCGTGCCGTATTTCGCGAACGAGCTCGCCATGTCGGATCCGGTGCCGCGATGGCCGGTTTGCTGCAGCACCATGTTCATGAAGCGCGCGCACCACAGGCTGGAGCGGCCGGTCGGGTTGCCGCCGCCGAGATAGCGGCGCGCCGTGGCGACGATGCCGGACGAGCCGAAGCCGCCCGCCATGCTCACACCGCCGGTGTTGGGCACGGCTTCATCGTTGCCCGGCAACGCGGATGCGCTGGCCTCGGTGAAGCCGCCCGCCTCCTGGATCTGCTCGCGACGCTCGGCGCGCGACAGTCGCACCGTGTGCCGATAGTGACGATGGGCGGAGTGGCGCGCGTGATGGCCGACATGGGCCGAATGCGCGTGGCGTGAATGATGCGGACGGGCGGATGCCGGAGCGGCGGCGATCACGGCGAGAGTGAGCGAACACAGAGCCAGCGCCAAAACACGAAGCGACCGGCGATACGCAAGCAACTGAACCATACTTCACGAGATCCTCTGTAACGCCCCCCAACTCCCCGTCGCATTCCCTTGTCATTCCCCTGGGAAACGCGGCGGTGGTTTTGAAAATCGCGGTGTGGCGAGAGGAAGACTTCGTGCGGCGCTGCCGAAACGATTTCGGGGTCATTCCGAGCAAATTCCATGACGAAAATAGTCAGAACTGCCGCATTGCAGCCGCGGAAATTAATTGCAAATCTGAGGCCGGCCAACGAGAGGAGAATTTCAATGCCCCATGCCGTCACGAAAGATAATGTCCGACTCCATTTCGAGGAGGCCGGGAGCGGCACCCCGATCATCTTCATGCACGAGTTCGCTGCGGATCACACCAACTGGGAACCGCAGATGCGCTACTTCTCGCGCGGCCACCGCTGCATCGCCTACTCCGCGCGCGGCTACACGCCGTCGGACGTGCCTGCGAGTGCCAACGTCTACACCTACAAGCATTTCTATTCCGACGCGCTCGCCGTGCTCGACCACCTCGGCATCGCAAGTGCGCATTTCATCGGCCTCTCGATGGGCTCCTATTCGTCGTTGCAGGTTGCGCTCAACGCGCCGGAGCGCGCGCTCTCGATGACGCTCGCCGCCGTCGGCTCCGGCTCGAGCCTCGAGAATCTCGATGCCTTCCGCGTCCAGTGCCGCGCCAACGCCGAGCAATACGAGACCATCGGCGCGGTCGAAGTTGCCAAGGCCACGCGCGAGGCGCCGAGCCGGATTCCGTTCCTGGTGAAGGACCCGCGCGGCCACGCCGATTTCTACGCCGCGCTCGCCCGGCACGACGCCAGGGGCTCGGCCAACACGATGCGCAGCTTCCAGGGCGGCAGGCCCTCGATCTACACCATGACCGACGCGATCAAGCGCGCAGCGACGCCGGCGCTGATCCTGTGCGGCGACGAGGACGATAATTGCATCGCGCCCAGCATGTTCCTGAAACAGCATCTGCCGGCCGCCGGCCTCTCCTTCTTCCCGAAGTCGGGCCACGTGCTCAACCTCGAAGAGCCGGCGCTGTTCAACGAGATGGTGGAGCACTTCATCGCGCTGGTCGAGGCCGGCCGCTGGCCGGTGCGCGATCCGAGGTCGATGGTGGCGGCTTGAACATCCAATGTCTTCGTTGGACGCAAGGCGCAACCAGAGCGCGGCGGATACATGCGGACAGCCCGCCAGATCCGCACCCGGAGCTCAGGAAGTGAGATACGTCAACACATTCGTGGCACCGCGCGAACGATGAAAGCCGGATATTCCATTCTGCTCTGCGCGATTGCGATCGGGCTTGCTGTCGTCTCCTACACCGCTTGCGCTCAAGGCCTTGTTGAGGAAATGAAACTGGAAGCGGCGGGCGCCACAGCGGATGCGTCCTATCTTCTGGATGGGAAAGCGCAGCCGTCGATCCCGATCGGCTGGGCCGTGATGAGCCCAATGATCGCCGTCATCGACGACGATCAGTACGCTCCTATCTTCGCGCCTTGCAATCCCGCCGAGCCACTCCTGTATTGCGTTGAAATCCTGAAAAACGGCACGACGTTCTCAGAACCGCTGGACATGGGACACGCCTTCGTGCCGGCCGGCTTTCAGGCTGAACTCGCCTATCATCCCCCGCTGTTGTTCACAGATGGAACCAGGCTGCTCGTGGCATACTGGGTCCGTGCGAAGGACCATCGCTCCATCCTCCAGTTGCTCTCGCTCGATCCGAAGGCTTCAGGCATCGCCCCATGGGCCTTGCTATCGACATTCGAGAATCGTGGTGACGAGCTTCTTAGCTACCTTGGAGGAGCTATGGGGCCCGACGGCGAAATCGTTATCTCCGCATATGGGACCGGTGGACCTTCGAGGAGCCACCGGCTCGAAATAACAAAGATACTGCCGCCCTACACCGGGCCCTGGATGCCGAAGCAACTCATCGCCGAATATCCCTCACCAGCCTACGCACCAGAATATCCGCATGTCGCAATTCGCGACGATGGCAGCATCAGCATTTTGACCGTGCTCGCCAACTACACGCCGTGCCCGGAGACTCAAGTAACGTATTCGGTCTACAAGAACGTCATCGCTTTCGATGGGCGTTATGGCGGATCTCTTGCCGCGAAATGGAGCGACGCGACGGCGGACACCGTAACCGACCCCGCAAACCACGGCGACAGCTGCCTGTTCGGGGCGGATCGTTATCCGCTGGCGCATTTTTGGGACAAGCAATCGCACGCAATCTATTCGATCGTACGCAGCGCGGACCTCGACGCGGTCGATGCCACCAACAAGGTTGCGTCGAACGCACGCTTCTCACGAACATTCAAGCTCTATCGCGATGGCAGCCTGATCGTGCCCGACCTTGCGATCTACTTCTCACATTACTTTACCGACCCGCTGCATCCCTGCTACCGGCACGAAAGTGCCTGTCACATCCATGCGATGACGATGACCCGTCTCGACAATGGAGAATTCGTCATTTTCGCCAACGCCCGCGACGATGACGCCGCCACGACCTATTCAAAGATCGGCGTCATTTGGTCGAAGGACCTTCAGACATTTTCCGAGCCGGTTTATCTGCCGACATCCTATGGTCCTGGATACAGCATATTCGTCGCACAACCGGACAAGAACGGCATGCATTCGGCGCGCAAGCTGCAATTCTTCAACGCGGGCAACACGTACAACCCAGCACAACTCAACTACAATCAGCGCCTCACGCTCTGGCGCTATTCCCTCGACTAGCGCCAGCGCTCTCCGGAGACGCGCAGCGCGCGCCCGTATGGTTCCCACGCCTGGTTCAAGGTCATTGGACCTGAGGGAACATCGCGCGCACGTCTCGCTGCATCTCCGGATCGAAATCACACTTCCCGCAATATTGCGCCTGCTTGTAGAACTCGTAGTTCCTTCCGCGCCTGACGGCCTGTTTCGTCACGGTGAGCGACAAGGGCAGCGATGTCATGTCCCCGGCAGGATCCGGAAACTTCACGTCGAGCGCGATATGGCCTTGCCCGTCGGGCCGCAGATCAGGGAAGTCCTGTATGAACGCCATTTCGGTCACGCGGTTTTCGACCACATCGGCGACGATTCCCTCGAGCCGGTAGCCGTAACGCACGTCGTCAGGGTGAATTTCCAGCTTGCGAAGCAAGGGATGCACGATCAGCTTTGGGCTGGTCTTCTTGACGAACACAAAATGGGGATGCTCAGGACCGGAAGCCGTGCCTGCGAACGTCCAGCGGCTTTTCGCAGTCTGGTCTTCCGTGTTTACGATATGCGATCCCGCCAAAGGATAGAGTTCGTTCGAGGGATTTTGCGCAAACTCCAGCTCCGTCGGTGTCGGCGCCAAATTGTCCGCATCGACCAAGGCCATTGTGGCGTTGCTGCGCGGCAGCGGCTTCGCATCGGCCGGCGCCAACTGACCGCCGAACGCGACGCCAAAGCGAGCCTTGATTTCCCCACTGGTCAACCCCTTGAGATCGGCTGGCCCGTTATCTGCAAAGGGGACGAAGTTTCCGTTCTGCGATCCAAAGTACAGCCGGAAACTTTTGCCGGCGGAATTGCTCCAGAAAATCCGGTCGTTTTCAAAGAGCATGGCGACGTCGCCATTCGCCGGCACGGCCAGATCCTTCAGATCGAAGTTCGTTGTCGCGCCCTCGGACGGAACGTGGATGTTCTTGAGCGCAACCATGCGGAACGGACGATTCGCCGATTCGATCATGATGTTGGTACGATTGCGGAGGAACGCGCCATCGACCGTGTTGATACCGCGCCGCGGCAGCACCAATCCGTTGGGAAACCGCTCGGCCGAAACATTCTGGAAAGTAATGTTCTCGGTCTGGGAGTTTCCTCCGATCGCAAAATCGGTGTCCATGTGACGTTCGCCGCCATAGGCGTAGACGTTGCGGATCAGCGTGTCCCGGACGTAGGGAATGAAGAGCGCATGCCGGCTGACATTCCAAACCGTCACATCCTCGATGAGGCTCTGGGAAGGATGCGGCGCAAGCAGCTTGTGATTCCAGATCTCGACCCCGTCGGCCGAACCGGCCGCTTGGTTGCGCGCAAAGTACAAATCGACGTCCGACGTCGAAATGCGGCCTTGCGCATCGGCGTTGACGCGATTGTCGGTATTGCGCGCGTCGAAATAGGTACGGTTGTTTCCTTCCGCAAACGCATAGCCGAACACGACATACGCGCCCGCGGCGTGCCCAAACGCCCAGTTGTCCGTTACGCGGACACCGGCGCTTTGCATCCAGAAGCCGTGCCCCTGATGGCCATTGTCGAATATCCCCATTCGACTGACGAGCTCCTCGCCTGATCCGGTCGACCGGACTGCGAGATTCCCGCGAAAGGATCCAATCTCGGTGCCGTTCTCCGCAAAGAAATGCGAGCCGGCGATCTCGAACGTCACATTGTTCTCTGCCAGAAGATGACCACCATGGTTGACGATGCCATGCTTTGGACTCCCTCTCACGACGCTATTGCGCACCACATGCGGCGGGACATCGATGCGTGCGCCGGAGACGATGTGGAAATGAAGTGCGTATCGGCCGACAGTGTTATCGTCCGATCCGGCTATCAGGTTTCCGGCCTCATCGAGATCGGGCACGGTCTGGGCCCGCTTGGTGTCGGTACGGCCAAGATCCCGGAACTCGGCGCCGTCAATCACCACACCTGTCTGCCGATGCAGGAACATGATGTGGCCTCGCGCCGATAACGGCGCCGCCGCCTCGGAGCTGACCCGGACATTCCTCGTCAGGTTACCGACAGGAACGGATGTGCCGTCCGGTGTTAGATGCGTGTATTTGAGCACCCTATCGAGTACAATTCGCTCACCGTCGACGCTGACAACGACTGGCGTTTCGTCCTCATCATTCGAGTCGCTGGTCCCGGGTATGATCAATTCATCTCCGACTGACCAGTTCGACGGCCGCTGATCGAACTGGAATACCGCTACTCCCGCCACGAGTTGGCTCTGCGGTATCTTCCACGCGGTCTTTTCGGCACCATGAATCCGGATGACGCCCATCGAAATGAGCCCGCCGGCCATGTCGAACGGATCACGCTTTCGGTCCCGGAACGTGCGAGCGGCAAAGGTCAGCTTTGCGACAACCGCCTTCGAGACCGGATGATCTTCGGTCCCCATTTCGAGTGCGCCTTCGGGCGTCACGACAATCGTTCCTACATTCACGGAGCTTGCGTGATCGGTGCTCCACGCGAGGGCTCCATCGACGCGGATCCAGTCGATGTTGGGCGTGACCTCCTTGTCGACCTTGACGGTCAGCCCGGATGGAATGCGGACCTTTGCGTTGGCGGCGGGCGGCTTCCCCCGTGCCCAGGTGGAGGGGGCACTCCAATCGCCCGACGATACGGCGGTGTCCGTCTCCGAGCACAGGGCTACCAGATCGAGTGCCGCGGAATGCTCTCGATGGCGAGCAAGATCGGGCACGTGATCTGCCGCATGCCCGGACGCTTGCGTGTCGCAGGCTCCATGCGGCAGCGCCAGGTGTCCCGCTTGGTGCCCATCGGGGGTGGACATATTGGCGGCCCACAAGGCTGCGGACAGCGCAACAACGAGCAATAGCGCAACCGAGAAACCTGTTCGCATTGTCACCCCCAGCAAGTGACCATCGCGCGTCAGCCCGCGATGACCACCATCAACCCACCATTGATTCGATTATCTCTAATCAGCATGACGCATTTTTGCACGGCGAGCGCGAATGGGAAAGCTGCACACCGACAACCCATCCCTGTCATGGCCGACGATCTGAATCGGCGGGGATTCCACGGATTTCGTTGAAGGATTGCAAAGATTCAGCCGCGGCCTCTGGCCGGTGCGCGATCCGATGTCGCAGGTGGCGACGCCGGGTTGACGTGTCACACAGCTGTCACTTGGCCTTGTCGCTACCCTGCCCACCACGGCTGAGCAGGAACACGCCCTGCTCGCCGAACATGTTCCACACCCACCAGGGCAAATTGAGCGGCACCGGGCGGCCGTAGAGATCGAGCGCCACCGCGCGCTCCATCTTGACGTTGATCTGCTCGCAGAGCTCCACGAAATCCTTGATGGTGCAGAAATGGATGTTGGCGGTGTCGTACCAGCTCGCCGGCAGATTCTCGGTCCGCGGCATGTGGCCGCCGATCAGGAGCTGCAGCCGCATCTTCCAGAACCCGAAATTCGGGAACGAGACGATGGCGCGCTGGCCGATCCGCAGCAGGTTCTCCAGCACCACCTTGGGCTGCCGCGTGGCCTGCAAGGTCTGCGACAGGATCACGTAGTCGAACGCATCATCGGGATAGTTGACGAGGTCGGTGTCGGCGTCGCCCTGCACCACTGCGAGCCCCTTGGCGACGCAGCCATTGACGCCCTCGCGCGACAGCTCGATGCCGCGGCCGTCGATGCCGCGGCTCTCCAAGAGCTGAAGCAATTCGCCATCGCCGCAGCCGACATCGAGTACGCGCGAGCTCGGCCGCACCATCTCGGCGACCAGAAGATGATCCCTGCGATAGCCGCCGGTCCGCTCCGGCGCGACGCCCGGCAAGGGCAATGTCTGCTGCATGCTCATGACTGGCCGTCGTCCTTCAGTCCGCGTGCCTTGCCTGCGGCCAGCAGGAAGGCACGGGAGATTTCGAGGAATTCGGGCACGTCGAGCAGGAAGGCGTCGTGACCTCGATCGGTCTCGATCTCCGCGAACGACACCCGCGCACTCGACGCATTCAGCGCGTGCACCAGCGCGCGCGATTCCGAGGTCGGAAACAGCCAGTCGCTGGTGAACGACACCACGCAGAACCGCGTCTGGATGCCGGTGAACGCCTTCGCCAGCACGCCGTTGTGGTCGGCGGCGATGTCGAAATAGTCCATCGCGCGGGTCAGATAGAGATAGCTATTGGCGTCGAAGCGCTCGACAAAGGACGAGCCCTGATAGCGCAGGTAGCTCTCGACCTGGAAATCCGCATCGAACGAGAAGGTCGGCAGCTCGCGGTCCTGCATCCGCCGCCCGAACTTGCGATGCAGCGCGGCGTCCGAGAGGTAGGTGATGTGCGCGGCCATCCGCGCGACCGCCAAGCCGCGATGCGGATGGGTGTCCTCGTCGACATAACGGCCGCCACGCCAGTCCGGATCGGCCATGACAGCCTGGCGGCCGAGCTCGTGGAATGCGATGTTCTGCGCCGAGTGGCGCGTCGAGCAGGCGATCGCAAGCGTCGCGAACACGCGCTCGGGATAGGCCGCGGTCCATTGCAGCACCTGCATGCCGCCCATCGAACCGCCGACCACGCAGAACAGCGTCGCGATACCGAGGCGATCGATCAGCATCGCCTGCGCGCGCACCATGTCGGGGATCGTGATGATCGGGAAATCCAACCCCCACATCTTGCCGGTCGCAGGGTTCAGCGACGCAGGGCCCGTCGAGCCCATGCAGCCGCCGATCACGTTGGAGCAGATGATGAAGTATTTGTCGGGATCGATCGGCTTGCCGGCCCCGACCATGGTCTCCCACCAGCCGGGCTTGCCCGTGACGGGATGGATGTTGTTGACGTGCTGATCGCCGGTCAGCGCGTGGCAGATCAGAATCGCGTTGGACCGGTCGGCATTGAGCTGGCCATAGGTCTGATAGGCGATCTGGAACGGTGCGAGATCGACGCCGCAATCGAGCTTCAGCGGCTGATCCATGCCGAACTTCGCCACCAATGACGACGGATGATCGGCCTCATGGGCGCGATCATCGCTCTGGGTTTGCGGGCTCGGTATCGGACGCACGTTGCTCATTTAGGCGACCCAGCCTCCGCGCGGGAGGGCTCGAACAGAAATCAGGCCAATAAAAAACCCGGCCTGAACATAGGTTCGGCCGGGAGCTGATCTGTCCCCGGCCTGTTTAGCGAGTTGTTTAACGTGGCTGCAAGCCGGCCGGCTCAAATGACCACGGAGTGCAGCGAACCTAGTCCTCAGGCCCCCCGTCGTCAAGGCGGCCGGCGAACGTCCCCTTGCCGGGCCCCGATGGTTAACCGAATGCGCAAGGCACGGCTGCGACGTTTCTCTTTGCTTTCGCTGCCCGTCTTTCCTAATCAGGGACCCTGTCCGGCACGGCATCGGGCCGCCCGGACGACAAGGTTTTAGAGCATGTCCAAGCCACCCCCGTCGCCGCCCTCGTTGCAGGAGCTGCGCAAGGAGATCGACGCGATCGACGAGCAGGTTCACCGCCTGCTGATGGCGCGCGGCGACATCATCGACCGCCTGATCCAGGTCAAGAAGACCCAGGAGGTCGGCTCCGCGTTCCGCCCGGCGCGCGAAGCCAGCATGATGCGCGAACTGGTGCAGCGTCATCGCGGCATCCTGCCGCTCGACACCATCGAGGGCATCTGGCGCGTCATCATCTCGACCTTCACCTATGTGCAGGCGCCGTTCGCCGTGCACGCCGATGTGTCCGTCGGCGAGTCGGCGATGCGCGACTCGGCGCGGTTTCACTTCGGCTTCGTGGTGCCCTACGTCTCGCATTTCAGCGCGCAGGCCGCGGTGGAGGCGGTGGCGAAATCGAAGGGCGACCTCGCACTGGTCTCCGCGATCGCGAGCCGCACGCCGTGGTGGAATGCGCTCGAGGCCGATGGCGCGCCGAAGATCATCGCGCGGCTGCCGTTTCTCGAACGCGCCGACCATCCCGCCGCGTTGCCGGTGTTCTTGGTCTCCCGCGTCGCTGACGATGCGATGGTGACCGAGGTCCAGATGTGGAGCGTCCGCGTTTCCGGCTGGAACGCCGATGTCGCCCGCGCGCTGGCGCCGCTCGCCGAGATCGTCGCGGTCCCCGACACCGCCTTCGACGGCGCGGCGCTGCTGGTCTCGGTCGCCGGTCAGGACCCGGAGAGCAAGGGCTTCGAGACCATCAAGCTCGCTCTGATCAAGGCCGGCGCCTCGGTGCGCTCTTCGGCCCTCGTCGGCAGCCACGCAACGCGCTATACGGTGCCCACCAACGGATCGGCCAGAAGCTAGCCGCCCCGTAATCCGGAGTTGATGATGTCCCGCCCCGTGCCGAACCCCGGCATCCTCGATATTGCGCCCTACACGCCCGGCAAGAGCCCGGTGCCGGAACCGGGCCGCAAGGTGTTCAAGCTGTCCGCCAACGAGACGCCGTTCGGCCCGTCTCCGAAGGCGATCGCGGCCTACAAGGGCGCGGCTGACCATCTCGAGGACTATCCGGAGGGCACCTCGCGCGTGCTGCGCGAGGCGATCGGCCGCGCCTACGGGCTCGATCCCGACCGCATCATCTGCGGCGCCGGCTCCGACGAGATCCTCAATCTGCTGGCGCACACCTATCTCGCGCGCGGCGACGAGGCGATCTCGACCACCCACGGCTTCCTGGTCTACCCGATCGCCACCATGGCGAACGGCGCGAAGAACGTGATTGCCGCCGAGACCAACTTTACGGCCGATGTCGATGCCATCCTGAAGGTGGTGACGCCACGCACAAAACTGGTCTGGCTCGCCAATCCGAACAATCCGACCGGCACCTATATCCCGTTCGACGAGGTCAAGCGCCTGCGCGCCACCCTGCCCTCGCATGTGCTGCTGGTGCTCGACGCCGCCTATGCCGACTATGTCTCGCGCAACGACTACGAGCTCGGCATCGAGTTGGTCGCGACGACGGACAACACGGTGGTGACGCACACCTTCTCGAAGATCCACGGCCTTGCCGCGCTGCGGATCGGCTGGATGTTCGGGCCGGCGCATATCGTCGATGCCTGCAACCGGATCCGCGGCCCGTTCAACGTCACGACACCGGCGATGCTGGCGGCGGTGGCGGCGATCGAGGACTCCGCACATGTGCAGATGTCGCGGACCCACACCGAACAGTGGCGCAACTGGCTGACCGAGGAGATCGGTAAGCTCGGGCTCAAGGTGACGCCAAGCGTCGCCAACTTCGTGCTGATCCACTTCCCGACCGACCAGGGCAAGACTGCGGCGGAAGCCGACGCCTATCTCACGCGGCGCGGCCTCGTGCTGCGCGCGCTCAACAATTACAAGCTGCCGCATGCGCTGCGCATGACCGTTGGCACCGAGGAAGCCAACCGCCTCGTGGTCGAGGGGCTGCGCGACTTCCTGGCCGGAAAGTGACATCGTGACCACGGCTCCACTCTTCAACCGCATCGCGCTGATCGGGTTCGGCCTGATCGGCGGTTCGATCGCGCGCGGCGCGCGCGCGCAAGGCCTGGTCGGTGAGATCGTGACCACCGCCCGCTCGGAGAAGACCCGCGCGCGCGTCGCCGAGTTCGGCATCGTCGACCGCGTCGTCGAGACCAGTATCGAGGCGGTCAGGGATGCCGATCTCGTCATCCTCTGCATCCCGGTCGGCGCCTGCGGTCCGGTCGCGGCCGAGATCGCCGCGCATCTGAAGCCCGGCGCCATCATCTCCGACGTCGGTTCGGTGAAGGGCGCCGTCGTCAAGGACATGGCGCCGCATCTGCCGAAGACGGCGCACTTCGTGCCGGCGCATCCGGTGGCCGGCACTGAGCATTCGGGTCCCGATTCCGGCTTCGCCGAACTCTTCATCAACCGCTGGTGCATCCTGACGCCGCCCGAAGGCACGGATCCCGCCGCGACCGACCGGCTGCGCGCGTTCTGGGCCGCGCTCGGCGCCAAGGTCGAGATCATGACGCCGGACCATCATGACCTCGTGCTCGCGATCACCAGCCATCTGCCACATCTGATCGCCTACACCATCGTCGGCACCGCCGACGAGCTGGCGCAGGTGACGGAATCCGAGGTCATCAAATTCTCCGCCGGCGGCTTCCGCGACTTCACTCGCATCGCAGCGTCGGATCCGACGATGTGGCGCGACGTGTTCCTCGCCAACAAGGACGCCGTGCTCGAGATGCTCGGCACCTTCACCGAGGATCTGTCGAAGCTCACCCGCGCGATCCGGCGCGGCGACGGCGAAGCGCTGTTCGACCACTTCACCCGCACCCGCGCCATCCGCCGCGGCATCGTCGAGATCGGCCAGGACTCCGCCGCGCCCGACTTCGGCCGCCCGCATGCGAATTTGAAGAAGTAGGCGGGCTGAAGACGTAGCGGGGATTGAGCCCACATACGCGCCGTCGTCCCTGCGAAAGCAGGGACCCATACTCCGCGGCGAATGTGGTTGAAGCGACTCGTCGTTCCAGCATCGCATAGCAATCGGCATTTGTGGTTATGGGTCCCTGCTTTCGCAGGGACGACACCGAGGATAGCGCTCGATGCACAACTTCAAACATCTTGTTCGGTGCCATCGCCCGGTCAGGTGTTCGGGCCGGGCGATGACAGCTGGGGCCGGGGGCACAGCGTCGCGTTCTTGCGACATGTATGGGCAGCCCGCAGGGTTGAACCCGGAATGACGAGAAGAGATGTCTACGCCGGCGGCAGGCCGAGCGACTGGGCGGCGTCCATCCAGACCGGCAATTCGCGCTGATACAGCGCATTGGTCTCCTTGAAGCCGATCGCGGGCTCCAGCACGAAGGTGGCGAGCACCTCCTTCACTTTCGGATCGTTGTTGGCGGCGACGCAGAGCTCGGACAGCCGATCGACGATCGGCTGCGGCGTCGCTTTCGGCAAGGCCCAGCCCGAGAAGCCGCTCACGGTGAAGAATTTCGACGTGGCGCCTTGCTCGGGCAACGTCTTGATCTCGGAAATCGCGCCAACCTTCTTCGAGTGCACCCCGAAGACGACGCCGCGGCTGCTTTGCAGCACGGTTTGCGCGGCGGTGTAGCTGCCCATCGCGACGTCGAGCGTGCCTTCCGCAAGCCCGGTCCACATCGGCGCTTCGCCGCGATAGTGGATCGGCTCGATGTTGAGGCCGTATTGCTTGTTGAGCTCGTTGATCGTCATGTGCGGGGCGGAGCCCGCACTGTAGGTGCCGAAGTTCACGTTGCCGCTGCTTCGCGCATGGGCGACGAAGTCGGCCAGCGACTTGACGCCGAGCTTCGGGCTCGCGACCAGCAGCAGCCCGGCGCCCGGAATGACGCTGACCAGCGTCAGATCCTTGTCCATGTCGTAGCCGGGGTTCTTCATCATCGCCCGATTCATCACATAGGTCGTCGAGATCGAGCACAGGATGGTGTGGCCATCCGGCGCGGCGCGCGCGACCTCGGCGGCGCCGATCGAGCCCGAGGCGCCCGCCTTGTTCTCGATCACGACGGTCTGCCCGACTTGCCGGGAGATGAACTCGCCAAAGGCGCGCGCCAGCAGGTCGGTCTGCCCGCCCGCGGGGTAGCTGCAGATCATGCGGATCTGGCGCGACGGCCACCCAGCCTGCGCCGAGGCTCCGCGTGCCAGCCAAGGCATCGCGGCAGAAGCCGCTCCGGCAGCGATGACGTGACGGCGGCTGAATTTTGCTGGCATGATGTCCCTCCCCGATTTTTCGGCAAGGGTATCGCATCGGGCAGGCTCAGCTACGGGACAGATTGGCGCAGAGGCGCATCGATCGGCACAGGGCGGCTCGGACGCGCCGACATCGCCGATCCCTCACCGTTTCATCCGTTGATCCCGGATCGGTCCCGCCGACGCCACTGCAACCTTCTGCGCCAGCCGCTGACGGCCGGCCAAACCGGCAATTGCCAGCATGACATCGCCGCCGAACCAGCACGAGCCGAACACGAATTCCCAGGCCCGTGGCGGAATCTCGTCGAACACGATGCCATAGACCGACACCAGCGCGGCGAGTGCAGCGAGAAAGATGCCGCCGGCGCTCAGAAGCTCGACGGCGTCGATGCGCCCTGTCACGCGCACCGTCGGCTTCGGAATATCGATGCCGAGATAGAAGCCGACGGCGCCGACCACGATCGTCGTCGCGATGAAGGCAAGTGTACCGAAGAAAGCGATGTGGCCCTTCGCGAGCTGAGCGGCGACGAAGGTGCCGCCCATGGCACCGGCCATCGCCAGCCCGGTTCGCTGCAGCACATGCGCGGCGCGGCTGACCATCATCAGTTCGCGAGCGATCACGGCCCTCCCCTTCGGTCTGCTCACGATCCTCATCTGCTGTCTCCTTTACCGGCTCTGCTCCCTCTCTCCGTTCCTACGGGGAGAACGGGTAGTAGCGGATCTGCGACATGATGATGTGGTCGTCGGTCCTCGGCGCGCCGCCGACACCGGCGAAGGCGAAGCGCTGGTTGTAGGAGTACTGGACGCCGGCCTTGATCGCACCGTAGTCGCCCTTGAAGATCGTGTCGTAGAAGCCGGCGGTATACTGCCTGACCTCCGAGGTGTTGCCGTTACAGGTCGCCGCCGGCGAATTCTCGATGTTGCAGCCGAGATTGTTGTAGAGCGGATTGCCGTAGCCGAATGGCACCGTGCCGACATTGGAGAACGTCGCCTTGGTCTTCTCGAGGCCGGCATAGGCGTAGAGATCGAGCGACGGCGTCGTGTGCCAGACCGTGCCGAGCAGGAAGGCCGTGATCGGCAGCGGCTGGATCGTGCCGTCCTGGCGCAGCGTTGCATCCGGGAACGGCGTCGCGGTGAACCGGCCGAGCGCACCGTGGGACGCAGAGCCCTGCAGCTCCAGCAGCTTCGGCACGATCTCCGCCGAGAAATGCCCGCCGAAGCTCACCGTGTTGACGTCGTGGTTGGCGAAGTTGAAGCGATCGTAGAAGTCGCGATACATCGCCCAGCCCTCGACATGTACCTTGTAGGGCCCGAGCCGCGGATCCCACGCGCCCTTCACGGTGAAATCAGGCACGTGGTTGAGGCTGACATTGTTGGCGTTGTTGAAGAAGCTGCCGCCCGGACCGGTGAGGTTGACCAGCACGTTCGGATTGAGCACGCCCTGCGGCCCGACCGCAGGCGTGCCGACCAGCGGCGTGTTGCCGCCGAAGAACGAGGTCTGCGGGTTTTCCGCCGAGACCGCGAGCTTGACCTCGGGCCCGATATCCTGCCAGACGCGAATGCCGGGCTGCCGCGCCGCAAGGAAGCCGGGCACCGATTCGAAATCGATCACGCCGGGTGCATCGACCCCACGCGGATCGATGCCGGCCTTGCTCGGCGCGTTCAACGACCAGCTCTGGCCGGCGAGGACGTGCAGGCCGAGATCAGTGCGATCGATCTCGACGCTGGCCTGCCGCAGCCGCGGATTGAAGGAGTTGGTCGCGACCGAATTCGCCGTCTGCGCCGCGCCTTCGAAGTCGAGTTCGCCGTAGCCGGCGACACGGGTGTTGGCGAACACCTCGGCTTCCGCAAGCACCGAGAAGCGGGTCTGCCGCGCCGAGAAGCGCGACTCGCCGGTATTGAAATTCTTGCTCTGCGGGAACGGAATGAAGGCGTAGACCGAGCCGGTGTCGGACGCGAGATTGCGGGTGCGATAGATGCCGGTGAGGTCGACCCAGCCGCCGAAGGTGAAGGTGACGCCCTTGTAGCAGAGCTTGCCCGATGCGCAGGGATCGAACGGCACCGGCGCCTTCGCGGCCATCTGCGTATGCTGCATTGCGCTCTGTTTGGCGGCCAGCGCCTCCTCCTTGCGCGCCTGCACCTCCATTTTCTGTTCCAGCTGCTTGAGACGTGCCTTCAACGCACGCAGCTCGGACGCATCGTCCTCCGCCAGCACCGGACCTGCCGACAGCAGCATGCTGCCGAGCAGAATTCCCCCGAGAATTCGCATCGCTTCCTCCACACGAGGTTGGTTCCTCAGGCGAGAGAGAGCGGTACTCGGGGAATGATATTCGCGGCGACCCGCATTATTGCGGTCACGTTTTTCTCATCGCGACCGCGGGAATAGATTGCCACGACGCACGATATCGCGCGCGAGGGAGTGGTGAGTGCGTCCGGTGCGTAGGGCGGATCAGCGTCAGCGCAATCCGCCGCACGGCCGATGCGTAACAACACCGGTTGCGAGATCGAATTGTCGGTACGGGCAGTTGCTTTCAGTCTGCCACGGACATTCTACGGACCAAAGGACAGCAACATGATCGGTGAAATCATTGTGGTCGGCGACCTGAAGTTGCGCGGTGACGCAGCTCTGGACGAATACAACCGGCTGGGCGAACGCATGTACGACATCGTCAGCCGCCTTCCGGGATTCTTGTCGGTCAAATCGTTCAAGGCAGAGGATGGCGAGGAGCTCACCTTGTTTCGCTTTGCTTCGGAGCAAGCGCTCGAGGCCTGGCGCAATCATCCGGACCATGTCGAAACCATGAAGCGAGGACATGCCGAATTCTACGCCAGCGGCTTCCTGCAAATCTGCAAGGTGATCCGCGAAGTCGGTCCGTTTGAGCATTCCCGATGACGAACGATGGCGGACTACGCCTTAGGGCTCATCCGCCCTACGAAGCCTTTCGCGTGAGTTTTTCTCGCGCCATGCGCGAGTTTTGCAGGATTGTCCGACCCCGATTTTGGAGATACGTCGTATTCAGCGCAGGCCGTGAACAGGAGCAGGCAACATGGTGGACGACGCGAGGGTTCGGGCTGGCCAGTGCCATTGCGGTGCGGTGCGTTTCGAGGCAGCGCTCAGCGACGGCTTCAATTCGATCCGCCGCTGCACCTGCTCCTACTGCCGGATGCGCGGCGCCGTCGTCGCCATGGCGGAAATGGGCGGAATCAGGTTCCTGCAAGGCGAAGATATGCTGACAAGCTACCGCTTCCATACCGGATCGGCGCAGCACTTCTTCTGTTCCCGTTGCGGCATCTACACCCATCATCAGCGGCGATCCGACCAGAACCTCTATGCCGTCAACGTGGCCTGCCTGGACGGCATAAGCCCGTTCGACTTCCCCGAGGTGCCGGTCATGGACGGTGTCAACCACACCAACGACACCGGCAAGCCGACGCGCCGCGCCGGCACACTCCGCTTCATCCCGGCTGACGATGCGTAGGGCGGATTACGCTAACGTTAATCCGCCGTACAATGCTCGTTGGCTTCGTCATTGCGAGGAGCGATAGCGACGAAGCAATCCATGCTTCCGCATATGCGGCGCAATGGATTGCTTCGCTTCGCTCGCAATGACGGATGCTTTCAGAACAGCGGCGGGATCTGCGCGACTTTCAGCGGCCCCAAAAACACCGCGCCGTCGGCGAAGCGCAACGGGAAGCTACGCGCCTTCTTGCCTTCGAGCGTGGCCTCGGTGCCGAGCGAATTGATGCCGGCGGAAATGCCGGCATTGGCGTTCTGCTTGATCACCTTGCCGAGGCCGGGGATCGCGCGATCCAGCGCGCCGAAGAGATTGCTGAGGTCCTGGCTCTTCACGCCCGGCGCGACGCGATCGAGCGTCGACTGCGGCACGCCCTCCTCCAGCATCTTGTCGATGCCGAGCGCGGGGATGACGCGATCGAGGCCGGCGACCGTCATCTGCAATTCGCCGTCGATGCGGCCTTGCGCGTTCAGGCGCAGCGTGCCGGCCGCGACCGACAGCACGTCGCCCTGCTCGATCCGCGACTGCTGGATCTCGACGCTGCCGCCGGCCGCCTGGATCTCGCGGAAACGATCCGGCCACGGCTTCGGCGAGAAATCCTTCAACCCGTTCAGCCGCGCATGGATGTCGGCGTTGAACGGCTGGGTCAGCAGCGGATGCACCTCCTGCAATGTGCCGCCTGATATTTGCAGCACGGTCTCGATCGCGGGGCTGTCCGGGGCCGAGCCGTCGACCTGCCTTCCATGCAGCTCGATGTGATTGACGCGCATCAGCGGCGTCGGCGCGAGACCGCCGGTGCGGTCGATGGCGAGATTGTCGAACACCAGCGAGGCGCGCTGCGGCACCGCCGGCAGACCGACCACGCTGCTGCGCCCGAGGCTCCAGTTCACCGACAGCGTGGGCTGCGCGTTGCGCTCGGCGACCGTGGCCGGGCCCTTGAACTCCGCGATCACAAGCTTGGGATCATAGACCTGCGCCACCACCAGGATCTCGGCGAGCCGCGCCACGAACGCCATCTGCGGCGAAGCGGTCTGCGACACCAGCATCACGCTCGGATCGGTACAGCGGACCTCGAATCGGAACGGGTAGCCCGCCACCGAACGGTTGCCGCAATCATAGACCCGGCCGGCCTTCGCCTCCTGGGCGCGCCAGGCGTCGGCCTGCACGCCGACCTGGGAAGCTGCGAAGAACCAGAAGCCGCTCCACGCGACCGCGGCGATCAGGACCGCGACGGGGACGGCATAGAGGCCGAAGCGCGAGCGGCGGCGGGGGGCGGAGGTCAAATCGGACATGCAGGTCCTTTGGCGGGCGAATTTGTCAAATCTAAGCGGCCGCAAGCGAAGGGCAACCCCTGCGCAACTCCTGCGCAACTCTTGGAAACATCACGGAATTTGCTTCGCTTCGACTCGTTGTTCTGCTAGCCCATCTGCGCGATGTCAGCAAATCCCCCCCATTCCGAAACCGACGGCGACCTCTGGGTGTTCGGCTACGGCTCGCTGATGTGGAAGCCGGGCTTCGAGTATCTCGAGCAGGTGCCGGCACGGCTGATCGGCGAGCATCGCGCGCTCTGCGTCTATTCGTTCGACCACCGCGGCACGCCGGAGAAGCCGGGCCTGGTGCTCGGGCTCGACCGCGGCGGCGCCTGCCGCGGCATCGCATTCCGCGTCGCCGCGCGCCTGCGCCACGACACCATCGCCTATTTGCGGGCACGCGAGCAGACCACCAACGTCTATCGCGAGGTGATGCGCTCGGTGTGGCTGGAGAACGCGACGCGCGATCGCGTCTCTGCGCTGGCCTATGTGGTCGATCGCGGCCATGTGCAATATGCCGGACGGCTGTCGCTCTCGGAGCAGCAGCGCCTGGTGCAGCAGGGCCATGGCCGCTCCGGCAACAACCGCGACTATGTGCTCTCGACCGTTGCCTCGATCGAGAAGCAGGGCTTTCGCGACACCCAGCTGCATCAGCTTGCGACGATGCTGCACGATTCAGGCTCGCTGCACCGGGATGCGCGTGCGGCTGGCGGGATCGATCCAGCCTGAGTCCGGCCGCGCCGATTGTCGGCGCCGAGGAACCCGGTTCGCGGATTTTTGCCACGGCGCGAACAACATTGTGGTCTCAATTTCCGGTCGCTGGAATGGAATGACCGGAATGCGCCCCTCATTGCCCAAGCTCGCCGCAATCGGCCTGCTGTTGCTGCTGAACGCCCCATCTTTTGCTGGTCTGAGAGAGGATGGCGCAGTTTGCGATGCCAAGAGTTCGCAGCCTGACCTGGTGATCCCCGCCTGCACCCGCCTGATCGCGCTCAATCCCAGGGGGCGCGACCTTTCGATCACCTATTACAACCGGGCGCTCGCCTGGCATAACAAGGGCGATCTGGAGAAAGCCAAGGCTGACTACGATCAATCGATCGCGATCAATCCGGCGTTCGCGCCCTCCTATGGCCAGCGTGCCAAGGTCTATCTGCAAAACCAGGACTACGACCGCGCGCTGGGCGACTTCGATCGAGCCATCCAGCTCAAGCCTGCCGGTCCGTTCAGCGCCGGCTGGTTCAACAATCGCGCCGAGCTGTTCGTTGCCACCGGGGACTATGATCGCGCGCTGGCCGATTACGGCAAATCCATCGAGCTCGATCCCAATTCCTGGTACGCCTATGTCAATCGGGCGCTGGTCTATGATTTCAGCGGCAAGGATCGGCTCGCGGCGCTGCATTGCCAGGATGCGATCAAGGTCGCGCCGCGCGCAAGCGGTCCCTATTATTGCCGGGCCGTGATCGAGATCAGCGCCGGCGACATCGACAGTGCGGCGCGCGACGTCGATCGCGCGATCGCGATCCAGGACGGCCAGCCCGAATTCTACTCGCTGCGCGGCCTGACGCTGGCCAACAAGGGCGAGCTCGATCAGGCGATGCGCGATTACGACCACGCGACGCAACTCAATGCCCAGGGCGCGCTGAACTACGCCCGCCGCGGCCTCGCCGACGAGAAGAAGGGCGATATCGAGAATGCGCGCGCCGACTTCCGCCACGCGCTCGACGTCATCGGCCTCGATCAGCTCGACCGCACGCAAGGGCAGCGCCTCGCCAGGGAAGGCCTGCAACGGCTCGATAAAATTGCCAGCACGGACAAGAGCGTCGTCGCGGATCACGGTGCGGCCAAGCCGGCCCCCGCCCTCGCCGCGGCCGTTCCGATCGCGCCGGTCGGCGCGGGCCCAAAGGCGGCAACGACCGAACGGCGCGTCGCCCTTGTCGTCGGCAACTCAAAATACCGCTCCGTCCCGACGCTGCCGAACCCCGTCCAGGACGCGGCAGCGATCGCCGAGACGCTGCGCGCCACAGGCTTGCAGGACGTGCGGCTGGTCAACGACGCCACGCGGGATAGCCTGGTCGAGGCGCTGAAGTCATTCGCCAACGCCGCCGACGGCGCCGACTGGGCGGTGATCTACTATGCCGGGCACGGCATGGAGATGGCGGGCGAGAACTATCTCGTGCCGGTCGACGCGAAACTCGCGACCGACCGCGACGTGCCGTACGAGGCGGTCGCGCTGACCCAGGTGATGGGCGCAACCGAAGGCGCGCGCAAGCTGCACCTCGTGATTCTCGATGCCTGCCGCGACAACCCGTTCGCCAACCAGATCAAGCGGACCGTCGCCTCACGCTCCATCGGCAGGGGATTGGCGCAGATCGAACCCGACAGCGGCACGCTGGTGGTCTACGCCGCCAAGCACGGCCAGGTCGCGCTCGACGGCGACGGCGGCCACAGCCCGTTCGTGACGGCCCTGATCAAGCGGATGCAGACGCCGCGGATCGAGATCCGCAAGCTGTTCGACCTCGTGCGCGACGACGTCATGGCCGCGACCGATCGCCGGCAGCAGCCGTTCAGCTACGGCTCGGTGCCGGGAAGCGAGGATTTCTACTTCGTCGACGCCAGCCAGAACGCGGCGAAGTAGTCCGCGGCCGTGACCTTTGTTGCGGCCAGACACATCGCGGCTTCTGTATGGCAGCGCCCTGTGACATTTAGGCTTTTGCATCGCGGCGCAGACGGATAGAAGCTGATCCGCAAACATCGCTTGCTGATGCAATGAACCTCTCCGCGCCCTTTATCCGCCGACCGGTCGGCACCACGCTGCTGTCGCTTGGACTGGTGGTGGCGGGCATCATTGCGTTCTTCAAGCTGCCGGTGTCGCCGCTGCCCGACGTCGACATCCCGACCATCATGGTGCAGGCGACCCTGCCCGGCGCCAGCCCCGCCGACGTCGCCTCCACCGTGGCGAGCCCCCTGGAACGTCACCTCGGCCAGATCGCCAGCGTCACCGAAATGACCTCGGTGTCATCGCTCGGCTCTGCGCGCATCACGCTGCAATTCGACATCGACCGCGACATCAACGGCGCCGCGCGCGACGTGCAGGCGGCGATCAACGCGGCGCGGGCCGATCTGCCGACCAACCTCCGCGCCAATCCGACCTACCGCAAGTTCAACCCGGCCTCGGCGCCGATCCTGATCTACACCCTGACCTCCGACACGCTGACGCCGGCCGAGCTGTATGACGCCGCCTCGACCGTGCTGGCGCAGAAGCTGTCGCAGGTCGAGGGCGTCGGCGAGGTCTCGGTCGGCGGCGGCTCGCTGCCCGCGGTGCGCGTCGAGCTGATCCCGCCGGCGCTCTACAAATACGGCATCGGGCTCGAGGACGTCCGCGCCGCGCTCTCGAGCGCCAATGCGCACAGCCCGAAGGGCGGCATCGACGTCGGCCACCAGCGCTACCAGATCTACGCCAACGACCAGGCCCGGAAGGCGGCCGACTACAAGCCGCTGGTCGTCGCCTACCGCAACGGCGCGGCGGTGCGGCTGACCGATGTCGGCGACGTCATCGACTCCGTGGAGAACGTGCGCACGCTCGGCCTTTCCAACGGCAAGCCGGCCGTCGTGATGATCGTGTACCGGCAGCCGGGCGCCAACATCATCAAGATGGTCGACAATGTGAAGGGGCTGATGCCGCAGCTCCGGGCCTCGGTCTCGCCGGCGATGGACATCACGCTGGCGATGGACCGCTCGAAGACGATCCGCGCCTCACTGCACGACGTCGAGATCACGCTGTTGATCGCGGTCGCCCTGGTGATCCTGGTGGTGTTCGCCTTCCTGCGCAATGCGCGGGCGACGCTGGTGCCTGTCGTGGCGGTCGGCGTGTCGCTGATTGCGACCTTCGCCGTGATGTATCTGCTCGGCTACACGCTCGACATCTTCTCGCTGATGGCGCTGACGGTAGCGACTGGGTTCGTGGTCGACGACGCCATCGTGGTGCTGGAAAACATCACCCGCCACATGGATGCCGGGCTGTCGCGTATGGAGGCCACGCTGCTCGGCACCCGCGAGGTCGGCTTCACGGTGCTGTCGATGAGCGTGTCGCTGGTCGCGGTGTTCGTGCCGATCCTGCTGATGGGCGGCCTGGTCGGTCGCCTGTTCCGCGAGTTCGCCATGACCATCACGATCGCGATCGTGATCTCGCTGGTGGTCTCGCTGACCACGACGCCCATGATGTGCTCCGTGCTGCTGCGCAGGGAGGAAGACCAGCCGCATGGCCGGATCTACCGGATCAGCGAGCGCGTGTTCGAGCTGATGCTGAGCGGCTACCGCGCGACGCTCGGCCTCGCGCTGCGCCATCCGCTGCTGGTGATGCTGATCCTGGGCTGCACGCTCTATTTGAACGTCCATCTCTACACCGTCGTGCCCAAGGGCTTCGTGCCGCAACAGGATACCGGGCTGTTGGTCGGCTCGATCCAGGCCGACCAGAGCACCTCGTTCCAGCTGATGCAGCAGAAGCTGACGCAGTTCATCGACATCGTGAAGGCGGACCCGGCGGTCGATACCGCGGTCGGCTTCACCGGCGGCGGCGGCGTCGGTCCAGGCGGCACCAACACCGGCACCGTGTTCGCCTCGCTGAAGCCGATGGACGAACGCAAGCTGCGCGCCGACAAGGTGATCGAGCGGCTGCGCGACAAGCTCGCGACGGTGGCGGGCGCCACCCTGTTCCTGCAATCGATCGGCGATCTCGGCGCCGGCGGGCGTTCGGGTAACGCCGCGTATCAATACACGCTGAAGGGCTCGACCTTCGAGGAGCTCAACGAGTGGACGCCGAAGCTCGTCGCGGCGCTGCAGAGGGAGCCGACCCTCGCCGACGTCAACACCGACCAGCAGAACAAGGCGCTGCAGGCCAATCTGGTGATCGATCGCGACGCCGCCTCCCGGCTCGGCATCACCGTCAGCCAGCTCGACAACACGCTCTATGACGCCTTCGGGCAGCGCCAGGTCTCGACCATCTTCGTCGCGCGCAACCAGTATCACGTGATCATGGAGGTCGCGCCGCGCTTCTCGCAGGACCCGCAGACCCTGAAGGAGGTCTACATCTCGACCTCGGGCGGCTCGGCGAGCGGTACCCAGAGCACCAATGCGGTGGCCGGAACGGTGGCGTCGTCGTCGCAGAAGAGCTCGATCAGCTCGGTCGCCGCCAATGTGGTGCGCAACCAGGCCACCAACTCGATCGGCGCCACCGGCAAGGGCGTCGCCTCGACCGGAACCGCGGTCTCGACCAGCGCCGAGACGATGATCCCGCTGTCCAGCGTCGCCCGTTTCGAGCATGGCGAGACGCCGCTATCCGTCAACCACCAGGATCTGCTGGTCGCCAGCACCATCTCCTTCAATCTGCCGCCGGGCGTCTCGCTGAGCACGGCGACCACCACGATCGAGAATGCGATGCATACGCTCGGCATGCCGGCAGGCATTTCCGGCGGCTTCGCGGGCTCCGCAAAGGTCTTCCAGCAGGCGCTGGCCAACGAGCTGTTCCTGATTCTGGCCGCGCTGGCGACGATCTACATCTCGCTCGGCATGCTCTACGAGAGCTACATCCACCCGCTGACGATCCTGTCCACTTTGCCCTCGGCCGGCGTCGGCGCGGTGGCCGCGCTGATGCTGTCGCACACCGATTTCGACATCATCGGCATGATCGGGGTGATCCTGCTGGTCGGCATCGTGAAGAAGAACGCCATCATGATGATCGACTTCGCGCTCGATGCCGAACGCCAGCGCGGGCTGTCGTCGCGCGATGCGATCTACGAAGCCTGCCTGATGCGCTACCGCCCGATCATGATGACGACGCTCGCCGCGTTGTTCGGCGCGGTGCCGCTGATGATCGGCCTCGGCGAAGGCAGCGAGCTGCGCCAGCCGCTCGGCATCGCGATCTTCGGAGGACTGATCCTGAGCCAGATCCTGACGCTCTACACCACGCCCGTGGTCTATCTCTATCTCGACCGCGCCAGACTCTGGACCCAGCGGCGGCGCGCCGCACGCCGCGCACGGCGCGCAGCATCAGGCGCCGCCGGTCGTTGACAGATCGACATCGATCTTGCCACCCTGCGGCGAAGTGGCAGACGCAAGGAACCAGGCCGTGACTCCCGCACCCGAAATCGCCGTGTCGCGCTGGTTCAACAGCAGCGAGCCCCTCACCCTGGCCGCGCTGCGCGGCCGGCCGGTGCTGCTGCACGCGTTCCAGATGCTGTGTCCGGGCTGCGTCGCGCACGGCACGCCGCAGACCCAGCGCGCCTTCGAGCTGTTCAAGCATTCGGATTTGCGGGTGATCGGGCTGCACACCGTCTTCGAGCACCACGCGGCGATGACGCCTGTGTCGCTGGAAGCCTTCATCCACGAGTATCGATTGACTTTCCCGATCGGCGTCGACGAGGCCGGCGACGGCACGCCGATCCCCGTCACCATGCAGCGCTACGGCATGCAGGGAACCCCGACCAGCATCCTGATCGGTCGCGACGGCAACATCGTGCATCACGGATTCGGCCAGCAGAGCGACATGGCGCTCGGCGCGATCATCGCGGCCGAGCTTGCCGCAACGCACGCCTGACCGCCGAGCAGCCCGCTCACGCAGCTGCGTTATGACGGCGTCGCGCAATGCGTGATAACGTTTCGCCAAACAGACCATCGTCGTGCGGGAGGATGTCATGAAGACCTATCAGCTCTACATCAACGGCCAGTATGTCGACCCGGCCAATGGCGAGTGGTTCGAATCGATCGATCCCTATCGCGGCGAGGCCTGGGCCAAGATCCCGCGCGGCACCGCCGCCGATGCCGACAAGGCTGTGAAGGCCGCCAATGAGGCGATGTGGAACGGCCCGTGGGCGAAGATGACGGCGTCCGCGCGCGGCAAGGCGATGCGCAAGCTCGGCGACCTCGTCGCCGCCAACGCCGAGCGTCTCGCCGAGATCGAGGTGCGCGACAACGGCAAGCTGATGGCGGAGATGCTGGGCCAGCTCCGCTACCATCCGGAGTGGTGGTGGTATTTCGGCGGGCTCGTCGACAAGCTCGAAGGCGGCCTGGTGCCGATCGACAAGGCCGACACGTTTGCCTACACGACGCATGAGCCGGTCGGCGTCGTCGCGGCGCTGACCGCCTGGAATTCGCCGCTGTTGTTCGTGGCCTGGAAATGCGCCGCCGCGCTCGCGGCCGGTTGCGCCGTGGTCGTCAAGCCCTCGGAATTCACCTCGGCCAGCACGCTGGAATTCGCGGCGCTGACCAAGGAAGCCGGCATTCCCGACGGCATCTTCAACGTGGTGACCGGCTTCGGCCCCGAGGCGGGCTCGGCGCTGATCTCACATCCCGGCGTCGCCAAGATCACCTTCACCGGATCGGACACAACCGGCGCAAAGGTTTACGAGACCGCGGCCAAGAGCCTGAAGCGCGTCTCGCTCGAGCTCGGCGGCAAGTCGCCGAACATCGTGTTCGAGGATGCCGATCTCACTGCGGCTGCGGCCGGCGCGATCTCCGGCATCTTCGCCGCGACGGGGCAGACCTGCATCGCCGGATCGCGCCTGCTGGTGCAGAGCTCGATCAAGGAGAAGTTCGTCGCGCGCGTGCTGGAGCTCGCGAAATCCGCCAAGATCGGCGATCCCATGCAAGCAGACACCAATGTCGGGCCGATCACGACGCCGGCGCAGTACAAGAAGGTGCTCGACTACATCGATATCGCGAAGGCCGAGGGCGCGCGCTGCCTACTGGGCGGCAAGCCGGCCTCCGGCGACGGCATCAAGGGCGGCCAGTTCGTCGAGCCGACGATCTTCACCGACGTCGACAACACCATGCGGATCGCCCGCGAGGAGGTGTTCGGGCCGGTGCTGTCGATCATCTCGTTCGACACGGAGGAAGACGCTATCCGCATCGCCAACGATACGATCTACGGCCTTGCCGCCGGCATCTGGACCAAGGATCTCGCCCGCGCCATCCGCGTGCCGAAGCTACTCCGCGCCGGTACGGTGTGGGTCAACACCTATCGCGCCATCAGCTACATGATGCCGTTCGGCGGCATGAAGTTTTCCGGCGTCGGCCGCGAAAGCGGCATCGACGCGGTGCGCGAATATCAGGAAACCAAGAGCGTCTGGATCTCGACCGCGACGGACGTGCCGGCGAATCCGTTCGTGATGCGGTGACCATCATTTCGACCGCGGCGCGCCGCGCTGGCGCGTCGCACGCAGAATAGGAGCGGTTCTATTGGCAAAGCGAACGCGGCTACCGATGATCGTATTGGGTCGCAGCATGACAAGCGGCCCATTGACGGAAGAAGACCCCAAAGCGAGCTTCGAGCTCGAGGCGGAGACAGGCGAGATTTTTGAGATCAGCTTTTCTCTTCGCGGGCTCCTGAGCACTGTCATGATGGCTCACGGCTGGGCGCCTCTCAGAGAGGAACTTGCCCAACTGGAGCCGCCGACCAGAGTCTAGATGGTCACACTTACGCCCTACCCCTTCGGGCTCGGCACGCCGCCGAACAATTTCGCCTGCTCGGCGCGGCCGGCGTCGACGATGCGGGTGGTGGCGGTCTCGATCTGGTCGCGCAGGCGGGTCATGAACTCGTCGCGCGGCAGGCCTGGCGGCAGCGGATCGAGGAATTCGACCACCAGCGTGCCGGGATAGCGCATGAAGGTGCGGCGCGGCCAGAACAGCCCGGAATTGAGCGCGATCGGCAGGCACGGCACGCCACTCTCGGCGTAGATCTGGGCGACGCCGGCCTTGTAGTTCGGCGCAGCGCCTGGCGCGGTGCGGGTGCCTTCGGGGAAGATCACGAGCTGCCGGCCGAGCTTGACCTCGGCCGCCGCACGCTTCAGCGTCTTGATCAGCGAGCGCGGACCGCCGCCGCGCTCGACCGAGATCATGCCGACCTTCTTCAGGTACCAGCCGAACACCGGGATCATCATCAGCTCGCGCTTGAGGATGAACAGCGGATGCTCGAAGAAACGCATCAGCGCAAACGTCTCCCAGAACGACTGGTGTTTCGAGGCGATCACCAGCGGTCCGCTCGGGATCTTTTCGACGCCGCGGAATTCGATCCGGATGTTGCAGATCACGCGCATCAGGAACAGGCTGGTGCTGGCCCATGCGGCTTCGATTGCCATCATCGCGCCGCGCGGCAGCAGCAATGCCGGTAGCGCGATGACGCAGAGCAGCACCAGCACGAGATAGAACAGCACGTTGAAGATCAGCGAGCGCAGGAAGATCGAAGTCATTTCTAAAACTACTCTCTCGTGCCGTCATTCCGGGATGGTGCGCTAGCACCAGACCCGGAATCTCGAGATTCCCCGATGCGCGGTGCGCATCTGTGGTTCGATGCTTCGCATCGCCCCGGAATGACGATGACTGACATCAATTCGCCTGTGCCGTTGCCGGGCGCCGTGGCGCGGCTGCCGGCTCGGCGAGGTCGGAGGTCAGGTCGAGGCCGATATCGGCCAACCGCACCCGCATCTCCGCCGCGACATATTTGGCGTATTCCGATAGCAAGAGACGGAACGCCGCGCCACTCGTCCACCAGGGCTCGTCGCGCCATTTGTCGCCGACCACCGCGAACGGGATCAGCGTGATATCGGGCATCGCGTGTGACAGTTCCACGATCGCCCGCGGCATGTGGTAGTTCGAGGTCACCACGATCAGCGATTTGAAGCCGCGCTCGCGCGCCCAGCGCCGCGTCTCAGCCGCATTGCTGCGGGTGTTCACCGCCGAGCGGTCGAGATCGACGCAGCAGCTCATCAACCCCCGGCTGTCAGGCACCGAGCGCGAAATGTCGCCGGCATCGTTGGTCGGGTGCACGCCCGAGATCAAGAGACGCTTGCCGTAGCCCGCGGCCAGCAGTTCCATCGCATCCGACACCCGCGACGAGCCGCCGGTCAGCACCACGATCCCATCGGCATTGTGCGGCGGGTCGGTCTCGACGCCGCGCAATTGCGACAGGAAGCCGATGAAGCCGACCGCGGCGGCAACGAAGGCAAGCGCCAGCGGCACGACGATGACGACGCGCAGCCAGCCGCGCGGCTGCGCGGCATGGCCTTTCGGCGACGTATCGTCGGGCTGCAAACTCATGTGATGCTGATATCCTTCCCCCCGGGGATTTTAGAGCATGATCCGGAAAAGTGGAAACCGGTTTTGCCCGGCCAGGGCCGTGCCGATGCAGGCGAAATCACACTCTGGCGACGACCCGCGATCACGAAACCGGCCCCATGATTGCGACGCCGCGGGCCGTCAGTCGATGTCGTCGAGCGTGGCGAACAGGGTGCGCCGCGACGCCCATGCGGTGATCGCCGCGATCAGCACCGCCTGCAACGCCAGGACGAGGTAACCCGACGGACGCAGCGAGAACGTGCCGAGCAGGGCCGCGAACTGGTCGCCCACCGGCGTGCCGGAGAACCAGTTGGCGATCGACTCGGAGAAGCCGAACGCCAGCATCGCCGCGCCGCCGCCGATCAGCCCGCCCTCGAGGCCGAGCCGGAGGAAATGCCGCAGGAAGCGGTTGGCGATGAAGCTGTCGCCGGCGCCGACGAAGTGCAGCACCTCGACGATCGGACGGTTGGACGCCATCGCGCCGCGGGTCGCGAACGACACCGAGATGATGGTGGCGATGATCACGAGGATCAGGATGCCGACGCCGGCAAACACCGTGGCGCCGGTCATCGAGCGCATTCGCTCGATCCAGGCGCGGTGATCGTCGACGCTCGCGGTCGGCGCCGCCTGCGTCACCCGAGCGCGCAAGCCGGCGAGATCGAGCGTGGTGCCGGGCTGCACCCGCGCCACGATCACGCGCGGCACCGGCAGCTCGTCGATCGAGAGCCCGCTGCCGAGCCAGGGCTCCAGCAGCTTGGCGGATTCCTCCTTGCTGAACGGACGAACCTCGAGAATGCCGGGCTGCGCCCGCATCGCGTCCACCGCCGCCTGCGCATCGCGATCGAGGTCGCGGCCGGGCGAAGGGCGCACCTGGATGGTGACCTCGCTCGACACCTCGGACTGCCATTCGGCAGCCGACGCGCTGACCAGGAGCACGGTGCCTGTCGTCAGCGAGGCGAGGAAGGTCATGATCGCGACCACCGCGACCAGCGCGCGGCCGGAGATCGAGGCGCGCGGCACGATCGGCGACATGTTGCGTGCGGTGGCGGGGACCTGCGGGCGTTCGCGCCCGAGATCGACCAACGACACTTTCTCGTCGCCGCTCTTACTCATAGATGTGCAGCCGTCCCTGATGCAGCACCAGCCGCCGCGCCTCGTATTGATCCATCAGCGTGATGTCGTGGGTCGCGATGATAACAGCGGTGCCCGATTTGTTGAGCTCGATGAACAGCCGCAGCAGGCGGCGCCCGAGCGTCGGATCGACGCTGCCGGTCGGCTCGTCGGCCAGCAGCAATTGCGGCCGCGAGATCACCGCGCGCGCGATCGCTGCGCGCTGCTTCTCGCCGCCCGACAGGATCGGCGGCAGCGCATCCATCCGCTCGCCGAGGCCGACCCATTTCAGGAGGTCGATCACCTCGCGGCGATAGCTCGATTCCTCGCGGCCCATCACGCGGAAGGGCAGCGCGACGTTCTCATAGGTCGTCATATGGTCGAGCAGGCGAAAATCCTGCAGCACGATGCCGATCCGCTTGCGCAGGTCGGCGACCTGGTCCTTGTTGAGCAGGGAGATGTCCTTGCCGAACAGATTGACCAGCCCGCGGGTCGGCCGCAGCGACAGGAACAACAGCCGCAGCAGCGAGGTCTTGCCCGCGCCCGACGGGCCGGTGAGGAACTGGAACGAATGCGCCGGGATCATGAACGAGAGGTCGCGCAGAACCTCCGGGCCGAGCCCGTAGCGCAAACCGACATTTTCGAACCGAACCAATGCGCTAGCTCCGTTCGAGAGGGCCAGTGGCCCAATACCCAACACGACGGTCCGAACACCTGCCGAGCGGCCGCGAACCGCACAGAAAGCTTGTGCGTCGGTTATGGTTTCCGATTCGTTAACGGTCGCTCGGTAGCATCCGGGCATACCACACGGTGGAGATTCGGCTCCATATGCATATCGTTTGCCCGCATTGTACAACATCCTACGCCATCAATCCGGCCACCCTGGGGGAGGCCGGACGCTCCGTCCGCTGTTCCCGCTGCCGGGAGGTCTGGCTGGCCCGGCCGGAGGACGCGATCGGGGCTGTGGCGCCCACTCTGGCCTATCAGTCCGCCGGCTCCGATCTCGCCGCCGAATGGGACGCGATGGGCCGCGAGGAGGCTGACGAGACCCCGATGGTCGAAAGCCCCTCGATTTCGGCCGATCTACCCGAGGGCGACGCCGCAGCGGAATGGCCGGCGGTGGCCGCCGCGGATGCCGCAGCTCATGCCGACGGCCAGGAGCCGACCGGAACCCGGCGCCGCTTCCGCCTGCCCCGGTTTCCCCGGCTGTTCCGCCTGCCCTCCTTGCCCCGAATTCCCTTCATGCCGGTGATCGGCGCGCTGCCGACCACCTGCGCTGCCATGGCGGCTCTGATCGTCGCGCTGTTCGTCTGGCGCAACGACGTGGTGCGCCTGCTGCCGCAGACGGCGCTGTTCTACAAGATGGTCGGGCTCGACGTGAATCTGCGCGGGCTCGCCTTCAAGGACCTCAAGATCACCAACGAGACCGTGGACGGCAAGCCGGTGCTGGTCATCGAGGGCATGATCGTCGGCCAGACCCGGAAGCCGGTCGAACTGCCGCGGCTGCGCTTCTCGGTCCGCGACGCGCAAGGTGCCGAAATCTATGCCTGGAACGCGGTGCTGGAGCAGCCGGTGCTGAATCCCGGCGAGCGCGCCTTCTTCAAGTCGCGCCTCGCCTCGCCGCCGCCCGAAGGCCGCAATATCGACGTACGATTCTTCAACAAGCGTGATCTCACCGGCGGCCGCGCCTGAGGCTGCCGGCCGACACCTCGGGAATCGACCAATCACCATGACGCGTGTTCTGATCGCCGACGACGAAGACTCGATGCGCTCGCTGGTGGCGCGCGCCATCGCCATGGACGGCCACGAGACCGTGACCGCGCAGGACGGCGCTGAGGCGCTGGAGGTGCTGACGCGCGATGAGGGCGCGTTCGACCTCTTGCTTACCGACATCCAGATGCCCGTGATGGACGGCATCGCGCTGGCCCTGACCGCAGCACGCGACTTCCCCGGGCTGAAGATCCTGCTGATGACCGGCTTCGCGCATCAGCGCGAGCGCGCCTCAGGCCTCAATGCGATCGTGCATGACGTGGTGACCAAGCCGTTCTCGGTGGCCGATATCCGCACGGCGGTGGCGGACGCGCTGGCGGCGCGGAAGGCGAGCTAGGACGTCATTGCAAGGCGAGACCGCCGCGCGCATTGCTCGTCATGCCCCGCGAAAGCGGGGCATCCAGTACGCCGAGGCTTCTCGATTCAATCGCTGACGTCTCTGGAATACTGAATCGCCCGGACAAACAGGCCGGGCGATGACAGTGGAGATGATGCTGGGACTAGTAATCCTTCAGCAGGCGCTCGATATAGTCGAGCTCGATCTGCGGCCGTGACGGATCGGCGAGGCGGCGGCGCAGCTCTTCGAGGATGCGGCGGACGCGCTGGACGTCGATCTCGCCGGGAATCTTCACGGTGTAATCGTCGCCGAATTCACGGCCGTGCAGCGGCCGGCCGAGCGGATCGGTCTGGTTGCCGCCGCTCTGCTGGCGACCGGCGCGGTTGCCGGGGCTATCGCCCGGCTGGTCGCCGTCGCCCTGCTGCATCGCGTCGGCAAGGCTCTGCGCGCCCTTGCGCAGCGCGTCCAGCGCGCGGCCTTGCGAATCCACCGCGCCGTCGGCATTGCCCTCGCCGAGCCGGCCCGATGCATCGCCCATCGCGGAATCGGCCTGGTCGAGCCCGTCGCCGTCATCGCCCTGATCGCCGCCCTGGTCGCCCTGCTGCGCCTGATCGCCCTTCTGGCCCTGACCCTTCTGCCCCTGCTGGCCCTTCTGGCCGCGCTGATCCGGACCCATGCCGCGCTTGGCGAGCTCTTCCTGCAACTTCTTCAGGCGGTCGCGCAGCGCCTGCTGATCCTGTTGCAGATCGCCCATCGACTGGTCGCCCTGCTTGCCGCGCATGCGATCGCGGCGGGAATCCTGGCCCTGCTTGAAGGTCTTGTCGCGCAATTGCTGCTGCTTGCGGATCATGTCGCCGAGCTCGTTGAGCGACTGCTGCATGTCGTCGTCGCCCTGATTGGGCTGCGCCATCTGCAGGTTTTCCAGCATCTGCTGCATCTGCTCGAGCAGCTGCCGCGCCGCATCCTTGTCGCCGGAGCGCGACAGCCGCTCCATGCGATCGAGCATGTTCTTGAGATCCTGCTGGCTCAGCACCTTGGCATTGGGATCGAGCGGCCGGGCGAGCTGCTGCGGATTGTTGCGGAACTGCTCGACCATCTGGCGCAGGAAATTGTCCAGCGCCGCGCGCAGATTGTCGGTGAGCTTCTTGATCTCCTCGTCGGTCGCGCCGCGTTCCAGCGCCTGCTTGAGCGCGTCCTGCGCCGCGCGCAGCGCCTTGTCGACATCACTGATGTTGCCGTCCTCGATGGTGACGGCGAGCGACCACAGGCTGGCGACGACCTCACGCAGCTGATCGTCGGTGCGGGCCGCCTCGAGCTGGCGGGCCACGGTGTGCAGGCCGAGATAATAGCCGGTCTCCGGCATGAACATTTCAGGCGCGATCATCAGCGCGTCGAGCGCGGCGTAGACCTGCCCGTTCTGGTTGGCATCGAGCGCAAGGATCCGACGCTGCTCGATCAGCGCGCGCGCCAACGGCTTGGTGAACAGGCGCTCGGGCAGCCGCATGTTGAAGGGCTCGCTCTTGCCCTCATTGCCGGCTTCATCCTTGGCGGTCAGCGTCAGCGTCACGTCGGCACCGGCATAGGGATCCTCGCTGAGGTCCTTGACGGTCTGGCCGACGCCGTTGCGGGTGCGCGCATTCGGCAGCACCAGCGCGAATTGCGGCGGCTCGAACAGCGGACGCGGCTGCGTCGTCTTGCCGTCGGCATCCTTCGCAGCATCGCCCGGCCGCGGCGCGAATTGCGCGCGCGCTTCGGTCACGCCGTAATCGTCTTCGAGCCGGTAGGACATCTGCAAGGCGCCACGCGCCTGCCGCTCCGGATCCTTGGCGAGCGCAATCGACGGCGGGCGGTCCGGCGTCGCGGTGAACTTCCACTGCGGCTGGCCGGCCGGCGCGCGGACATGCGCGGTGCCGTCGCCGGTGATCTTGAAATGCCGTTCATTGGTGCCCTTGGGCGCCTGCCCCTCCGGCGCGACCTCGTTGACGCCGCCACCGACCACGACGTCGATGGTGCCGCCGCTCGAGCGCACCAGCAGCGTGCTGCCCGAGGGAACCGCGAGCGGGGTGGTGTCGGCCGCGTTGGCGTCTTTGTTGGCGTTGGACAGGATGATCGGCGGCTTGCCGGTGTAGTTCGGCGGCGTCACCCAGGCATCGACCCGGATATTGGCCGGCGCCATGATGCCGTTCCAGTCGAACGCGGAGGCGACCCGCAGGCCGCGTTCGTCGCCGGCCGCGACATAGCTCGCGACCAGCATCACGATGACCAGCGCGCGCAGCGCCCAGGGATCGTGCAGCGAGACGCGCGGCCGCGGCAGGCCGGCGCGGATGCGCTTGATCGAGGCCAGCGTGCGCTCGCGCTGCGCCTGCCACAGTGCCAGCGCAAACGGGTCCTTGTTGGTGAGCGTGTCGGAGAGCGTGGTCGCCGGACGATGGCGGATGCCGGCGCCGCGGTCGAGCCGGCTCAGGCCCTCCTCGCGGCTCGGCCAGCGGAAGCGCACCAGCGGCGACAATGCTGCGAGCCCGGCAAGGCCGAACAGGCCGGCACCGGCCACGCGTGCGGCAAACGGCAGCACCAGCCACAGCCCGGCCCAGGATGCGACCAGGAACAATCCTGCAACTGTCAGGAACCGCGCCAGATGCGGCCAGGCCCGTTCCCACGCAATCGCGAATTTTGCCCGCTGCAGAGCCTCGGTCAGCTTCAAACGCGCGATCGCATCGCTGTCGGGGACGGCGCGTGAGGCGTTGTCAGACGGGTCGATGTTGGCTCCGCTCAACGAAATCTCCGGGGTAGCCGGCAGGTCAGCCTAGCACGGCGGCGGCTTTGAGGCACCCGTTCCCCGACGTAACCCACACCGGGAAATACGCATAACACGAAGGCGTGACTGCGGCGGTGCGACCCCGTAACTTCCCGGCCCGACCCAACGCCTTAAGCATGAGGAAACGATATGGACCAGAAGACGCACGACAAGGGGCTCGAAATCCGCAAGGCGGTGCTCGGCGAGGCCTATGTCAACAATGCGCTGAAGAACTCGGACAGCTTCAACAAGCCGTTCCAGGAACTCGTCACTGAATATTGCTGGGGCGCGGTGTGGGGCCGCGAGGAGCTGCCGCGCAAGACGCGCAGCATGCTCAACCTCGCCATGATCTCGATCCTGAACCGGCCGCACGAGTTGAAGGCGCACATCAAGGGCGCGCTGACCAACGGCGTCTCCCGCGACGAGATCCGCGAGATCTTCATGCAGGTCTCGATCTATGCCGGCATCCCGGCCGGCGTCGACAGCTTCCGCATCGCGCGCGAAGTGTTCGCCGAACTCGACAACAAGGCGTGAGCAAACTCCACTCGTTGTCGTCCCGGCCAAGCCACGGGTCGGCGCGAAGCGCCGCCCGATGACAGGCTCCGCGCGAGCCGGGACCCATAACCACAGCTCGTCGTCGCTACGACGGCTGTGGCTCCAGCTGAACCGAACAATGCAGGCCTGGGGTTATGGGTCCCTGCTTCCGCAGGGACGACATCGAGTGAAGGAGAAACTGCTTCGCGCATAACGACGAAGAGAGGAAACAACACCATGGAAATCGGATTCATCGGCCTCGGGAAGATGGGCTTCCCGATGGCGCGCCGGCTGATCGAGGCCGGCCACGAGCTCACCGTGTTCGACACCCGCAAGGACGTCGTCGACCAGCTCGTTGCGCGCGGCGCTGAGGCAGCAACGTCGCCCAGCGACGTCGCCGACCGCGTAGAGACCGTGATGGCGAGCCTGCCCTCGCTGCAGGCCTCGCTCGAGGTCGCAACCGGCGCCGGCGGCGTGATCGAGGGCAAGCGCGTCAAGCGCTTCATCGATCTCTCCACCGTCGGCTCGCAGATGGCGGTCAAGATCCACGATCTCCTGGCCAAGAAGAACATCGTGCAGATCGACAGCCCGGTCTCCGGCGGCGTCTCCGGCGCCGAGAAGGGCACGCTGGCGGTGATGGTGTCGGGCCCGCGCGCCGATTTCGAGCTGGTGAAGGGCGCGCTCGACGTGATCGGCAAGGTGTTCTTCATCGGCACCAAGCCGGGCTCCGGCCAGACCATGAAGCTCGCCAACAACTTCCTGTCGGCGACCGCGATGGTCGCGACCTCGGAAGCTGTGGTGATGGGCGTGAAGTCCGGGCTCGATCCGGCCGTGATGATCGATGTCATCAATGCCGGCTCCGGGCTGAACACCGCGAGCCGCGACAAGTTTCCGCGCTCGGTGCTGCCGCGCAGCTTCGACTTCGGCTTCGCCACCGGGCTGATGGTGAAGGACGTGCGGCTCGCGGTCGAGGAAATGCGCTCGCTCGGGCTTTCGATGGAAGTCGCCGAGGCGGTCGGCCGGCTCTGGGAAGTCATCATCCGTGACGAGGGACCGGAGTCGGACTTTACGGCTGCGATCAAGCCGATCGAGAAGGCCGCGGGTGTGATCGTCGGTGGGGCTAAGGGCGGAGCTCACGCCGCGAAGTAAGGCGGTCGACAAATAGCCGCCGTCGTCCCGGGCAAGCGAAGCGCGACCCGGGACCCATAACCACAGGCGTTTGTGATTTAGCTGAGCTGGAGCCCAGCTCAGTACAATAAGCAAGAGCGGTGGTTATGGGTCCCTGCTTTCGCAGGGACGACACCGTTAATGAGGCGCGACCTCGGCTCTCACAGCCACGGCGCGGGCTTGTCCATCGCGATCAGCGCGTCGACGTCGATGCGCGGGCGGACCACGGCATACTGGTCGTCCTTGACCAGCACCTCCGGCACCAGAGGCCGGGTGTTGTAGGTGCCGGACTGCACGGCGCCATAGGCGCCGGCGGTCATGATCGCCAGGAGATCGCCGGCCTTCGGCTGCGGCAGCGCGCGGTCGAGCGCGAGATAGTCACCGGTCTCGCAGACCGGGCCGACCACGTCGGCGACCATGGTCGGCGTGCCCTGCGCAGGCTGGCGCACGGCTAAGATGTCGTGATGCGCCTCATACAGCGTCGGCCGGATCAAATCGTTCATCGCGGCATCGATGATGACGAAGTTCTTGGCATCGCCCGGCTTCACATGGATCACGCGGGCAACGAGGATGCCGGCATTGCCGACGATCATGCGGCCCGGCTCGAACATCAGCGTGCAGCCGAGATTATGCGTGACCCGCTTGACCATCGCGGCATAGGCATCCGGCGCCGGCGGCGCGGCGCGGTCCATGTAATAGGGAATGCCGAGCCCGCCGCCGAAATCGATATGCGAGATATCGTGGCCGTCGGCGCGCAGGGTCTGCACGAATTCGGCGAGCAGCCGGAAGGCGACTTCTAGCGGACCGAGATCGGTGATCTGGCTGCCGATATGCACGTCGGTGCCGGTGACCTTGATGCCGGGCAGCTTCGCCGCGCGGGCATAGACCTCGCGGGCGCGCGCGATCGGAATGCCGAACTTGTTCTCGGACTTGCCGGTCGAGATCTTGGCATGGGTGCCGGCGTCGACGTCGGGATTGACCCGCACCGAGATGCGCGCGGTCTTTTTCATTTCGACCGCAAGGCGCGACAGCATCTCGAGTTCCGGCTCGGACTCGATATTGATGCAGAGGATGTCGGTGGCGAGCGCGGCGCGCAGCTCGCTTTCGGTCTTGCCGACGCCCGAAAACACGATCTTCGACGGCGGAATGCCGGCTGCCAGCGCCCGCTTCAACTCGCCGCCGGACACCACGTCGGCGCCGGCGCCGAGCTTGGCCAGCGTGCGCAGCACCGACTGGTTGGAGTTGGCCTTCATCGCATAGCAGACCAGCGCCTTCTCTCCGGCGAAGGCTTCGGTGAAGACGCGGTAGTGCCGCTCCAGCGTCGCGGTCGAATAGCAATAGAACGGCGTGCCGACGGCTTCCGCGAGCTCAATGAGATTGACCGCCTCGGCATGCAGCACGCCGTTGCGATAGTCGAAATGGTTCATGACAAGCTGGATTGTTTGAGCATGATCTTTTCGGAAAACCGGTTCCCACTTTTCCGGATCATGCTCCAGATACTAGTTGCCGAGCAGCGGATCGAGGACGAAAGACCGTTTGTTGCCTTTCGACGCGGCCGGCGCGGCATCCGAGCCATAGGTCGGATTGAACACGCTGGGCTGCGCCGCGCGCTCGGCCTCGGTATCGCCCGGTGCTACGCCCGGCGCGGCGTTCGCGGTCGGCGGCAGGTCGAGCGGTCCCTTGCGGCCGCAGCCGCCGAGCGCGAGCGTTGCAGCGCTCAGCACAATGATGGCCCATCCCGAGGGGGTCAGGCGGTTCTTGCTAATCACAACGAATTCCCCAATTCGGGCGGCACCATACAAACATTGGCGTGCTCTGGCGAGAGGCCGAGGGCTGAGAAATCACGGCCAAATTTTCCGGTTCAGCCCAATTTTCGCTCTTTTTCCAGCCGCTTGGCCCAGGCTTTGGCCTGCGACATCACATTCTTCGGCGCCGTGCCGCCAAACGAGGTCCGGCTCTTCACCGAAGATTCGACGCTGAGCACCTTCAGCGCCTCCGCGGTGATCTTCGGCTCGACCTCCTGCATGGCCGCCAACGGTAATTCGTGCAGCGCCACGCCCTGCTTCGAGGCCAGGCCGACGATGCGCCCGGTCACGTGGTGGGCGTCGCGGAACGGCATTTTCAGGGTGCGCACCAGCCAATCGGCAAGGTCGGTCGCGGTCGCGTAGCCCTCGCCGGCGGCGGCCTTCATCTTCGCCTCGTCCGGCACCAGGTCCTCGACCATGCCGGTCATGGCGCGGATCGCGAGCGACAGCGCCTCGAACGCCTCCATCGCGCCCTGCTTGTCCTCCTGCATGTCCTTTTGATAGGCGAGCGGCAGGCCCTTCATCACGATCAGGAGCGCGGTGAGCGCACCGATCACGCGGCCGGTCTTGGCGCGCACCAGTTCGGCTGCGTCCGGATTGCGCTTCTGCGGCATGATCGACGAGCCGGTCGTGAACTTGTCGCTGAGCTTGACGAGACCGACCAGCGGCGAGGTCCAGATCACGATCTCCTCGGCGAAGCGCGACATGTGCACCGCGCAGATCGCGGCCGCCGACAGCGTCTCCAGCACGAAATCGCGGTCGGACACTGCATCGAGCGAATTGGCCATCGGCCGGTCGAAGCCGAGCGCCCTGGCGGTCGCGGTGCGGTCAATCGGAAACGAGGTGCCGGCGAGCGCGGCCGCACCCAGTGGCGATTCGTTCAGCCGCTTGCGCGCGTCAGTAAAGCGACCACGGTCGCGACCAGCCATCTCGACATAGGCCAGCAGATGATGACCGAAGGTCACCGGCTGCGCGGTCTGCAAATGGGTGAAGCCCGGCATGACCGTTCCGGCATGCTCGAGCGCACGGGCGACCAGCGCCTGCTGGAATGCGGCCAGCGCCGCATCGGTCTCATCGATGGTGTCGCGGACATAGAGCCGGAAATCGGTCGCGACCTGGTCGTTGCGCGAGCGGGCGGTATGCAGCCGGCCCGCGGCGGGCCCGATCAGTTCGGACAGCCGTGACTCGACATTCATGTGAATGTCCTCGAGCGCGCGCTTGAAATCGAAATCGCCCTTGCCGATTTCTGACAAAATCGTGTCTAGACCTTTGCCGATATTTTTCGCATCAGCTGACGTGATGATGCCTTGCGCGGCGAGCATCGCGGCGTGGGCCTTGGACGCGGCAATGTCCTGGGCGTAAAGGTGACGATCGACGTCGATGGAGACGTTGATTTCCTCCATGATCGCGTCGGGACGCTCCGAGAACCGGCCGCCCCACATCTTGTTGCTCATGACATCTCGCTCACGAATTTGTATTTCAAGCCTTGCTGTTCCCGCGCCGAGACGGCGAAACAACATGGCGGTTCCGATCGTATTCCTAGAGCGTTTTCGAGCGAAGTGGCTACCGGTTCGCGTGAAGAAAACGCGTCAAAACAAGAATCTAGAGCCCGTTCCGATTCCATCGGAACGGAAAAGGCTCTAGCCACTGCTTAGCCACATCTGACCCAGGATGACAAACGATATGCCCGAGACGACCCCAAGCGAGCCGACCGCCAAGCCGACTGCCAGATGGCGCATCCCGCTGGTGATCGGCGCCGTGCTGGCCGGGGCCGTGATCGGCTATGTCGGTGTCTCCGGCCTCAGGCACCCCGCGGGCGGCGATATCGCCTGCAACAGCGCGGTCGATCTGGCCAAGAAGATCGCCCCGCTCGCCCATGGCGAGGTGGCGGCGCTGACCATGGCGACCACCCCCTTGAGGCTCCCCGACCTGACCTTCGAGGACGCCAACGGCCAGCCGAAGAAGCTCTCGGACTGGCGCGGCAAGACCGTGCTGGTCAACCTGTGGGCGACCTGGTGCGTGCCCTGCCGCAAGGAGATGCCGGCGCTCGACAGCCTGCAGACCAAGCTCGGCGGCAAGGATTTCGAGGTGGTCGCGATCAACATCGACACCCGCGACCCGGACAAGCCGAAGAACTTCCTGAAGGAAGCCAATCTGACCAGGCTCGGCTATTTCAGCGACCAGAAAGCCAAGGTCTTTCAGGATCTTAAGAACATAGGCAAAGCGCTGGGCATGCCGACCTCGGTACTGGTCGACGGCAAGGGCTGCGAAATCGCCAACATCGCCGGTCCCGCCGAATGGGCGAGCGACGATGCGATCAAGCTGGTGAAGGCGGCGCTGCAGCCGGCCGCGGCGGGGTTCTAGCGGTCTTTGAGGCCGGCCAGGCGCCTGCCCCGTCATTGCGAGGAGCGTAGCGACGAAGCAATCCACGTTCCCGCTTGCGGCGCGATGGATTGCTTCGCCTCGCTCGCAATGACGCGGATAGCTGACGGGTGATCTCAGGCGACGGCGTTGAGATTGCCGCCGATGCCGGGCCCGAGATTTGCGGTGGAGGGGTTGCCGAGCAGGGTCTGAACCGCAGACCTCTCCGCGTCGAGGCTCTGCTTGGTCATGCGGGTCGCGATCTCGCCCTGCAGGTTGCCCTGCTGCATCGACAAGATGCTCGACACCATGCTCATCATGTCCATGCGCGGTACTCCCGGAACTGGCTCTGGGGTAGCGCGCGAAAGTTAATACTTGGGCAATCGAAGGCCGCGTCAGGCTGACACATCGTCCTCGAGTATCCGCTCAGGCCGCGTTCGCCGCGAACGCTGCGCCGAGGGTGCGCAGCGCCTGCCGTGTCCGCGCGTCCGACAGCTTTGAGTGCAGCATGACGTCGCGCGACGGCAATGGCGGCAGACCAAGCCGGGACCCGAGATCGACGGTATCGGCCGGTGCCACCCGGCGCGCCAACGCGGCGACCGCGAGCCCTGCGGAGATCGCGGCTCCGATCGTCGAAAGCCCGCCACCGACGAACGCCTCGGTCCAGGCGATACCGGCGGCGTCGAGAACTTCGACGGCCATGGCGCGCACGCTGCACGGCTCGGCCTGCGTGGCGAGCCGCAACGGCTCGCCCGGCCGATGGTGAAAATCGGGCGCCGCCATCCAGCCAAAGGGTTCTTCGAACAGCACGTCGCCATCGCGGCGCCTGGCGTCGTGGCGTAGCGCGATTGCAGCATCGAGCTTGCCGTCGTCGAATGCGCTGAGCACCGCGCGCGACGTGTCGACGTGCAGCTGGATCACCAGGCCGGGATCGGTGGCGTTCATCCGCTTCAACAGCGAGGCCAGCTCCGTTCCGACGATGTGGTGGCTGATGCCGACGACCAACCGCCGATGCTCGACCGCAAACGACCCGATCGCCGATTGATGCGCGGCTACCAGATTACGCGCCGCACCGAGAAAGGCCGCACCTTCGGCGGACAGCCGGACCAGCCGCGGCGTGCGCTCCAGCAGCCGCCGGCCGAGCCCGTCTTCCAGCCGCCTGATCTTCAAACTGACCGCCGACTGCGTGGTCTCCATGACCTGCGCCGCGCGCGTGAAGCTGCTGAGGTCGGCGACCAGGACGAAGGCCTGCACCGCCTCGACGTCGAGTGCCTTCATGGCCATTCATTTAAATTGGCAATCATTGAAATACGATATCATACCGTTTTTCAATGATCAACGAGCCCCTAGGATCGGCTGAACGCAACGATCGCCAGGAGAGCCACCATCATGCCGTTGACCCGTGTCTCGCTGCGGCGGGGCAAGCCCGCCGCCTACCGCAAGGCCATTCTCGACAGCCTTTATCGCGCCATGCGCGAGACCTTCGATGTGCCGGAAGGCGATCGCTTCATGACGGTCTCCGAGCACGACGACGGCGATTTCATCTATGGCGCCGACTACCTCGGTATCAGGCGCAGCGATGATCTGGGCATCATTCAGATCACCGTCAGCAACACCCGCCCGGTGGCGCAGAAGCAGAAGCTCTATCGACGGATCGCCGAACTGCTGACGGAGAGCCCCGGCCTGCGCGCCGAGGACGTCTTCATCAACCTCGTCGAGGTGCTTCCCGAGAACTGGTCGTTCGGCAACGGTGAGGCGCAGTACGTCCGATGACCGCCGCACCGATCCTCTCGCCGCGCATGCGCGGCATCACGGCATCGCCCGCCTCGGTGCTGCGCCGCCGCGCCCGCGAGCTGCGCGCCACCGGGCGCGACATCATCGAGCTGTCGTCGGGCAACCTGGACTTCCCGACACCGGAGCATGTGATCGCGGCGGCGCATGACGCGGCATTGCGCGGCGAAACCCGCTACACCGATGTCGACGGCACGCCCGAATTGAAGCGCGCGGTGCAGGCCGCGCTGCTGCGCGACCATCGTCTCGACTATCGACTGGATGAGATCGTCATCACCAACGGCTCGACCCAGGCGCTGTTCAACGCGCTGCTGGCAACGCTGGCGCCCGCCGACGAGGTGATCATCCCCGCACCCTATTGGGCGCCCTATCTCGATCAGGTCCGGTTGGCAGGCGGCACGCCAGTGGTGGTGCCGTGCGCGCAGAACAACGGCTTCAGGCTGCGCGCGGAGGATCTGCAGGCGGCGATCTCGCCGCGAACGCGCTGGGTCGTGCTCAACAATCCGGTCAATCCCTCCGGTGCGCTGTATTCGCGTGAGGATCTCTCCGAGATCGCCGCGGTCCTGTTGCGGCATCCGGATATCTGGGTGCTCGCCGACGGGCTCTACGAGCACATCACGTTCGACGGCTTACCAGCGCCGACGCTGGCGGAGATCGAGCCGCGCCTGAAGCCGCGGACGCTGACCGTCAGCGGCCTCGCCAAGAGCTACGCCATGATGGCATGGCGGATCGGCTATGCCGCCGGACCATCGGCGCTGATCCGCGAGATGATCGCGATCCAGTCGCAGACCACGTCGGGTGCATCGTCGATCAGCCAGGCCGCTGCCGTTGCGGCGCTCGACGGCCCGCAAGATATGCTGCGCGAACGCGCCGCCATCCTTCGCACGCGGCGCGATCGCTTTGCCGAACTGCTGAATGAATGCGCCGGGCTGTCCTGCGTGCCGCCGGAAGGCACGTTCTATCTGCTGGTCAATTGCGCCGGCGTGATCGGCAAGCATGCGCCCGACGGCAAGGCGATCGAGACGGATCGCGATTTCTCGACCTATCTGCTCGAGCAGGCCGATGTGGTGGTGTTTCCCGGCGAGGATCTCGGGCTGTCGCCCTATATCCGCGTCAGCTTCGCCAACCCGTCGGCGACCATCGAAGCGGCCGCAAGGCGATTGAAGCGCGCCTGCGACGCCCTGCAATGACGCCTCACGCACAGAGCCGGCGCCTCGCGCTGGCAGCGCATCTGCTCGGGCTTGGAATGGGTGTGGCTGTCATTGTTGGTCTCGTGCCCGCGACGCTGGCGCTGTTGCGGGCACTGACCTGAAGAGAGAGCTAGTGACTAAAGCCGCAAATACTCCCCCTCCCGCTACGGCCACGTACCGTAGCCCGCGGGGTGAGGCGCGCCGCACTATTTCTGAATAATAGAATAGTGCCGCTGATTTGCCCGACGTGTCAAGCCGGCACGCCGCCGGCTACTTTGCATGGGGTTGTTTTCGATATTTTGGCAGAGGCAGGCTGTCACATATGGCAGCTCACATTCCATAGCTCGCCCGGCCTGTCCCGGCCAAGACGACGTGGACCTGTCAGTTGCAAAATCTCGTACGATTACCGCGTCGGCACCGGCTTGTCGCCGCGATAGTCGTAGAAGCCGCGCTGGCTCTTGCGTCCGAGCCAGCCGGCCTCGACGTATTTCACCAGCAGCGGACACGGCCGGTACTTGGAGTCGGCCAGCCCTTCGTGCAGCACCTGCATGATCGACAGGCAGGTATCGAGGCCGATGAAATCGGCGAGCTCGAGCGGGCCCATCGGATGGTGCGCGCCGAGCTTCATCGCGGCATCGATCGCCTCGACGTTACCGACGCCTTCATACAGCGTGTAGATCGCCTCGTTGATCATCGGCAGCAGAATGCGGTTGACGATGAAGGCGGGGAAATCCTCCGAGACCGCGACCTGCTTGCCGAGCTTGGCCACGAACGCCTTGGCGGTGTCGAAGGTCGTGTCGTCGGTGGCGATGCCGCGGATCAGCTCGACCAGCTCCATCGCCGGCACCGGATTCATGAAGTGAATGCCGATGAATTTCTCCGGGCGGTCGGTCGAGGCGGCGAGCCTTGTGATCGAGATCGACGACGAGTTGGTCGCGACGATCGCTTCCGGCTTCAGCACCGCGCAGACGTCGTGGAAGATCTTGCGCTTGGTCTCTTCCTTCTCGACCGCGGTCTCGATCACGAGGTCGCAATCGGCCAGCGCATCGATCGCTTCGGCGGAGGCGATGCGGTCGAGTGCCTGCTTGCGCTCGCCTTCGCTGATCGCCTTCTTGGCGACCTGGCGGGTCAGATTGCCGTTGATGGTCGCCAGCGCCGACTTCAGCCGGTCGCCGGACACGTCATTGAGCACCACGTCGAAACCGGCCAGCGCCGCCACATGGGCAATGCCATTGCCCATCTGGCCCGAACCGATCACGCCGACCTTTTTGATTGCCACCGTCATCTTGTCATCCACCGGAACGGCGCGCATGTCGCGCCTGCCCAATTCCAACGATACCCGAAGTGAAGCCTTCCGGGTTGCCCAATCCGCCGGAAAACGTTTCCCGGGACCATGATGTGATGACAGGTCATCACGCCCCGATCCCATCTCCCCTGACGAGCATGATCCTTTCGGAAAAACGTTTCCGGATCATTGCCTCGAAAATAGTAACACCGGCCGGAGCTTACCCATCCGGCCGGTGTCTTGTCGCTTACTTTCCGAGCTTGCCGAGCGCTTCGGTGAGCTCTGGAACCGCCTGGTAGAGGTCGGCGACCAAGCCGTAATCGGCGACCTGGAAGATCGGCGCGTCTTCATCCTTGTTGATGGCGACGATCACCTTGGAGTCCTTCATGCCGGCCAGATGCTGGATCGCGCCGGAGATGCCGACCGCGACATAAAGTTCCGGGGCCACCACCTTGCCGGTCTGGCCGACCTGCCAGTCGTTCGGCGCATAGCCGGCATCGACCGCGGCGCGCGAGGCGCCGACGCCGGCGCCGAGCTTGTCGGCGAGCGGCTCGATGTACTTGGCGAAGTTCTCGCGGCTCTGCATGGCGCGGCCACCCGAGACGATGATCTTGGCCGAGGTCAGTTCCGGACGGTCGCTCTTGGCGACTTCCTCGCCGACGAACGACGACAGGCCCGGATCGGCGGCCGATGCGGCGTTCTCGATCGCCGCGCTGCCGCCTTCGCCGGCGGCGGCGAAGGTCGAGGTGCGGACCGTGATCACCTTCTTGGCGTCCTTGGACTTCACAGTCTGGATCGCGTTGCCGGCATAGATCGGCCGCTCATAGGTGTCGGGCGCGACGACCTTGATGATCTCCGAGACCTGCATGACGTCGAGCAGCGCTGCGACGCGCGGCATCACGTTCTTGAAGCGCGAGGTCGCGGGCGCGACGAAGGCGTCGTAGTTCGGCGCAAGCGCGACGATCAGCGCAGCCAGCGGCTCGGCGAGGTCGTGCTCATAGGCGGGGCCTTCGGCAACCAGCACCTTGGTGACGCCGGCAAGCTTGGCGGCGGCTTCCGCTGCCGCCTTGGTGCCCTGGCCGCCACCGGCAACCAGCACATGCACGTCGCCGCCGAGCTGGCTCGCCGCGGTCAGCGCCTTGTTGGTCGAGTCCTTCAGGGTCTCGTGGTCGTGTTCGGCAATCAACAGCGTCGTCATCAGAGAACCCCGGCTTCGGTCTTGAGCTTGTTCACGAGTTCGGCGACGTCCTTGACCTTGACGCCCGCCTTGCGGCCTGCCGGTTCCGCGGTCTTCAGCACTTCCAGACGCGGCGTCACATCGACGCCGTAGTCGGCGACGCTCTTGTCGTCGATCGGCTTCTTCTTCGCCTTCATGATGTTGGGCAGCGACGCATAGCGCGGCTCGTTGAGGCGAAGGTCGGTGGTGACGATCGCCGGGCCCTTCAGCTTGATGGTCTGCAGGCCGCCGTCGACTTCGCGCGTGACCTTGAAGTCACTTCCTTCGACCTCGAGCTTGGAGGCGAAGGTCGCCTGCGACCAGCCGAGCAGCGCGGCCAGCATCTGGCCGGTCTGGTTCGAATCGTCGTCGATCGCCTGCTTGCCGAGAATGACGAGGCCGGGCTGCTCCGCGTCGACCACCGCCTTCAGGATCTTGGCGACGGCGAGCGGTTCGACATTGCCTTCGGCCTTGACCAGGATGCCGCGGTCGGCGCCCATCGCAAGCGCGGTGCGGATGGTCTCGGAGGCCTGCGCCGGTCCGATCGACACCACCACCACTTCGGTCGCCTTGCCGGCTTCCTTCAGCCGCAGCGCTTCCTCGACGGCGATCTCGTCGAACGGGTTCATCGACATCTTGACGTTGGCGAGCTCCACGCCCGTCCCGTCGCTCTTGACGCGGACCTTGACGTTGTAGTCGACGACCCGCTTTACCGGCACAAGAACCTTCATCGATCCTCTTTCGCTTTGATTTTATGGGTTTCGGTTGGCTGGCGCGGAACCTAAAGGTCCCGTTTCCCCCGGTCAACGCGCCAAAGCCAAAAAACCGTCACCCGGTTTTGAACCAGTTTAGCGGTTTTGACCCGGCACCCACAACACGTCTCCCGCCCCCTTATTGTTCTGGAAGCGGCTGGCAACGAACAGGAAATCCGACAGGCGGTTCATATACTGGATGCCAGCGGCATTGACCGGCTCGTCGGGCCGGGCGGCGAGTTCCACCATCATCCGTTCCGCGCGGCGACATATCGTCCGGGCGAGATGCAGATATGCAGATGCGGGCGTCCCGCCGGGCAGCACGAACGAGGTCAGCGGCGCAAGCTGGTCGTTCAGGCTGTCGATGTCGCGCTCGAGCCGTTCGACCTGGCTTGCCAGCACCCGCAGGCGCTCCGCCTTGCCCTCGCGCTCGGGCACCGCAAGGTCGGCGCCAAGATCGAACAGATCGTTCTGGATCCGGCCGAGCATCGCATCGACCTCGGGGCTATCTGCGAGATGCAGCCGCACCACGCCGATCGCAGCATTGGTCTCGTCGACGGTGCCATAGGCGGCAACGCGCAGATCGTATTTCGGCCGCCGCTCGCCGGAGCCGAGCGCGGTGGTGCCGTCATCGCCGGTACGCGTGTAGATCCGATTGAGAACGACCATGGCCGTGATCCCCTAAGGTTTGCACAATCGCGCAACTTCGCTCGAAACGCTCTAACGCCCCATCGTCCACACCGCGAGCATCGCGATGACGATGGCGACGAACTGCAGCAGCACGCGCAGCCGCATCAGCTTCTGCGACGTGTTCGGCGAGCCGCCCTTCATCATGTTGATAAGGCCGAGCAGGAGCACCAAGGCTACGGCGCCGACGGCGATGGGAAGAACGATCATGCTGAGAAGAGATGTCATCTGCGGTACATAACACCGCAGGACACGGACTTCCACACAGCTCCGCCATGCAACCAACTGGCTTTTCAGTGCGTAATATCAGATGCTGGGCCCGTTCTCGGACCGAGCCGTTTTCGACAATGCCGGGTGGAATGTGAAGCAGCTTCGTTACGTCACCCACGTCGTGATGGATGCCTTTTACACGTTCCTCGCCGACGACGGCTGGGCGATCGCGAGCCACATCGCGCTATCGACCCTAATGGCGCTGTTTCCGTTTCTGATCGTGCTGACGTCGCTGGCCGGCTTCTTCGGCTCCAAGCAGCTCGCCGACCAGGCCGTCGGGCTGTTGCTGCAGGTATGGCCGGATCAGGTCGCCGGGGCATTGTCCGGCCAGATCCACGACGTTTTGACCAACACCCGCGGCGACATCCTGACCATCGGCGCGGTGCTTGCGGTCTACTTCGCCTCCAACGGCGTCGAGGCGCTGCGGGTGGCGCTGAACCGCGCCTATGCGGTGATCGAGCCGCGGCGCTGGTACTGGCTGCGGCTGGAATCGATCGGCTACACGCTGGTCGCGGCGTTCACCTCGCTCGCGATGGCCTTCCTGATCGTGCTCGGGCCGCTGATCATCGAGGCGGCGCGGCGCTATATTCCGTTCTTCGTCGAATCCAACGAGAGCCTGCTCAACACCGCTCGTTACGGCATCACGATCCTGGCGCTGGTGGTTGCGCTGTTCATCCTGCATGCCTGGCTGCCGGCGGGCCGCCGCAGCTTCACGCAGATCCTGCCCGGCATCATTTTCACCGTGGTGGCGTCGCTGATCTCGGGCATCGGCTTCGGCATGTACCTGGCGCGCTTCGCCAACAACTACGTGACGATGTATGCGGGGCTCGCCTCGGTGATCATCGCACTGGTGTTCCTGTATTTCATCGCCGCGATCTTCGTGTTCGGCGGCGAATTGAACGCGGCGATCATCAAGTCGCGGCTGCCGCACGGCGTGTCGCTTCATGCAGCGCAGTTGCGAGTGCCCGCGGAGAAACAGGCTTGACCAGGAAGGTGTCGGCGCCGGCGGCGCGCGCGGCGGCTTCGTCCTCGGCACGGCCGGAAATCCCGACGATCACGATACGGCCGTGCGGCGGCGGCAGCGCGCGGATGCGCTTGATCGTTTCGACACCGCCGATGCCCGGCAGCACCATGTCCATCAGCACGGCGTCGAAGGCGCCCTGTCCGAGCTTATCCGGCGCGGCCTCGCCCTGACCGACGAATTCGGCGTGGTGACCGAGCTCGGTCAGGATCGTGTTGAGCACGACGCGGCCGAACGGGTTGTCCTCGACGCTCAGCAGCCGCAATCCCTGCGCTGCATGCGCCGCGGTACCTTCGCTCGACATTGCTCCGGCCCGCCCTTCGGCCGGCGCCAGGACCACGTTGAGCGTGAAGACGGTCCCGCCGCCCACGCGTTGCGCCGCGACGACGTCCCCGCCCATGGCGCGCGCGAGCTGCCGGACCGAGGACAGGCCGAGCCCGGCGCCGCCGAACCGCGCGGCGATCGAGACATTGGCCTGCGAGAACGGCCGGAACAGGCGCTTGACCTCCGACAGCGTCAGGCCGATGCCGCTGTCGGAAATCACAAAGGCAACGCCGATCCTGCCACCGGTTTTGCCACCGTTCTTGGCCTTGGCCGCGCGCACCGGCGCGACATTGAGCTCGATGCTGCCCTGCTCGGTGAACTTGACGGCGTTGTCGATCAGGTTCTCCAACGCCGCGCGCAGGCGAACGGGATCGCCGACCGCGAAGGCGGGCAGCCTGTCGGAGACCTCGACCGAGGCCTGCAATCCCTTGGCCGCCGCGCGGCCGGCCAGCGAATCCGCGGCCTGGCGCGCCAGCGTGCGCAGGTCGAAGAATTCCTGCCGGATCTCGAGCCCCGGTCCCTCGCTGCGGGCGGCATCGACGAACAGGGTCGCAAGGCTTGCCAAGTGCTCGGCGCCGGCCTTGATGGTGTCGACCCAGCGCCGCTCGCGCTCGCCAAGTTCCGACGTCGCGAGCAGATTGCTGATCGCGAGGATTCCGGTCAGCGGCGTCCGCACCTCATGGGCAAAGGCTGCGAGCGCCGTCTCGACCATGCCGGCACCGGCCTTCGCAGGCGACTTTCGCACCGGCCGTTTGCGGCCCGGCTTAGCCGCCACCTTGGCGGCGCGTATTTTGGCGGTGCGTGGTTTGGCGGCGCGTGCCTTCGGCGGCAGCCTTTTGGATGGCCGCTTGCTGCGCCGTACGCGCGATTTTGACGCCATGGTCTCAGTGATCCCCGCCCCGGACGACAACATGGCATGCCAGACGTACCGGAGTCACGGCGGCGTTTGCGGCCTGCCGCCACGACGCACCCTGATGGTAACCGCGATCGAATTCGTCCGGGGATCTACGGCAAACCGACCAGGCGGCGGACGTCAGCCGGGCTCGCGCCCTCCGCCCGCAACTCGCGGAGTCCGGTCGCCTGGGTCGATTTCGACAGTTTCTGGCCGGCTGCATCGCGGATCAGGCGGTGGTGCCGGTAGGCTGGCACTGGCAAGCCAAGCAGTTCCTGCAACAGCCGATGCACGCTGGTCGACCAGAACAGGTCAACGCCCCTGACCACATCCGTGACGCCCTGCAAGGCGTCGTCGATCACGACCGAGAGATGGTAGCTGGTTGGGGTCTCCTTGCGCGCCAGGATCACGTCGCCCCAGGCCTCAGGCTGGGCTGCGACGTCTCCGCTTTCGCCGGCCGGCCCCTCACCTGTTTCCTGCCAGCACAAGCCGCCCGCG
>NZ_JACMYO010000017.1 GCF_020889685.1 Bradyrhizobium oropedii
GGTCACATAGCCTGAGATCGTGTTGCCGCTCTGGTCCAGCACGACGCCGAGACCGGAGGCGCTGTCGATCAGATTGGTCGCGGTGCCGTTGGCGGCGATGCTCAGCGCATAGGCCGTCGTTCCGCCGTCGGCACCGGTCACCACATTGAACGCGCCGGCGAAGTTTTCCTTGCCCAGCGTATGCCCCTGCGTCGGCGACGCATCGGGCGTCGAGCCGTTGACGCCGGCGTTGGTCGCGGCCGACAGATAGGCTTCGAACGTGTTCAACGAGCTCGTCGTCCCGCTCAACGAGATCGCCGGACCATCGTCCAGGAACGTCAGATGCGGACCGACATCGGCGGTCGCGGTACCGGTGTGGTTGTTGTTATCCGTCACCGTCGCCGTCAGCGTGACCATCCCGGCGGGCAAATGCACGCCTTCGTTGATGTCACCTCCGACCTCGCCGGTACCCTCGTGCATCGAGCGCAGATCGGTGAGCGTGATATGGCCGGTCGCGTCCACGGAGATCGTGAAGTTGGCGAGGCCGTTCTGACCTCCTTCCCTGCCGACGACCTGTCCGTTCTCCAGGAACAGGAACACATGGTTGCCGGTCTGCGAGTCGATCAAACCGGAATCGACGCCTGGCGCGCTGATCGACAGCGCGAAGGTCAGCGACTTCTCGCCACCGGGCACGGTGATCGAGAACGGGATCAGCCCCGTCGCCACGGTCGAACCTGCGGGTCCGAGCCCGGAGCCAGCGATCCCGTTGGTCGCAACGGTCAGGAAGCTCTCGTCCACGGCCAGATCCGGCGCAGCGCCCAGGGAAATGGTGGGGGCAGCAGGAGTAGACGACTGCGGGAGGTTGGTACCGGTCGGCGGCGTGTCGGTGAAATTCGGCAGCGTTTCCGGCCCAGCCAGAACGTTGGTGGGAACGGGACCGAGATCATCCACCGCAAACGGACGGAAGTTCGCGCCGCTCGCCTGCGCGTTGCCGGTCGCGCCACCATTGTCGGCCGCCGGCAACACGGACGAATCCGTGCCGATCGGAAACAGGCCTGCAAACTCCTGGACCGAGACGTCGCGACCGGGCGCCATCTCAATCGTAACGTTGCTCTGCCCATCCGCACGGGAGTCGAAGAACGGCTCAACCGTGACGGTCGACTGGTTGTCGAACAGGATGATCAGCTTTTCGCCGATATGAACCAGCGTGATCTTTTCATTGGCGATCGACGAGAAGTCGACCTTCGCTTTCTGGTCGTATCCAAGATTGACGACGACCGCCTGATCGGTCAGCGGCTTGGTCAGCTTGTAAATTCGTACGGGAGCCGAATTGGTGGAATTGCCGGTGCCGGTAGCCTGAGCGACCTGAAACGAACCCTGCATTATCGACTCCGCAAAAAATGCGATTAGAGGAAAAATTGTAGAAAAATTTACTTTTAGGCTATTGTTAACCCTCCCCTCCGGTCAAGAAATGTATTTGGTTAATCAATGCTTTCCCTGCGAGTGTGGTAAAGATCGAACAGGTCGGGGCTGCAAGAACAATGGTTTAGCCCGCCTGACTTGGTCGAAAGGCAGTATTTGCCCGGCCCTGTTCGTCCTTGCCGGCGATTTGGAGCGGTCGATGCGGGTGATTCTACGGGGATGCGCCGCGGTTTTGCTTTGGGGCTCGATCGGCGCGGCATCCGCACAAGCCCCAACACCGGTCCCGCAGCAAACCACGGTCGAACGCCAAGTTCGCGCCCTGGCCAACCGGGAGACTCAAACCGGCATCTATCTCAACGTGTTACCTGATTGCACGTCGGGGCCGCTGCCGACCATCCGTCTGGTCACGCCACCAGCCGCCGGAAAGGTCGTGGTGAAGACAGCGAACGCCAAGACGACCAATTACAAGGCCTGCCTGGCGCTCGAGGTGCCGGCCTATGTCGCCTTCTACAAGGCGCCACCCGAATTTCTCGGCGACGACGCGCTGACCATCGAGGTCAAGTATCAGGGCGGCCGCACCGAAATTCAGAAGATCACAGTCAAGGTGAGCGGACCTGGCGGCCAGCAAAAGATCTAACGCGACGCGCGACCTTGCCCACGCTCTCACGGGCGCATCCATGTCCAGCCGTTCCGGGCCTGAAACTCCGCCTCAGAGCGGATCGCCTTCAGCCGTCTCCTGCTCCAGTTCGCGCGAGACCTCGCTCGGTGCTGCGGCTGGCTGGCCAAGCGAAGCCTTATCCTCGTGGCAATCGCTGATCCGACGGGCGACCACCCGGTCCATCCTCGGCGCCTGCCCGTGAACTTCATTGACCTCGGTGTAGGCCTCGTCGCTCAAAACCGTGATGACGGTGCTGACCGGCCCCATATAGTCGCAGCGGTTGGAGAAGACGTATTTGTTGCTGATCTTCTCCGGCCTCGAAGAATGGCAATTTCCGATCGATGGGGACGAGAACGTCGCCTTCATCGCCTGGGTCGGGTCAACACAGCGGGTCATTTCGCGCTCGAGCAGCTTTTGCCGCACGTTCGACGGCGACACGAGCTCCATCGTCCGCACGAAGCGCCACATGCCTTTCCGGAATGTCGGTCCGTTGAAGCCGTCGTCGGCCACCGCGCCATGGGAGGCAAGCAAGGATACGGAAAGCGCGATCACGACGCCAAGCATGCATGCGAAGACCTTCGACTGCCCGAAGCCCTCACGCGAAGTCATTTGTTGAATCCTTATCGACCGCATGATGCGCATCGCGTGCCTATTACTTGAAGCACGCCCAACCTCACTTCATTCCAGAACACTTCGCGTTAAGGTCGAGTAAATACTCGCCCTTTTGGTTGAGGTTCTCCGCTGTGGGATGCACGTCGCCATGAGCCGGTCCAGGCCGGTCGCAAATCAAGCCCGCAGCTCAGCCGCTCACGAGCTGATGCAGGCAAGCTTGCCTGCCAGCTTCCCTGGCTGATCGCCAACCTAGTGCTGCAAACGCGCCGGAGCCGACTTTTCGGAGTTGGCTGCACCTCCGTCATCGCAGTCGCCGATCCTCGTCGCGACGACCGTGTCGGTCTTGGGATGTTCTCCGGTGCTGACCTCGTTCAGCTCGGTATAGGCCTCGTCGCTGCGTACGGTAATGACGGTGGTGACCGCGCCCATGTAATCGCATCGGCGCCCGAAGGTGTACTGATTGCCGACTTTTTCGGGCTTGTCCGAGACGCAGTTTCCGACCGGATCCGGCGAAAAGGTCGCCTTCATCGCGAAGGTCGGGTCGACACAGCGCGTCGTCTCCGCGTTGACCACGCGATACTTGAAATTCTTGTTGGCGGTCCTGACGACGTCGAGCGTTCGGATAAAGCGCCACAAGCCCTTGCGGAAGCTGGGGCCGGAGAAGGGTTGAGAGGGCTGGGCCGCTGCGTCCCCGCCGCTCGCCGGTTGGGGAGATGGTGCCTGTGCATGCGCCGTCAGCGACGACGCCGGGATAAACATCAGGGTGAGCAACGAAACTGCAATGGCACCACGGAAGTTCATTCCCACCCCCGATGTTCGTCCGAAACCCGTTCGCGATGCGATCCGGTCAGGCTCGCGAAGCAGTCCCACGAAACGACTTAACTGCCCCACCACTTGCAGGCCAATTGTGGCCAGTAAAGGCACGTTGTCGCAGCACGACGGCCCTCAACCTAATTCCGCTCCATTGCAGCAAACTTGCAACACTCGGCGCTCGAACCCTGTGCCTACCGCTGCCGCAGGTTTGACCTTGGAGACTTTTTTTGCTCATTTGGCACGAGATATTTTTTCTCAATTACTTTGCCTATCGCTGGACGAGGGGGCGCAGATGCGTATTCGAATTGGCTACATGGTCGCGGGCATTTTGGCTTTGGGCGCAGCGCTGTCGGGCACTTCCCGGCAAGCGACTGCCGCGGATCTCGGCCTGGTCACGAAGGCACCAGTCGGCACCTGCACCGAGATCGTGTTCACCTGCGAGAACGGCCATCAGTATCCGCTGTGCCCGCGCGCTGTGTCGGTCGAGGGCGAAGTGGTCACCGCCTCACTGCTCACCGGCCGCGGCGGCATCCATGTGCGGCACGTGCCGATGGGCGTCGGCTATCGCTATGCCGGCCGTGGCGTCTGGCTGGATGGCTTCCGGGAAAATGCGCTGCTCAACTTCGGCAAGCACCACCAGGTGGCGTGCAGCATCGCGCACTCATGAGTGTGCGCTCTGCGTCGCTCCAATTGGCGTGACGCAGAGCACTTCAAGCAGCTGAGCGCTCTTCACCCCTTGGTGTGGAGCACGACGCGCGATGAGCGCGAGAACATGTAAGCCTTCGGATAGACGTAGACCGGGCAGTGGTCCTGCCACTGGTACAGCTGCCAATTCCATTTCCAGCAGCCCGATTCGATCTGAGGCTCCTGCACGTAGTCCAGCCGGTACGGCGGATCGCCAAATGGGTAAATCTCGCCAGATCGCGCCGCCGTCGATGACAGGACGACGATTGAAGCGGCCGCCGCAATGATCACAGAAAACGACTTGTTCATAACGCCCCTCGATCGAATGACGTGACGGCACAAGAGTGCCAAATCCACCGGTCCCTATCAAGGTGCCGGCCGCCACACTCCGGCGCCAATCGACCGTTCCAGAGCGTTTTCGAGCGAAGTGGGTCCCGGTTCGCATGAAGAAAACGCGTCAGAACAAAAATCTGGAGCCTCGTTCCGATTTAATCGGAAGGAGGTTCTAGACCGCGCGATTCTGTGTCGGCGAGCGGCCGCCGCCGTCGGCGACCAGCACCGCACCGGTCACGAAGGACGCCTCGTCGGAGGCCAGAAACAGGCAGCACGCCGCGATCTCGGCCGGCTCGGCCATCCGTCCCAACGCGATCCGCCGTTCGACGCCGCGAAACTCGGCATCGGGTGTGGTGCCGTTCTGGTCTGCGAGCAATTGCATTTCATAGGCGCTCATCGGCGTACGCACCCAGCCGGGCGCGACCGCGTTGGCGCGGATGCCGTCGGCGCCGTGTGCGTAAGCCAGCGAACGCGTATAGGCGACCACGGCCGCCTTGCTCGCAGCGTAACTTGCGCTATCCGGGCTGGCATTGAACGCGGCAACGGAGGCGACGTTCACGATCGCTCCCCCGCGCTGCCGCAGCAGCGGCAAGGATGCGCGACAGACCCGCATGGTGCCGGTGAGGTTGACATCAAGCGTCCTGGCCCAGACCTCGTCGGAGACGGTCGCGGGCTGATCCGGCACAATCAGGCCGGCCGCGTTGACGACGATGTCGAGCCACGCGCCGCAGGCGTTGACGGCCCTGGCGACGTCGTCCGGCCGGGTGACATCACCATGGAACGCCTGCCCGCCGCACTCGGCCGCAGCGGCCTGAAGCGCAGCGTCGCCGAGGCCGAACAGCACGACGCGCGCGCCGCTCAACGCCAGCAGCGCAGCCGTGGCCCGGCCGATCCCGGTGGCTGCGCCGGTCACCAGCGCCGTCTTTCCGTCCAGCCGCGGCATCAGAGCGTGATCCGGAAAAGTGGAAACCGGTCTTCCGAAAAGCTCATGCTCATCTAGACTCCCCACTGCCGTTCGACGGCAAATCCGGTCTCCGGCAGCGTCGAGCCGCCGTCGACGACGATGGTTTGCCCGGTGACATATCTGGCTTCGGCGGAGGCGAGATAGAGCATCGCGCAGCCGATGTCGTCGGCACTCCCCATGTGTCCCATCGGAATGAAGCGTTCGAGTTTCGCCTTGCTCTCAGGCGCACTCATGGTGCCGCAGCCCGGCTTCTCGATGAAGCCCGCCTCGACGCCGTTGACCGTGATGCCGTCGCGCGCGAGCTCGAACGCGGCGCCACGGATGAATGCATTGACGCCGGCCTTTGCTGCCGAGTAATGCGCGCCGCCGCCCATTGCGACACGCGCGGATACCGAGGACGTTATGAGAATGCGCCCGAACCTGGCGGCGCGCATATGCGGAGCTGCGGCCTGCGCGAGCCAGATGCTGGCGTTCAGGTTCAGCGCCAGCGTCTCGTCGAGCTTGGCTTCATCAAGCTCCTCGAGCGAAGCCCACGGGCAACCGCCGGCGTTGTGCACGACAATATCGAGTCGGCTGTATTTGGCTGCGACACCGTCAACCATCGCACGCAAGCTACTCCGGTCGAGCCGGTCGAACGGGATGCAATGCACCGACCGTCCATCGGCCGCCAGTTCACGCGCCAGCGCCTCGGCCACATCGAGCGTCCGGTTGGCGATCACCACGGTCGCGCCGGCCTGCGCAAGCCTCGTCACGATGGCTGCGCCGATCCCCCTGCCGCCGCCGGTGACGATGGCAACCCGGCCGTCAAGATTGAACGGAGGCGCCTGCATCAGATTGCTCCCGCCCCTTTCACGAGATCGATGAACTGCGCGAACACCGCCGTGTGCTTGTCCACGTCCCGGGCCGACGTCGCCGGACACATCAGCAGCATGGTATGAAACGGCGTCACCAGAATGCCTTCGTTCATGTAGAACGCATGCAGCAAGGTCTCGAGATCGGGTTGTCTCCCGGCAATGACGTCGGCGCCGCTGCGCGGCGGCTTCGGCATGAACATGATCTCGGCGCGCGCGCCGATCTGGGTGACGTGCCAGGGCAGACCGGCCGCTTCGATCAACCGGCGCGCTTCCTGCGCGAGCCACGTTGCGGTTCCGATCATCCGCTCGTAATTCGCAGAGGTCAGCACCTTCTCCAGCACCGCGCGCATGGTGGCAACCGTCAAGGCGTTGCCGGCGAGCGTGCCGCCGAATCCAAGATGCGCGGACTGCCGCTGGCGCGGATTAACATGGGGAACGAGCTTCCAGAGCCGCTCGGCGATCTCCTCGTTGAGGCCGAAGACGCCGGCCGGGATGCCGCCCGCGATCGCTTTGCCCGCGACGAGAATGTCGGACTCGAGTCCATACGCCTGGCTATAACCTCCCGGTCCACAGGACAGCGTATGGGTCTCGTCGATGATCAGGACAGTGCCGGCGCGCCGGGTCAGGTCGCGCAACGCCTGGTGAAAACCAGGATCGACCGGGATCATGCCGAAATTCGTCATCAGCGGCTCGGTCAGCACGCAGGCGACGTCGCCATGCGCAAGCGCCGCCTCGAGCGCGGCAACATCATTGAACTCGACGACCCGGCTCACGGCATCATGGTCGATGCCGTTAGGATGGATCATGTTGCGCAGGCCGACCCGACCGTCGCGGATCTCGACATGCGCTTCCTCGACGCCGCCATGATAGCAGCCGGAGAACACCAGCACCTTGCGCCGGCCGGTGATCATGCGCGAGATACGGATCGCAGCGCGGTTGGCGTCGGTCGCCGACGTCGTCAGCGTCCAGTATTTCGGACCGAAACGGCGCGACAGCTCCGCACCGACCCAGATACTGTCCTCTGTCGGCAGCATCATGGTCGCACCACGCTTGAGCTGAGCGAGCGCAGCCTCCGTCACCGCCTCGGGCGCGTGCCCGCACATGCCGCCGGTGTCGCCGAGACAGAAATCGATATAGTCGCGTCCGTCGATGTCCCTGATATGCGCGCCATTCGCTTGCTCGGCATAGACCGGAAAGCCACCGGCCCAGCGCCGCATCCAGTGCGATGGGCCGCCATACAGGTAATGCTGCCTGCCTTCCTGCCACGCCGCTGCCGATCGCGGATGCAGCGCCCGAAAGCGCTCCTGCTCGGCGTCGAGCAATCGATTCAGAGTGCCGGTGCGTTCAGCGGTTGCAGATGTCATAGCGCGATCCAGGCGGTCTTGAGGTCGGTATATGCGTCGAGGGCGTGGAGCGACTTGTCGCGTCCAAAGCCGGATTGCTTGAAGCCGCCGAGCGGCACCGTGATGTCGGCGCCGCCATAGGCGTTGACGTGCACGACACCGGCCTTGATGGCGCGCACCATACGATGCGCGGTCGAGAGGCTTCCGGTCCACACCGCCGATGCAAGTCCATAGGGCGTCGCATTGGCAAGCGCTGTGGCATCGTCCTCGCTGTCGAACCGCGTGACTGACAGCACCGGGCCGAACACCTCCTCGCGCCAGACCTCCATCGCCGGCGTCACCTCGGTGAGGATCGCCGGCGCCATGAAGTTGCCGCCGGTCTCGACGCGGATCTGCTCGCCGCCCGTCATCCGCTTCGCGCCCTGCGCTTCAGCGCGGGCAACGGCGTCCAGATTCTTGCGCAACTGCACCTTGCTCGAAATGGCGCCGATATCCGAGGTCAGTTCGAGGGGATCGCCGACCCTGAGTTTCGCGGTCGCGTCGAGCAATTCATCCATGAAACGATCATAGATCGCGGACTGCACCAGCAGCCGCGAGCCGGCGACGCAAACCTGACCGGAGTTGCGGAAGATGCCGTTGGCCGAGACCTTGGCCGCATGTTTGATGTCGGGCACATCGGCGAACACGATGTTGGGCGACTTGCCGCCGAGCTCGAGATGCACGCGCTTCAGGTTCGATCGCGCCGAGCCTTCCAGCAGACGCCGGCCGACCGCACCCGAGCCGGTGAAGGCAAGCACGTCGACATCCATATGCAGCGCCAGCGCCTCGCCGGCTGATGCGCCGCGGCCGGTGACGACGTTGAGCACACCGTCCGGCAGACCCGCCTCCGTCGCGAGCTCAGCAAGCCGCAGCAGCGTGAGCGACGCAAGCTCCGGCGGCTTGACCACGACCGAGTTTCCGGCGGCAAGCGCAGGACCGATCTTCCACGCACCGATCATCAGCGGGAAGTTCCACGGCACGATCACGCCGACGACGCCGAGCGGTTCGCGATGCACGAGCCCGAGCACGTCGCCTGAGGTCGGTGCGATCTCGCCATACACCTTGTCGATCGCTTCGGCGTAGTAGCGGATCGTGCCCGCCGCCGACAGCGGCTCGGCCTTGTAGGCCATGCTGATCTCGGTGCCGTTGTCGCGCACACCGAGCACCGCGATCTCGAGCGCGTGCTGCTCGATGAGATCGGCGAACCGCAGCAGCACCTTCCTGCGTTGCGCCGGCGCCGCGCGGGACCAGCTTCCCTGCTCGAAGACCCGTCGCGCTTGCCTCACCGCAAGGTCGACGTCGGCCGCATCGCCGTCGGCAATGCTCGTCAACAGCCTGCCGTCGATCGGCGACACGACATCGAGCCGTGCCTCGCTGACCGCCTGCGCGGTGCGGCCGCCGATGAAGAGCTGTTGGGCCGGAATGACGGCCGAGCGATATCGATCGATCTGGGCTTGCTGCATGCGAGATCATTGTGACGATGACAAAATGCGGCTCCCGACCGGGACCGCGGGCATGGTGCAATCCTCGCCAAATCAAGGCTTTGACAGCAATCAACCGATAGGTGGATGTCACCGCAGCCGGCGCGCTCATAGCGTGATTGCACGATGGCCGAACGTCCTGCACGCTCGGTGCAACGCCCGTCGCCCACCATCATTCACGCCTGCCGGCGAACACTGACAAGGTCATGCCTGAGATTACGCAGCCCCGCATTCTCCTGATCGGAACGGGAGACACCAAGGCCGACGAACTGCTGTTCATGGGCGAGTGCATCGCCCGGGCCGGCGGCAGGACGATCATGATGGACATCAGCGTGCTCGGCGATCCGCCGTACCAGCCGGCGCATGACAAGCACGCGGTGGCCGCCGCAGCGCAGACCACGATCGAGGCGATTGCATCAAGCGGCGACGAGAACTCCGCGATGTCGCTGATGGCGATCGGCGCCGCAAACCTGGCCCGCGAGCTCGCTGACAGCGATGCCATCGACGGCGTGATCGCCATCGGCGGCACGATGGGAACTGACCTTGCGCTCGACGTCGCGCAGGCGCTGCCGCTCGGCCTGCCGAAGCTGATCGTCTCGACCGTCGCATTCTCGCATCTGATCCCGCCGGAGCGCGTCGCGGCCGATTTGATGATGATCCTGTGGGCCGGCGGCCTCTATGGCCTCAACGGCACCTGCATGGCCGTGCTGTCGCAAGCCTGCGGCGCGATCGTCGGCGCAGCCAGGAGCGCGATCAAGCCTAACCGGGACCGGCCGGTCGTTGCGATCACGTCGCTTGGCAAGAGCTGCCTGCACTACATGGTCGAGCTCAAGCCGCAGCTCGAGCGCCGCGGCTATGAGGTGGTCGTCTTCCACACCACCGGCATGGGCGGACGTGCGATGGAGTCGATCGCGGCCCAAGGCGGCTTTGCCGCGGTGCTGGACCTCAGCCTGCAGGAAGTCGCCAATCAGCTCACCGGCTCGGTGGTCAATTCCGGTGCCGACCGGCTGGAGAATGCCGGCAGAGCGGGCATTCCCCAGATCGTCGCGCCCGGGGCGATCGATATGGTCGACTTCCCGGCATGGCTTGGCGTTCCAAAGGAGCTGTCGGATCGCCCGTTCCACGCGCATAACCGGCTGCTTGCGTCGGCCACTTCAGGCGCCGCCGATCGCCAGCGGATCGCGCGCGCGATTGCCGAGAAGCTGGCCCAAGCCAGCGCGCCGGTTGCCTTCGTGCTGCCCACGGGTGGCATCCAGCAATGGGACCGCGAGGGCGAGGCTCTGCACGATCCCGACGCCCTCGCCGCCTTTGTCGACGCGATGCGCTCGGCGGTCCAGCCACCGGTCGAGCTGCACGAGATCAGGGATCACATCAATAGCGCGGCATTCAATGAAACGGTGCTCGGTATCTTCGACCGATGGGTCGCAGCCGGCATTGTCCGCCCCGGCCGCACCACGGCGGCCGCATGACCCGTCCGCTCGCCCAGGCGCTGGTGCTCGACTTCGGCGGCGTGATCTCGAAGACGCTGTTCGAGACCCATGACCTGACCGAGCGCACGCTCGGGCTCGCACCGTGCACGTTGAAATGGCTCGGACCGTTCGCCCCCGACAGCGATCCGCTCTGGATGTCGATGCAGCGTGGCGAGATTTCCGAACGCGACTACTGGCTGACCCGCAGCCGCGAGGTCGGCCGCATGCTCGGTGAAGACTGGCGCGACATGGAGACTTTCGTGAAACGCGCGCGCGGTGCCGACCCCGAAACCGTGATCCGCCCCGAAGCGGAGCGTGCGATCACTCTCGCCGCCGACGCCGGGTTCCGGCTCGCCATCCTCTCGAACGAGCTCGACCTGTTCTACGGCGCCGACTTCCGCACCCGTCTGCCCATCCTCAAGCGCTTCGAGACCATCGTCGACGCGACCCATACCGGGATCCTGAAACCCGATCGGCGCGCCTATCAAAGCGTGCTGGACGAACTGCGGCTGGAGGCAGAAGATTGCGTCTTCGTCGACGACCAGCGCCGCAACATCACGGGCGCCGCTGCGTGCAACATGCGCACGGTGCTGTTCGACGTGCGAAACCCGGCGGCGTCCTACAGCGAGGCGCTGCGGCATTTCGGGCTGCAATTCGACTAAAGCGTTTTCGAGCGAAGTGGGTACCGGTTCGCGTGAAGAAAACGCGTTAAAGCTAGAATCTGGAGCCCCGTTCCGATTCCATCGGAACGGAAAAGGCTCCAGCCGGACAGAGAGCAATCATGCGCGACAGAAACTTCCTGGTTGAGAACAACGCCAAGCCGATCTGGCACCCGATGGCCCATCCCGCCGAGATGCGGACGCAGCCGCCGCGGATCGTGATGAAGGGCGAAGGCGTCCAGGTCACCGACATCGACGGCAAGACCGTGATCGATGCGGTCGGCGGCCTCTGGAACGTCAATCTCGGCTACAGCTGCGATCCGATCAAGATGGCGATCGCAGACCAGCTCAGCGCGTTGCCCTATTATTCGGGCTTCCGCGGCACCTCGAACGGTCCCTCGATCGAGCTCGCCTACGAGCTCACCGAATGGTTCAAGCCCGAGGACATGGTCCGCGCCTTCTTCACCTCAGGCGGCTCGGACTCGGTCGAGACCGCGCTGCGGCTGGCCCGGCAATACTGGAAGATCAAGGGCCAGGCCGACCGCACCAAGTTCCTGGCGCTGAAGAAAGGCTATCACGGCACCCATTTCGGCGGCGCCTCTGTCAACGGCAACGCCAATTTCCGCCGCAACTACGAGCCGATGCTGCCCGGCGTCTTCCATATCCCGGCGCCGTCGACCTATCGCAATCCGTTCAACGAGACCGATCCAGCCAAGCTCGCGCAGCTCTGTGCGGCGGCGATGGAAGAGGAGATCGCATTTCAGGGCGCCGACACTATCGCCGCCTTCATCATGGAGCCGGTGCTAGGCGCCGGCGGCGTGATCGTGCCGCCGGACAGCTTCATGAAGCTCGTGCGCGAGATCTGCGACCGTCACGGCATCCTGATGATCGCGGACGAGGTCGTCACCGGCTTCGGACGCACCGGCGCATGGTCGGGCTCGCGGCTCTGGGGCGTGAAGCCCGACATGATGACGATGGCCAAGGCGATCACCTCCGGCTATTTCCCGCTCGGTGCGACGCTGATCGGCGAGCAGGTCGCGGAAGCCTTCGAGGCCGATACCACGACGTTCGGCTCGATCGGCCATGGCTATACCTATTCGGGCCATCCGGTCGGCTGTGCCGCGGGCCTTGCGGCGCTCGCGGAGACCCGCCGCCTCAAGCTTGACGAGAATGCCACCGCGCGCGGCAAGGACCTCGCGCAGGCGCTGGCCGCGCTCAAGGCGAAGCATCCGCTGGTCGGCGACGTCAGGGGCAAGGGCCTGATGGCAGCGCTTGAGCTCGTCGCCGATCGCGACAGCAAGAAGCCTGCCGACAAGAAGACGATGGCAAAGGTCGCAGATGTCGCCTACGAGGCCGGCGTGATGCTGCGCGTCTCCGGCAACAACCTGATCCTGTCACCGCCCTTGATCCTCACGTCAGCCGACGTGAAGCGGATCGCCGAAGGGATCGACGCCGGCCTCTCAGCGGCCGGCTGACAGTGCGCTGACGCAGGCCATGGCGCGCTCGAACGGCGCGCCATCCACCGCGTTGCGGTCGAGGCAGTCGGCCAGCGATGCGGCCGACATCGTCTGAACAGTGCAAAAGATCCGCATGAAGTCGGCCGCGAGCGCGACCTTGCGCGGCGTCGTCTGCCGGTCCCAGTCGCTGCTGCTCAAATAGAGCAAGGACGCATCGTCAGCGCTTTCGACCGCGGCGCCAAGCGCGGCCGGCCCTGTCGCCAGCAACGTCAGCAGCGCGCCGGCCACCGCTCCAGCGCGATGCGCGCGGCCCCTCATTTGGTGTCCCTGGCATTCACCATCGGCGGCACATCGAGCGCGGGATTGCGATCGAAGAAGTTGAACGGACGCAGCCGGAAGCCGTGCCACAGGCCGGGCATCACAGGCCAATCCTCGGCGCGCGGCACGTGGCGGAAACCGACCGTGTACCAGAGCACCAGGTCGCGGTCCTCGATCGGCCGCTTCGCCGCGGTCCATTTCGGCAGGCCGTCGACCTCAGGGTTCTCATTCGGATACATGCCCGCGGCGTAGCGCTCGTCCCTGGCGTAGGCCGAGGTCCACAGCGTGTAGGCGCTGAAGCCGGCGCGCAGCTGGATCGGATCGTCCTTGGCGAGCAAGGAGACGTCGGAGTGGCCGGGCATGATCTGATAGCTCGTGCGGTAGCCCTGCTTGTTGGTCTTGCCCGTGCTCTCGATCCTGAATTGCGCCGCGCTCAGCGGCGTCGTGACCGGTCCTTCGGTCGCGACCGGCCTGGTGTCGACCTGCCACAGGCTCTTGCGCTGGCCCTGCTCCAGCCGGCGGACGCTGAAGCGATCCTCGACCAGCCGGTTCGAGGCGCCGTCGACGTCCATGTCGATCCGGAACGTCATGTAGTGATCGTGATTGACCGCAAGCAGCCGCTCGTCGACCAGCGTTCCGTAGGCGGTATCCTGCGCGGCCGTCGGGTCGCTCAGTGTCCGACTTGCGACGCCCTTGGTCGCATCGATGCCGTAGGCGCCGAGCCGCACATCGATATTGCCGGCGCGGTCGAACACGTAGTCCACCAGATAATCGTAATTGCCGACCACCGGGGCCATTCGAACCACCAGCTCGTTGTTCGGCCGCACCTCGGCGGTGTTGTTGAGCAATTCGCTATGGCGCCAGATCGGATCGCCGGTCGGCCGCTCGAAGATGCAGACCGCGCCCTTGGAGACGACCGGATTGCCCTTGGTGTCCGAGATCGTCAGATCGAGATAATGCGCGCCTTCGGGACAATCCACGCCGCGCTGCAACTCGCTGGACAGCACGCCAAAGCCGTACTCGCCGATATCCATATAGGCGCGGAACGACCAGGTCGGCGCCGGATCCATATAGGGCACGAACATCTCGCTTGCGGACATCTGATAGGCGACGTCGCGGAGCGTGCCGTGGTCGTCGTAGCGGATCAGCGACAGCACGGCGCCGACGCGCGGCTCGAGGCGGACATGGAACGACCAATTGTCCCAGCGGACCTGGCCGCCCTCCACCTTCACATTGCTTCCCTCGGGTGCGGCGATCTCGATCGGCTTCGGCGGCCTGCGGTATTTTCCGGAGTCGGCATAGGCGTGTGACGGCGTCTGCGCCGGCGGCGGCACCACGCCGAGATCGGTCACCGACAGCACCGTCCTGCTCTTGAGATCGACCTGGGCGACCAGGTTCTCGATCGGCTTGCCCCAGAGATTGTTGGCGGCGCCCGTGGTGTCGACGCAGGGCACGTTGAGCAGGCGACGGCCTTTCAGGGCCGGATCGGTCACCGGCCCGACCGTCAGCGGCAGGCACAGCACATTATGGAAATCGGTGATGCCACGCTTGGCCATCGCAGCGATCCAGCGCGGGTCCTGCTTCGGCAAATCGCCGGCCGACATCAGCTCGTCGATGGTCAGCGCGGCCTCGTGATCCCTGATCTCATCCCAGCCGGCGAGGCTGCGCGCGGCGAGATCGATATGCGCCTCGTAGAGATGGCCTCCGCTCAACAGCGTCACGTTGGCACGGCGCGCGAAGGGCTGTCCGGGCTTCCATGCCCGCACCTCGTCCTTGGGGTCTTCGTCGACCGTCATGGAGACGACCCGCGCCGCATCGTCGAGCTTGCCGGCGCCGCGGAGGATTTCGGAGACCGAACGAATCTCGTCCGTGGTCAGCCCATCCATCGGGTGCGTTGCGGCCGCCTGCGGCCACATCCTGCGCTCGGCCTGCACCGGCAGCGGCGCCGCCAGTGTCGCTGCAACCAGGCCGGCCAATGCCAATCCACCATGCCGGGAAATCAGAGCCATCACGCCCTCCACTCAAAGCCAGAACTGTCAGAATACAAGCAAAGGTGACGGCGTGAAGGCCTGCCTCATCCGGTAACCCGTTCCGACGTCGTCGGCGGGATCGCGGCCACGGCCGGGCGCGGCGCTGCGCGGTGGACATCGAGCAGCCGGACGCCGAGGCGATCGCGCAAGGCGGGCCAGATGCCGCGCGGCGCCACGATCATCACGACGACCGCGATGATACCGAGCCCAACCAGATACCAGCCGCCGGACAGGCCGAGCGGCCCGGTCATCAACTCGCGCAGGCCGAAGAAGATGAAGACGCCGAGGATCGGACCTTCCAACGTTCCGATGCCGCCGATGATCACGATGAACATCATGTAGACTGACCAGTTGACGTCGAACGCCGCCAGCGGCGCGATGAACAGATTGCCCATGAAGCTCAACGCACCGGCAAGCCCGCATCCCGCCGCCGACAGCACGAAGGCGATGAAGCGATTGTGCCGGACATCGACGCCGACGCTCATCGCGGCGAGATCATTGTCGCGCACGCTCATCAGCCCGAGCCCGAAGCTCGAGGTCATCATCTTGTACAATGCCGCGATGGTGACCAGCGTCAGGCCGCCTGCGAGCCAGAACATGGTCGGCTCGAACCAGTCGAAATCGATCAGCTTGCTGGTGGCGAGCGGCACACCCGACGTGCCGCCGACCGCCTGCGATTTCATCGTGAAGGCGCCGATGATCTCGGCGAACACCCACATCGCGATCGAGAAATAGGCGTCGCGCAAACGAAACAGCGGAAAGGCGATGATCGCAGCGACCGCCGCCGCCACGAGCGGCGCGACCGGCAACACCCAGATCGGAGTGACCTCGAGCCAGCCGGAGGTCAGGAACAGCGCATAGGCGCCGAAAGCGATGAAGACCTGATGGCCGAGCGAGACCAGTCCGGCATAGCCCGCCAGCAGGTTCCACATCTGCGCCATCGTCAGCAGCAGCAGGCACTCGGTCGCAAGCCGCAGAAAACCTTCGTTCAGCACGAAGGGCGCGCCGGCGATGACCGCGACGAGCACGATGGCAGAAGCCATGAGAATTGTTCGTGTCGGCATCGGCGTCACACCCTGCTCGACACGAGACCCGACGGGCGGATCAGCAGCATGATGAAGAACAAGAGATGCGCGTAGAGCAGCCCGGCATTCGGATCGATCTTCAGCCCGATCAGCTGCGCCATGCCGAGCGCGATGCCGCCGAGCAGCGCGCCCCAGAACGAGCCGAGCCCGCCGAGCACGACGACCTCGAAGGCGATCAAGAGCCGCTCGGCGCCCGAGAACGGCGTGAAGCTCGACCGCACCGCAAGCAGCACGCCGCCGATCGCGCCGAGTGCGAGCGACAGGCCCATGACGTAGTTATAGACCCGGTCAGGCTTGACCCCGGACAGCCGGACGATGTCGCGGCGGTCGGCGGTGGCGCGCACGATCCGCCCGAACTCGGTATGGCGCAGCACGAGCTGCAGCGCCATGAACAGCAATGCGGCGAGCACCAAGGTCAGCAGCGGCATGATGCCGATGTTGAGGCCGGCAACCTCGAGGCTGGCGCGCGACAGCTCGCCGACCTGGAGGCTGCGCACGTCGGCGCCGAATATCTCGACCATGACGTTGCGCAGGATCACCGAGACGCCGAAGGTCAAAAGCAACGGCGACAGCGGATCGGGCGACGTCACCACGCGGTTGACGATAAGCGCCTGGTACAGCCAGCCGACCGCGAACGACAACGCGATCACCGGGATCAGCATCAACAGCGGCGAGACCTGGGGAAACAGGTTGGACAGCAGCACAGCGCAGAACGCGCTCAGCACCATGAACTCGCCATGCGCGATGTTGACGACGCGCATCACGCCGAACACCAAAGCAAGCCCGATGCCGAGCAGGCCATAGAGCCCGCCCAGCAGGGCCCCGTTGATCAATGTCTCAACCCAGATCATGTCATGCCAATCCTGGCTAGTTTCCGAAATAAGCGTGCGTCAGCTGTTCCGGCTGCAAGCCTTGCGCCGGGCCGCTCAGCGACACCCGCCCCTTCAACAGGCAATAGATCCGCTCCGACGTCGCGAGCGCGCGCTTGACATCCTGCTCGACCAGTACGACGGCGGTGCCCTCGCGGCGGATGTCGGCAAAGGAGCGGTAGATCTGCTCAACCACGACCGGCGCCAGCCCGAGCGAAATCTCGTCGCACAGCAGCAGCCGCGGGTTCGACATCAGCGCGCGGCCGATCGCCGCCATCTGCTGCTGGCCGCCGGAGAGCTGCCCGGGAAACATCCGCCGCCGCTCTTCAAGGATCGGAAACAGGTCGAACACCCGCCGCAGCGTCCAGCTGCCCTTGCGCCGGTTGACGCTGCCCATCAGCAGGTTCTCCTCGATGGTTAGCGAATCGAACAGCAGCCGGCCTTCAGGCACCATGATTAGCCCGAGCCGCGAGACGTCCTCCGCCGGCATCTGCGAGATGTCGATGCCGTCGAAATGCACCGCCCCGCGCCGCTCCTCGTTGAGCCCGACCAGCGCCTTCAGGAAGGTCGACTTGCCGGCGCCGTTGGCGCCGACCAGCGCCACCGCCTCGCCGTCCGCGACGGTGAAATTCATGTCGAACACGGCCTGGAGATCGCCGTAGAAGATCTGCAGGCCGTTCACATCAAGCAACGCCATCGGCCTTCAATCCCATATAGATCTCGCGCACCACGGCGCTGTCCATCACCTCGGCCGGCGGCCCTTCCAGCACCTTGCGGCCGAAATCGAGCACCAGGATGCGATCCGACACTGCGCGCAAGGCGTGCGGAATGTGCTCGATCCAGATCATGGCGTGATCTGCTTTCACCGACTTGATGATCGCAACGAGGCGCTCGACTTCGGGCTCCGTCAGCCCGGCCGCGATCTCGTCGAGCAGGATCAGCTTGGGCTTCGAGGCCAACGCCTTGGCGAATTCCAGCCGCTTGCGATCGATCAGCGGCAAGGCGCCCGCGAGCTTGTCCGCCTTGGCGTCGAGCCCGGTGCGCTGCAACACCTCCATGGTCCAGCTGGTTGCCGCCTCGCCGTACAGGCCCGCGCCGTAGGACGCGGCGACCAGCGCGTTCTCATAAACCGAGAGATGCGGAAACGGCTGCGGGATCTGGAACGCCCGCCCGAGCCCCATCCGTGCCCGGCGATGCGGCGGCAGGCCGGTGATCTCCTTGTCGTCGAGCATGATCGAACCGCCGTCGGCCGTGAGCAGGCCGACGATCAGGTTCAACAGCGAGCTCTTGCCGGCGCCGTTCGGGCCGATCACGCCGAGGCATTCGCCGCGCGCCAGCTCGAAGCTGACATTGTCGGCCACCACGATCTCGCCGAAGCGCTTGCAGAGCCCGCTGACGCGCAGAAGCGGTGCCATCTCAGGCCAGCTTGGAGAGCAGCTGGAGATCGGCCTGCTTCGGGATGAAAGGCGCGGTGCCGTTGTGCACGATCAGGAGCTCGTATTTCGACTTGCCGCCCTTGCTCTTGCGCCATTGCCCGCCCGACAGCGACGTCACCGCGACGTTCTTGATCGGCGTCCCCTTGAACTTCACGGGTCCGACCACCGTCTCCATGTCGAGCCCCGCGATGGCATCGCGCAACGAGTTCTTGTCCTTCGGGTCGCTGTTCTGCAAAGCGGCAAGCGCAACCTCCCATAGAGCGTGCGCGTAGCCGATCGGCTGGGTCCATTGCTTGCCGGTGGTCTTCTCCCATTCCGCGGCGAGTTCGGCGGCGCTCTGTCCGGTCAGCGACGACTTGAACGGATAGGCCGGCGTCCACCACACCTCGGTCGACATGCCGTCGCCGCGATCGCCGAGCGCGTTCACCGCACTGGGGAACAGGAAAGCCGCCGCCACCGTGCAGATCTGCGGCTTGAAGCCGGCCTGCGCCGCCTGGTTCCACAGTGTCACCCAGTGATTGCCGTAGGTGAAGCCGGACACGATATCGACGCCGTTGCTCTTGAACGACGACACCTGGTTGGTGAAGTCGTCGGTCGCGATCTGGAATTTTCCGGCGGAGAATTCCTGATAGCCGGCCCCCGCAATGCCGCCGGGCAGACCGACCTTCGGATCGGAGAACGCCTGACCTGCGGGATTGTCGATGTAGAGCGTACCGACCTTCTTGTTGGTCTCGACCGACTGCCACATGCCGAGGAAATTCTTCACGACATCATCGGCGCCCCAGAAGAAGTGATAGCTGTAGGGGAAGCCCTTGTCGGGCGTCGACTTGCGCGGGAACATCCAGCCCTGCCACGGCACCATGGTCGAAATCGACGGAATGCCGCGGGCATCGGCGAGCTCCTGCACCGGAGCCTGCGCGTCGCCATCCTCGATCAGGATCAGGTCGCATTTCTCGCGCAGCACCAGCTCGCTCGCCACCACCGACGAGCGGTTCGGGTCGGACTGATTGTCCTTGAAGATGAACTCGACCTGCCAGGTCTTGCCGCCGATCTTCAGGCCGTCCTTGAGCCGGGCCTTGATACGTTCATGGATCCAGGTGTCGGGCTCGGCAAACGGCGCGCGGACGCCGGAGAGACAACCGACCCAGCCGATCTTGATGGTATTGCCGGCGGCCCGCGCGACGTTCACCAGCGGCACGTTCATCGCGGAAGCGAGGCCGGTGGCACCGGCCGCCTTCAGCAGCGTACGCCGGTCGAGCCGGCCGGACGCCGAATTGTTCTTTGTCTCAGTCATGTCCTCTCCCTCCACAACTAATGATGAAATTGCTTGACCGCGGGCTCACGCCGCCGATCGCCGGATCGCGGCACGGCTCACCGCCGCAAATTTGCACAATGTGTTCTCGATAATCTGGCGCGGGATGCCGCGCACGATGAAGACCAGACGCGAGCGCCGGTCCGCCGACGGCCAGCCCTGCAGCGTGATCGGCGGATGGAAGACGTGCTGCACGCCATGCACCACGACGGGCGCATCGGGTTGCTCGGCGACATGCACGATCGCCTTGAAGCGCAGCAGGTCTTCACCTTTGAGCGCTGCGACGTAGTCGAGCCAGCGCGCGAACGCCTCGCGTTGGATCGGCTCGTCGATGATCAGGCTGTAGGACGACACGTCCGTGTTGTGCGCGTGGTGGCTGTGATGGCCACAATCCTCGTCGTCGCAATGGTGCTCCACGTGATGATGCGGCGCGTTCGCGGCCTGCGCTGCCAGATCGAACCAGCGCACGACATCGGCAGAGTGGGCCGCCGGATCAAACAGCCCGGCATCAAGGACTTTGGCCGGATCGACGATCCCATTCCGGACGTGATGGCGAGCCGCGACCGGATTGATCGCTGCGAGCCGCACGTCGAGCCGTGACAGTTCATCATCGGCGGCAACATCGGTCTTGGTCACGAGCAGCCGGTCGGCGACGGCAATCTGCCTGACGGCTTCGCTGTGGGCCGCGAGGGTGCGCGCGCCGTTGACGGCATCGACGGTCGCGACCACGCCGTCGATCCGGTAGCGACTGAGGACATCGGGCGCCGTCATCAGCGTGTGCAGCACCGGCACGGGATCGGCGAGCCCGGTGGTCTCGACCAGCACGCGGTGGAACGGCGGGATCGTCCCTGCCGCACGGCGTGACGCAAGGTCAGCCAGCGTCTCGATCAGGTCTTCGCGCACCGAGCAGCAGATGCAGCCATTGTCGAGCAGCGCCAGGCGATCCTCGCTGCTCTCGACCAGGAGATGATCGAGCGCCACCTCGCCGAACTCGTTGATGATAGCGACGACGCCGTTGAGCTCCGGCTGGCGCAGCAAATGGTTCAGCACGGTGGTCTTGCCGCTGCCGAGAAAACCGGTGAGCACTGTGACCGGGATCTGGTCCACCGCTGCCATCACGCGCCCCGCTCGTAGACCTTGCGGCCCTCGAAGAAGGTCATCTCGACCCGCGTATCGGCAAGCTGATCCTGCGGGATGTCGAAGATCATCTGGTCGAGCACGATCAGATCGGCCGATTTGCCGACCTCGATCGAGCCGATCGATTGGCCGAGGCCCGCCGCACGCGCGGCGTCGATGGTGTAGATGTCGATCACCGTGGCGAGATCGAGCGCCTGCTCGGCCCACAGCGACTTGCCGGGAAAATCCCCGGTGGGATTTTGCCTGGTCACCATGCCCTCGATACCCTGCCAGGGATCGGGGATCGGAATCACCGGCCAGTCCGAGCCGCCGGCCATCAGCGCGCCGGCCTCCTTCAGATCCTTGTTCGGCCAGAAGCGCTGCGCGCGCTCCTCGCCCATCGCCGCCTTGTGCGCCTCGAGGAAGACGGTCGGATACCAGATGATCGGTGACAGATCGGCCGCGACGCCGAGCTCGGCGAAGCGCTTGATGTCGTCGGGCGCGATGTAGCTCGCATGCGCGATCTGATGCACCAGATGCGTCGAGCCGTTGAAGCTGCGCACAACGTCGATGGCGTCGAGCGCCTGGGTCACCGCGGCATCTCCCGCGCAATGGATCTTCGCGGCCAAGCCGAGCTTCTCGCAGCGCCCGAGCCAGCGGATCAGGTCGGGCACCGTCAGCATGGTGGCGCCGCGGAAGCAGCAGCCGCGCACGGGATCGGCGACATAGGGCTCGTGGAAGGCCGCGGTCTTGGCGCCCGGCACGCCGTCGAGGAACACTTTCACATAGTCAGGCTTCACATGCGCGCCGCGATAGTCCTCGCGCAGCGCAAACAGCTCCTCACCGGCCTTGCCGAACATGAAGCCCGGCTCGACCACTGGCATCGCGCAGACCGCCCAGGCGGTCAGCTCGCCGCGGTCGTCGAGCCCCTTCAGCGCCGCCAGGATCGGCTGCATGCTGGCGGCATCGATGAAGGCGGTGACGCCATAGGTGTTCAGGACCCCGATCGAGCGCGCCACCGCGGCACGGTCCATCTCGGGCGTATAGTGTCCGGAGGCCGCGAGCGCCCGCTCCACCAGACCCGAGGCGGCTTCGATCATGATCCCGGTCAGCGTCCCGGTCTTGAGGTCGCGGCCGATCTCGCCATCGGTCGGATCGGGGGTATCGGCCTGTACGCCGGCCAGCCGCAGTGCCGCCGAGCTCGCCCAGCGATTGTGATAGGTGTCGTCGCGCAGCACGACTGGGTGTCCGAGGCACGCCGCGTCCAGCAGCGCACAGGACTCCGCGGTGTTCATCTCGTTCAGCAGATTGTTGCCGAACTGCCCACCGACGATCCAGGCGCCGGGCTTAGCCGCTGAGGCGGCCTTGTGCAGGGTCTCGGCGATCCTCGGCACGCTGTCGGCGTTGGAGAAGCGCAACTCGTAGAGATCGGCCTGCCCGCCCATCATGATGTGATTGTGGATGTCGACGATCCCCGGCATCGCCATCCGTCCGCGCAGATCGACGGTCGCAGTGCGCTCGCCGACGAGCGAAGCGACGTCGCGCTCCTCGCCGACGGCGATGAACCGGCCGGCCTTGACCGCCGCGCACGCCGCCCAGGGCTGCGCCCGGTTCGACGTGTAGATCCGACCGTTCCGGAAGACCGTGTCGGCGAATGTCCTGTTCATACGGATCAACTTCTCGATTGGGAAAGCCTGGGGCGCTCACTGTGCGGTGCACAGCGGTCGAACCGCGCACGACACCAGCGTGACGCCAAACGTTCGGCATGTCGGCATTTGGAACAATCCACCGTCCGGTGGATGCTTCGCCGCCTCCCTGCAGGCGCAGGGCTTTTGCGCATTGCCTGCCTCCGCAGGGGCGCACTGCAAAATATCGAAAACAACCCCATGCAAAGTAGCCGACGGCGTGCCAGCATTCGACATGGCGACTTGACATGTCGGGCAAATCAGCGATTTAATTCTATTAATCCGAAGTCTTGCGGTGCACGTCAGAATCCCAGCGCCAACCCGTCCTTGCGGTGGTCGGAGGCGCCGAACAGGACACCGCGCGCATGGTCGATGCGGATCGCTTGGCAGCCGCCGATCGGCTCCTCGGAGAAGCGCGCTTCGTGACCGCGGGCGCGCAGGTCGTCGCGGATATCAGGCGATATCGTCGTCTCCAGCGACAGCGCGCCATCGAAGGCAAAGGAGCGCGGTGCCTCGGCGGCCGCCTGGATGTCCATCTTCAAATCGAAGATGTTCGAGATCAGGTTGGCATGGCCGGCGGCCTGGTAATGTCCGCCCATCACGCCGAACGACATCACCGTCCTGCCGTCCTTGCGCAGCAGGCCCGGAATGATCGTGTGCATCGGGCGCTTGCGCCGCCCGAGCGAATTCAGGTGTCCCGGCCTGGCGCGAAAGCTCCAGCCGCGGTTGTGCAGCAGAATGCCCGACTTCGGCGCGTAGATGCCGCTGCCGAACGGATAGAACAACGAGTTGATCAGCGAGACGGCGTTGAGGTCACGGTCAACCACCGTGACATAGACGGTGTCGCGGTGCTCGATATCGTCCCAGGCCGCGGGTGCGGAGGCGCGGCCCATGTCGATCTTGCTGCGGATCCTGCCGATATAGTCTTCGGCCAGGAATGCAGCCGGATCGACCTTGCTGGTCGTTGGATCGCAGAAGAAGGCGTCGCGCGCGCGGTAAGCGGCCTTGGTCGCTTCGGCCAGCAGATGGATCCGATCGGCCTGCGCGAGTGCTGCGACATCGAAGCCGGCAAGCGTCCGCAGGATCATCAGCGCAGCCAGACCCTGCCCGTTCGGCGGACACTCGACCACGTCGTGATCATGGTAACGCGCCGAGATCGGCCGCACGTAATCCGAGCTCTGCGCCGCGAAATCATCGGTGCTATGGGCTCCGCCCAGGGCGCGCAGGACGTCCACCATCTCATCGGCGGCCTCGCCCGCATAAAACGCCTCGCGCCCGTGCTGCGCGATCCGGCGAAGGGTGCGGCCAAGCGCAGGTTGGGTCCGGATGTCGCCGACGTCGGGCACCTTGCCGCCGGGAAGGAACTGCGCCGCCGCATTGGGATCGATCTCGATCCGGGCCCGGAAACGGCGCCAGTCCTCGGCGACGCGCGGCGTCACGCAAAAGCCCTGCTCGGCGGCCGCTATCGCCGGCCGGAAGATCTCGTCCAACGACTTGCTGCCGTGATCGGCGACCAGCCGGCACCACGCGTCGATCGCGCCGGGCATAGTCACCGCCTCCGGCGCGGTCGGCGGAATGTCGCGCGCCCCGCTTGCGGAATATTTCTCGACATCGGTACCGGCCGGCGTGCGGCCGGAGCCGTTCAGCGCGATCGGCTCGCCGGCATCAGGCGAATACAGCGCAAAGCAGTCGCCGCCGATCCCGGTCATCTGCGGCTCGACCACGCCCTGCACCGCGACCGCAGCCACCGCGGCATCGACGGCATTGCCACCGGCCTTCAGCATCTCGACCGCGGCGAGCGTCGCCTGCGGGTGCGAGGTTGCGGCCATGCCACGCTCGGCAACCGCCACCGAGCGGCCGATGGCCATGAAATCACGCATGTCGAATCCTCTGATATTGCGAGCGGCGGCCGCCCGCCAACATTGTCGAATACGACACCGGTCCTTGGCGGACTCTCGGTTGGCGGCGCGGCGTGCGGCAATCCACCTAACGGTGGATCGGCCAAACGGCATCGAAACTTGTCCCGCAAGGTGCTTCCCGGACGCGGCAAACAACCCGAAGGACAACCCAAACAAAACCCGTCGAACCTCCGCGCGAAGCATGCTGCGGCCTATCTAGCTAGTTGCGCGCACGTCCGTATTTCCCCGGTGGGTAACTGGTTGCCAGGCTCGGGGCGCGATGGCACGCTGTCATGATCGATTTGGCTCACGTTGAATTCCAATGCCGATGTCCTCTCGCAAAGAGTTTCATGGCGCCAGGCGAAGTCGTTCCGGTTGCGGGGCTGGATGGTCACGCATTGCCGCGTCTCTGGTCTCACTGTCATACGGCGTCGTCGTTCACGATGTGCATGCAGCGTCGCCCGCGGAGGTGCCGAGCCGACAGGTGACCGCATCCGAACCATCGGCTCAGGCCGACGCCAACGGGAGTGTGCTGCCAGGCGCGGACCGGGCGTCGCCCGAAGCTTTGCCAAGGGCGCCAAGCGAGCAGCAATCCGAACAGTCATCTCATCCGGCGAGCGTCGTCGAATCGCCCAGCACCGGTCCGGACAACATGGATTCAGTCCTGATCCTGGACGAATGCTTTGTTGCCGAGGCGTGCATCGACCGGTTCCTCGGAGCGCTTTACACGCGAGCGCCGAAGACCGACTGGATCGTCGTGTACGAGAAAAAGGACGTGACGATCAAACGGAAGCGTAAACTGATCACCGTCACCCGCAGCATCGCGAAACGGGTCGAAGACGACTTTGGATGGAAGGACCCCAAAGCAGCAGACAAGGCCGGCATGCCCTTGATGGATTACGTGATCGGAGGGATGGATCGAGCCTTCAAGCAAAAGCTGTTCTATATGCTGCATGCAGCAGAACAGGCCGGACTGGCACCCGGGATCACAAGCGGATTCCGGGATGACTATCGCCAATCCATTGCGAGCGGGCTGAAGGCCGCGAACGACAAATCTTATCACGGTGGCAGTTCGCGTGGAGGCTATGGTCACGGGCTCGCCGTGGACGTCGTCAGCATGAATGGCACGAGCAAGGACGAGCGTGCGACCGAGACCAAGAAGCTATGGAAGTGGATCGACGAGCATGAAAAGCAGTTCGGAGTCGGACGACCATATTTAAACGGAGACCCGGCGCATCTCGCACCGGTCGATGGTCAGGAATACGCGGCTCATCGTACGGCATCAACGCACGCCAAGTTGGCCGGCAAGCGACACACCCGGGTTGCAGCTTCTTCCAGACATGGCGTGACGACGCGCGCAAAGTCCAAGGCAGCGACGAAGTCGGCGACAACGAAAGTCAGCTCGCGCCTCTGATAGGCCCTTCGCCTGCGCTTTGAATGTGTGTTCCAGCGCGCCTCGGCTCAGGGGGTGAGCTGGGGCTAACGGCGGCTTGGGAGGCCGTAGCGGTCAGCCTCCACCCATGACGTTACGTCCCTTTCCTGAGCTTCATCCACTGGGAACCGCAATTGGTGCGCCGCGCTACTACTTTTGCGTCGTCGGGTCTGTACGGCAGCAAGTCTATCACTCGGGGGCTAGTTCAGAATGGCAATTGTCGCGTGCAATTGTCGATCTACGATGTCCCCAGTCGTGCGGATTGGCCGACGTCAACCCCAAACCCCGACCATGCACATCGCGCGATCAGGGATCGCCGCTTCGGCCCACGAAGCGACGGTCCCGCCCATTAGCGGATGCGACCAAACAGCCCGACGGGCAACTCAGCAATCGGTCCCGTGCGATTTGTCGCGGGAATGCCGATGTTTGGCCTTCCGACGCTGTCCAGAATTCGGTGTCGTCCCTGCCTAGTGCGCAATTGCGCACGGGAGCAGGGACCCATAACCACAGCCAGTCATTGCTGCGCGATTGTGGAACGACGAGTCCCGTCCACAACATGCGCCACGAAGTATGGGTCCCTGCTTTCGCAGGGACGACGTGTGGAAAGGGCCGTGATAGTCGCCCGCCTAATGCGGCCGCGACATCAGCGCCACGACGGCGGAGCGCGTCTCGACGCCGAGCTTTTCGAAGATGTGGATCAAATGCGTCTTCACCGTCGCGAGACCGATGCTCAGGCACTCGCCGATCTCGCGGTTGGTCCGGCCGCAGCACAACAGCTCGACGACCTCCATCTCGCGCGAGGTCAGGCCGTAGCGCGGCGGTTCGTCGGCGCTCGGGGACAGGCGGCTGGTCAGGTTGAATTCGAGATAGTCGTGGATCTTCTCGGCAATGTGCATGCTGCCGTCGGGAATCGCGCAGCCCGGCGCCCACAGCACGCTCATTCCGGCCACGATCCGGTCATTGCGGCGGAAGAAGAATTCGATCATGTCGGCAACGCCGCATTGACCGGCGAAGGCACGATAGGTCGCCGCCTCCTGGGTCGCGCATTGACTGAGCGCGACGCTCAGCCGGGCAATCGGCCGGTTGCTCGCCGAGCGCGGATGCAGCGGATCGAGCCGGTTCATGCCGGCGAGATACTGGTCGTGGAAGCTCGGCGGGACGTTGCTGCTGAGCACGAACCGGTTGAGGGTCAAATTGCCGTCCACCTCGTAGAACGCGGTCGCCGAGCCTTCGAGAATTCCTCGCGCGAACTGAATGGCTTGCGTGGTTGCCGGATCCGGTCGGCCCAGAAGCGCGATCATGACCTACCTCCCGATGTTTCCCGATGGCGAACGTCTGCGCGTCGCATGCCTGTCACGCTGGGGCAGCCGCAGGCCATAGTCAAGCAAATTGCGGGCCAAGCGCACATCCTGAAACGGTTACGCCGAAGTAACCCGGCGCCCCTCTCCACCATCCGGTTGATTGCGAGTGACACGGCGCATGCGGAACTTTTGCACGTCCCCCAATGGCATTGCTGGAACAAGAATGAATTCGCGTCGCATCATGGCCGCCTTCCCGTCAACGGCCGACGAACAGGTCACGCTCGCCAACTGGCGTCAGCATCCCTTCAACGAATGGGCATTCCGCAATGTCCGCGAACTGCTGCCCACTGCGAACATCGCACGCGCCGCGACGCCGGCACAGCTGTCCTTTGCGCCGCGCTATCTCGACGACGTCAGCTTCGCCAACCCACGCGGCGAGACGGTCCGCGTCGCCGAGGCCCTGCGCACGAGCCACACCGATGGCATCGTCGTGTCGCATCGCGGAGAGGTCGCGTTCGAATGGTATGCCCACGGCCTGACCCCGGACACGCCGCATCTGATCTTCTCGGTCAGCAAATCGGTCGCCGGCACGCTCGGCGGCATCCTGGCCGATCACGGCAAGCTCGAACCCGACGCGCCGGTGACGCGCTATATCCCGGAGATGGAAGGATCGGTCTATGGCGGCAGCTGCACGGTGCGGCATCTGCTCGACATGAGCGTCGGCATCCGCTTCGACGAGGACTACATGGCGCGCGACGGCGACGTCATGAACTACCGGCGCTCGACCGGTTGGGAGCTACCGGATCCGGCCGTCCCGCCGAACAATCTGCGCGATTATCTGCGCACGCTGCGGCCAAACGGCGCGCCGCACGGCGAGACTTTCCACTACGTCTCGACCAACACCGACGTGCTCGGCTGGATCTACGAGCGCGCCTGCGGCATGTCCTATGCGAAGATCCTCTCGCACTATCTGTGGCAGCCGATGGGCGCCGAGCACGACGCTTACATCACCGTCGACTCGCGCGGCGCGGCCCGCGTCGCCGGCGGCATCTGCGCGACGCTGCGCGACCTCGCCCGGTTCGGCGAGATGATGCGCAATCACGGCATCAGCAACGGACGACAGGTCGTGCCCACCTGGTGGGTCGACGACATCAGGCAGAACGGCAATGCCGAGGCGTGGTCGCGCGGCGATCTCACCAAGGTGTTCCCGAACGGCAATTACCGCAACAAGTGGTACACGCTCGACCGGCGCGAAACGCCGTTTGCGGCCGTCGGCATCCATGGCCAGTGGATCTACGTCGATCCGTCCAGCGAGACCGTGATCGCGCGCGTCTCCTCGCAGCCGCTGCCGATGGATCTCGATCTCGATCACATGTGGATGCGCGGCTACCGCGCGATCGCCGCCAGACTTAGCGGCAAGGCCTGAACGGTTGCGGCGGGGGGACATCATGGGACCATCGATCAACCGGCGCCGCCTGTTGCAGATCGGCGCAGGCGCAGGCCTCGGCGTTGCGATGCCGCGCATCGCCCGCGCCGGCTCGAAGACGATCACGGCCGTGATGCACGCGCCACTGCGCGCCACCGATCCGATCATGACGACGGCGTGGACCGCGCGTAACCACGGCTACATGATCTACGACACGCTGTTCTCGACCAATTCGAAGTTCGAGATCAAGCCGCAGATGGTCGAGGCCTGGGAGGTCTCTTCAGACAATCTGACCTACACGTTCCGCCTGCGGCCCGGGCTCAAATTCCATGACGGCAGCGCGGTGACGTCGGCCGACGTGATCCCCTCGCTGCAGCGCTGGGCCAGGCGCGACTCGATGGGCCAGAAGCTGTTTGAATTCGTCGCCGAGCTGAAGGCGGCCGACGAGCGCACCTTCCGCATGGTGCTGAAGGAGCCCTGCGGCTTCGTGCTGGCGGCACTCGGCAAGCCGACCGCCAACGTGCCCTTCATCGTGCCGGCGCGGATAGCCGCGACGCCCGCCGACCAGGCCATCACGGATCATCTCGGCTCCGGGCCATTCCGCTTCGTGACCGCGGAATTCCAGCCGGGCGTGAAGGCCGCCTACGAGAGGAATCCGGATTACGTTTCGCGAGACGAGCCGTCCGACGGGACCGGCGGCGGCAAGGTCGTCAAGATCGGCCGCTACGAATGGATCAGCGTGCCGGACTTCCAGATCGCGACCAACGCGCTGATCAACGACGAGATCGACTACTTCGAGGTGCCGCCGCACGATCACCACGCGATCCTCGCGCGCGCCGCGAATGTCGAGCTGACCGATTACAACACGCTCGGCTTCTCCGGCATGTGCCGGATGAACTGGCTGGCGCCGCCGTTCGACCGGCCCGAGATCCGCCAGGCTGTGCTGCACGCGGTGAACCAGAAGGACTGGCTCGACACCCAGATCGGCAATCCTGATTACTACAAGATCACACCGGCGATCTTCATCGCCGGCACGCCGTTCGAAAGCGCGGTCGGCTGGTCGACCAAGGCGGATACCGCGAAAGCCAAGGAGCTGCTCAAGCAGGGCGGCTACGAGGGCGAGCCGATCACGATCCTGCACGCGACCGATGCTCCGATCATCACTGCGCTCGGCACAGTCACGGCCGAAGCGCTGCGTTCGATCGGGATGAACGTCAACCTGCTCGCCATGGACTGGGGCTCGGTGGTGGCACGGCGTGCCAAGCAGTCGGCGCCGGCCGAGGGCGGCTGGTCGCTCTATCACTCGACCTGGGCCAGCGCCGACCTCGTCAATCCGATCGGCAATGCCTGCGTCAACGGCAAGGGCAGGAACGGCGGCTTCTTCGGCTGGGTCGAAGACGCCGAGCTGGAGCGGCTGCGCGATGGCTTCGCCCGCGCAGCGGCACTGCCGGAACAGAAGGCGCTGGCCGACAAGATCCAGGCACGCGCCTATGAGGTGGTCACCCACGTCCCGACCGGGCAGTACAACCAGCCGGCTGCGACGCGGAAGGCGCTGAAGGACATCGTCCGTGCGCCGGTGCCGCTGTTCTGGAACGTCGACAAGACCGCCTGACGGCGCGCTAAAGCGCGATGAGATTCGGTTGAACCGTCATCGCGCTTTAGCTTGTTGCTTAAGCATGATCTTTTCGGAAAACCGCTTCGCACTTTTCCGGATCATGCTCTAATCGATCGGCGGCCGCCGCGTATGCCAGTCCGTGACCGACTGGAACGCGGCGCCGGCGCGGACCAGCACGTCTTCCGAGAGATGCGGGCCGACCAGCTGCATGCTGAGCGGCATCTGGTCCGACGCCATGCCCATCGGCAAGGTGATGGTCGGGCTGCCCGAGAAGTCGAACACCGCCGTGAAGCGCAGGATGTTCAAGAGCACGTTGGGGTCGGCGCCGTACTCGCTCATCTTCGTCAACGTCGGGATCGGCATCGGCATCGTCGGGATCAGCAGCAAATCGATATCCTCGAACATCGCAGCCAGGCTGCCGCTGAACTTCAGCCGCTCGTGATGGATCGCGGCAATGTCGACGCCGCTCGTCACCCTGCCCTGCTCGATCAACTGTGCGAGATCAGGTCCGTATTCCGACTTCCGCGACGGATAAGTGTCCAGATGCGCCTCCGCCGTCTCCACCGAGCACATCGCAATCCATTGGCTGACGAGCTTCTGGTAGGGCGGGAAATGCACCTCGCGGATGTCGGCACCGAGATCGGCGAGCGTGCGCTCGGCTTGCACCAGGGCGGTCACAACCTGCCGGTCTATACCCTCCTGGGTGTATCTGCGATCTACGCCGATCCTCAAACCCCGGATGCTCTCACCAACGCCGGCCAGATAGTTCGGCACCGGCGCCTGCAAGGCGGTCGGGTCGTTGGCATCTGCGCCTGCGATGACGCCGAGCATCGCCGCGGCGTCCGCAGCGCTGCGGCACATCGGTCCGACGTGATCGAGCGAGTCCGCCAGCGGGAAGACGCCGTACCGGCTGACGCGTCCCCAGGTCGGCTTGATCCCGGTCAGGCCGCAGGTCGCCGACGGAAACCGGATCGAGCCTCCGGTATCGCTGCCGATCGACCCGTAGCAAAGACCTGCCGATGTCGCGACACCCGACCCGCTCGACGACGAGCCGACCCAATAGTTCACATTCCAGGGATTGAGCGGCGCCTGAACTGACGGATGGTGGCTGGTATAGGCGCCCTCCGTCATCTTGAGCTTGCCGAGCGTCACCGCGCCGGCGAGTTCGAGCCGGTCCACGATCGTGGCGTTGAAGGACGGCACGAACCTGGCGTGGATCGCGGTGCCGCCCGCGGTCGGCGCGAACGTCGTGTAGCAGAGGTCCTTCAGCCCGATCGGAACACCATGCAGCGGGCCGCGCCAGATGCCCCTGGCGATCTCCGCGTCGTGCTGCTTCGCCTGGGCCATGGCCCGCTCCGCAAGCACATGCGCGTAGCCGTGAAACTGGCCGTCCAGCTTCGCGATCCGGCCGAGGATTGCCTCCGTGATCTCCGAGGATTTCGCCTCGCCGCGGCGAATGAGCCCGGAGATCTCGGAGATCGACTTGTAGTGCAATGGATCCGCTGACATGTCGATGTGGCCCCGCCTAGAACTGCACGCCGCGCGTCAAGGCGCCGTCGACGACGAGGTTGGTCCCCGTGATGAAGCTCGCCGCCTTGCTCGCCAGGAACACCGCTGCGTTCGCCATCTCCTGCGGCGTGCCCATCCGGCCGGTCGGGTTGAGCGCCAGCGCGGTCTTGTACAGTTCGGGATTGCCGTCCTTGATCATGTTCCAGACGCCGCCCTCGAAATAGGTGTTGCCCGGCGACACCGAGTTGGCCCGAATGCCCTTGGCCGCGAGCTGGTAAGCAAGGCCCTGCGTATAGTGGATGATCGCCGCCTTGAAGGTCCCGTAGGGACCGCTGGCAAAATCGACCTCGCGCCCCGACACGCTGGAGATGGTGACGATCGCCGCCGCGGCGCTCTTCTCGAGATACGGCATCGCGGCGTTGACGAGCCGTACCGTCCCCATCATGTCGGTGGAGAATTCCTTCTCCCAGCTCTCCTCGTCCTGCCCGATCGAGAGCGCACTGACATTGGCGACCACGACGTCGATGCCGCCGAGCTTCGACGCCATGTCGGCGACCCAGGCCTTCAGCGCCGGTCCGTTCGAGACGTCGACGGCGTCACCGAACGCGGCAACGCCCTTGGTCTTGATCGCGGTGACCGCGGCGTCGACGTCACCCTGGTTACGCGCGCAGATGCCGACATTGGCGCCCTCGGCCGCAAACGTGTCGGCGATTGCCCTGCCGATCCCCCTGGTGCTGCCGGTGACGAGTACCTTTGCTCCCTTGAGTCCCAGGTCCATGTCCATTCCCTCCGTTGTTATCGATTATGGAACGCGTACTTCCTCACCACGTGGCGCGGCCGATCAAAGCAGCAGCTGTGCGCGCACATTGTCGGCGTTGACCTCCTCGCCGGCCAGCGATCGCGTGATTTTGCCCTTTTCCATGATGTAGCAGCGCTGGGCGATCTCCAGGATGGTGTCGAGGTTCTGCTCGACGAACACGATCGTTGTGCCAAGCTCGGTGCGGAACGACTTCAGCGCCTCGCAAATGTGCTGCACGATCGACGGCTGGATGCCCTCGGACGGCTCGTCGAGGATCATCAGCGCCGGATTGCCGATCAGCGCGCGGCCGATCGCAAGCTGCTGCTGCTCGCCGCCCGACATGGTGCCTGCGATCTGCCGTCGGCGCTCCTTCAGGCGCGGAAAATACTCGTACACGAGCTCCGGCAGCTTCTTGCCGTCGGGCCCACCGATCAACTCTCCGACCTGCAGATTCTCCTCGACGCTCATCTGCGGAAACACGTCGCGGCCCTGCGGGATGTAGCCGAAGCCGGCGCGCGCTCGCGCATCGGCCTCGAGCTGGGTGACGTCCTGATCCATGAAGCTGATGGTGCCGCGCCAGGTTTGCAGCAGCCCGATCAAACAGCGCATCAGGGTCGATTTGCCGACGCCGTTGCGGCCGATCACGCCGACGATCTCGCCGCGCGAGACCTGCATGCTGACGCCCTGCAGGATCGGCGTTGCGCCGTAGCCCGCCCAGAGTCCCGATACGTCCAGAATGCGATCAGTGGGCATGGGTCTTACCCAGGTAGATTTCCGCGACCTTCTCGTCTTCCAGGATCGCCTCGAGGCTGCCGCGCGCGAAGATCTTGCCAAGATGCAGAACGGTGACGCGCTGCGCGACCTGACGGACGAACGCCATGTCATGCTCGACCACCAGCACCGTCATGCCCTCGGCATTGAACGACTTGATCAGTTCGCCGGTCTTGTAGGTCTCCTCCGGCGACATGCCCGCGGTCGGCTCGTCGAGCAGCAGAAGCTGCGGCTGCAAGGCCAGCGCCATCCCGATCTCCAGCCATTGCTGCTGGCCGTGCGACAGCGCGCCGGCGAGCTTGCCGCTTTCCTCGGCCAGATTGAGCAGCGACAGCAGCCGTTCCTCTTCAGCAACGCGTTCAGCGCCCGAAAGGCGTTCCTGCAGCGCGACCTGGATGTTCTGCCGCACCGGGAGTTCCTTGAAGACGCTCGGCGCCTGCATCTTGATGCTCATGCCCCGCTGCACCCGCGCGTAGGGCCGCTCCGCGGTGATATCGATGGAGTCGAAAAAGATGCTGCCCGAGGTCGGCGGATAGAGGCCTACGATCAGCTTGAACAGCGTGCTCTTCCCGGCCCCGTTGGGCCCGATCAGGCAATGGACCTCGCCGGCATTGACCGTCAGGTCGACATCGGAGACCGCGGTCAAACCGCCGAAACGCTTCGATACACCTTTGACATCGACCAGTGCCATGGATCAGGTCTCATCCGATTGCAGACGGCCGGTATCGGCCAGCGCCGGGCTCTCGTCGCGCAGACGGCGCCTGGTCCACCAATCGACCACGAGCTTGCCGATGCCGAGCACAAAGCCCTGCGGCGCCAGCATCACGGTGGCGAGCAGAAGCACGCCCATCAGCACCAGCGCCGCCTGCTGGCTGTAGACCGTGATGGTCTGGAAGCCGAACAGCAGCAGGAACGAGCCGACCAGCGTCGCGGTCAGATCGTTGCGTCCGGAGAACGCGACCCACACGATCGGCATCGCCGCCGCCGGCAGGCCGATGCTCGACGGCGTGATGAACTGCCCCCAGGACGTGTACAGCGCACCGCTGAGGCCGGCGAGGCCGCTGCCGATCACGAATGTCAGGAGCTGATACTTTCGGACGTCATAGCCGAGCATTTCGGCGCGTTGCGGATTTTCACGCGTCGCCACGATCACATTTCCAACGCTCGAGTTCACCAGCATCCGCAGCGCGATGTAGACGATCACGATCAGCGCGATCATGAGGTAGTAGAGCGCCGATCCCTCGATATCGAAGCTGCCGACGGTGAGCGGGTCCATTCCCTTCATGCCGTTGAAACCGTTCAGGCGCGCCGGACCGATATGCCATTCGGGTCCGGCGGTCTGCCCGAGGAAGAACGCAAGCACCAGCGTCGCCGACAACGTCACGATGCCGAAAAAGATGCCGCTGATCCCACCCCAGATCATGAAATAACCGAGGATCCCCGCCGCGATCATCGCGACGATAACCGAGAGGACGAGCGCTGCGATCGTCGCCGTCCCTCCGCCCATGTTGATGGCGAGCACGCCATAACCGTAGCCGGCGATGCCGAAGAAGAAGGTCTGGCCGAACGACAGCATGCCGCCGTACCCCCACATCAGGCACAGCCCAAGCGCCATGAAGATCCAGATCAGGAAGTAAGCGAAATTGCCGACATCATAGGAATCGGCCAACAGCGGGTAGATCAGCGCGCCCGCCAGCACGGCAAGGAAGCACGACCAGAATATCTTGCCCCGTCCGAGCGTCTGCGGGCCGTCGAGCAGCTTCAACATCAGAAATTCCCGTCTAGCGCCCACGACGAACCAGGACGCTGGATAGCCCTTCAGGCAGCACACGAATGATCAGGATGACGGCAAACAGCATGCCGATCTGACCGATGATCTGTCCGTAGCTCGCATTCAGCGCCATCCTGATCATCGCCAGGAACACGGCAGCCGGCGCGGTTCCGAGCAAGACATTGGCGCCGCCGATCACCACGGTGACAAAGCTCTCGACCACGAAGGTCGCGCCCATGGTCGGGATCAGCGTCATGGTCGGCGCGTAGAGCGCGCCACAGAGTCCCGCGAGCGCTGTGCCGATCCCGAAGCTGATGGAATAGATGCGGCCGGTGCGCGCGCCGAGCGCCTTCGCCATGGCGGCGTTCTGCATCGTTGCCCGCGCGATCACGCCGAAGCGTGTCTTCATGAAGATGATGTAGAGCCCGGCCAGCACCGCCACCGCGCAGCCGAACAGAACGAGGCGGTAGGTCGAGAACGTGTAGCCGCCGATCGCAAAGCTTCCCTCCGGCGTGCCGATGCCGCGCACCGCGGAGCCGACGATCAGCAGCATCGACTGCGTCACGATCAGGCTGAGGCCCCAAGTGGCGAGCAGCGAGTCGAGCGGACGCTTGTAGAACCGCCGCACGACCAGGAACTCGACGATCATGCCGATGATCCCCGCGGTCAGCGCCGCCAGGATCTGGGCGATCGGGAGCGGCACGCCGAGATTGACGAGGCCTACGGTGACATAGGCTCCGCACATGATGAACTCGCCATGCGCCATGTTGATGACGCCCATCATGCCGAACACGATGGCAAGGCCCGCCGCGGACAGGATCAGGAACGCGAACACGTCGGCGAACTGATAGAATACCGAGAAGAGTTCAGCCGACATTCCGCTCTCCGTGATCACGGCGCCGCATCATTGCGGCGCCGGTTCGCTTGGAAGTCATGACGCACGACGCGAGCAAGATTCGTGCCCGCGTGCGTCACGATTTACTGGGAAGATGACTCGGCGTGTACTGATCCTTGTCGTTCTTCTTGGTGAGATCGCAGCCGATCTCGCCCAACCAATATGGCTGGATCGTCCCGTAGTCCTTCTCGACGGTCACCTCATGCTTGGGCCCGACCGAGATCAGGCGCATGCGGTGAGACGTATGCTGGCTCTTCGGATCGATGCAGACCTTGCCTTCCGGAGCGTCGATACAGGCATCGCCTGACGCGATCACCTTGCGCACGTCATCGAGCTTGGTCGACTTCGCCTTCTCGACCAGCGCCTTGTACATGTAGAGCGCGTTATAGGCGTTGTAGCCCATATCGTTGATGTAGAGCTCGTCGGGGAACTTGGCGTGCCAGCGCTTCTTGAAGTCGTTGGCTTCGGGGGTGTCGATCTCCTCGAACCAGTTCGCAGTTGCATGCATGTTGTTGAGCGCCGGCGGCTTGAACCGCTTGTGCTCGAAGCCAAGCATGACCTTGATCGACGACCCCATCGGCAGGTTGAGATTGGCGGCAGCCGCCTGTTCGAAGAACGAATCCTGCGCGGCGCCGACATTGATCGTCAGCAACCAGTCCGGCTTCGCCTTCTGGATGTTCTGGATCGTCTGCGCGAACTGCGACACACCGAGCGGGATGAATTCCTCGCCCACCACCTCACCGCCGAGGTCCTTCATGATCTTCCGATTCCACTCTGCGGAGATCTGACCAAAATTATAGTCGGCGGCGATCACATAGACTTTCTTGCCGAACTTCTCGACCATCCAGGGAATCAGGGTCGAGAACTGCTGCTCCGGCACCGCGCCCATGCTGATCATGCTGGCGTCGCAGACGCCGCCTTCATACTGGTTCGTATAGAAGTACGGCGTGGTGGTGCGATCGACGATCGGACGCAACGCCTCACGCGAGGCCGACGTGATGCCGCCGATCAGAACGTCAACCTTGTCGCGATTGAGCAACCGCCGGCCGAATTCCTGATAGCGAGCGTTGTCGCCTTGCGGATCGAGATGGATCAGCTCGATCTGCCGGCCGAGAATGCCGCCGCTCTTGTTGATCTCCTCGACCGCCAGCTGCGAGCCGTGCAGCTTCGGCATGCCCATGAACGCGAGGTCGCCGGAGACGTCCTCCAGCAAGCCGACCTTCAGCGGCGGTTCTGCCGCCTGCGCGCTACCTATTGCCGCCGTTCCGAGCACGGCGGCAAGCAAAGCCATTTCGACTATACGCCCCGAATTCATCGCAATGTTCCTTGTCGTTGAGGATGTTGGAAGTCACGCCTTGAGGTAATTCTTCAGGATCGACGCACCCATCGTGTATTTGGGGTCGACCATGTTGCCGAGCCGCATGCGGCCGGCCTGACTGAGCAGCATGTAGGCGTCGATCTCATCGAAGCCGTATTCGGCGCTCATCCACCGCACCAGCTCGCGATAGGCGATCCGCGCCGCGTCCTCGAGCGGTCGCGCGCTGCCGATCGTCATGATGAAGTCGCGCGTTTCGAGCCGCGGCCAGGCAAAGCTCCAATTCTTGATCAGGTCGATCTGCAGCGTCACGGTCGCGCGCTGCTCGAGCGCAACGCCCGAGAGCTCGCCATCACCCTGGGTGGCGTGGCAGTCGCCGACATAGAGCAGCCCACCCTCGCTGTGCACCGGAAAATAGATGATCGCGCCGGGAGCGACGTCGGGCAGATCCATGTTGCCGCCGTGATAATCGGGCTGCAGCGAGGAGATCGCCTCGATCTCGGGCGACACGCCGATGGTGCCGATGAACGGCTCGTAGGGCAGCGTGATCTTGTCGTTCCAGCGCACACCGTTGCGGTCGACATGCAGCTTCTTGACGCGTTCGGGCAACGGCGGATTAAGCAGCGCCGTCGACGCGGTCCCGACCAGGCCGCCGAACTCCGGAATGATGCAGGTGGTCCCGGCGGGCTGCGCGCCACGGGTCTCGACGTCGCGGATATAGACGGCGAGACAATCGCCCTTCCTGGCGCCCTTCACCGCGATCGGCCCGCATTGCGGGTTCAAATAAGGGAAGTTGAGCTTCGCGGTGGGGCTGTCGCTTTCGCTGGTCAGCACGCCGCCGAAGGCATCTTCAGTCTCGACGACGACCACGCCGCCCGGATCAATCGCCAGGGTCGGCTTGGCATAGGGTCCATAGACGTAATGGAAGCCGCCCTGTTGCTCGATCGTAAGACTATGGGTCGTGCCGGTCGTCCCCTTGGCGACGGCGCGCTTGGCCATGATGGAACTCTTCAACCAATCTTCGGTCATGCGAACGGCTCCTCAACTCAGATCGCGGGATGGCGCTTGTGCCAGTCGGTGACGCGCTGGAAGGCATCGCCCGCGCGGACGAGGCTTGCTTCGTCGAAGTGCCGTCCGACGAACTGGAAGGCGACGGGACCGCCGTTCGGCGCGAAGCCGCCGGGAAGCGTCACGGTCGGGCTCCCCGTCATGTCGAGCGGACAGGTGAAGCGCAGCAGCCCGGTGATCAGTGACGGGTCCTCACCCAGTGCCGCCATCTTGGCCAATGTCGGCGCAGCGAAGGCCTGGGCCGGAACCGCGATCAGATCGACCGTCTCGAACAGCAGCCGCACCGCGCCGCGAAACGCTTCGCGCCGCAGCACGATCTTCTGATAGTCCATGCCGGACTGCGCCCGACCGAGATCGAGCAAGCCTGCAAGCGCCGGACCGTATTCGTCCTTGCGTGCGGGATAGGTCGCTTCGTGCGCAACCGCCACCTCGATGCCGCACAGTGGGAACCAGTCCTCGATCACGGCCTTCGGATCGGGAAATGTGATGTCCTTGATTGTCGCGCCGAGATCGGCCGCGACACGCAGGCCCTCACTGAGCACCTTGCCGGCAGGCTCATCGGTGCCCTCGCTGGTCCAGCGCCGATCGACCCCGATCGTCACGCCGCGCAAATCTCCGGTCAGGCCGGCGAGATAATCGGGCACGGGCAGCGGCACGGACGTGGTGTCGTTCGGATCCCGGCCCGCGATCACGGCGAGGATCGCACCGCAATCGGCCGCGCTGCGCGCCATCGGTCCGATGTGATCCAACGTGGCGGCGAGTTCGAAAGCACCGTAACGGCTGACGCGGCCCCAGGTCGGCTTCAGCCCGGTGATGCCATTGGCGGCCGAGGGAAACCGGATCGAACCGCCCGTGTCGGTTCCCAGTGAGCCGAAGCAGAGCCCCGCCGCGGTGGCGACGCCGGAACCGCTCGAAGACGCGCCGGACCACAGATCGGCATTCCACGGATTCTTCGGCGGATCGATCTTCGGGTGATGATCCGCATAGGCACCTTCGGTCTGCTGCAGCTTGCCGAGGATAACAGCACCGGCCTCCTTCAGCCGCGCGACGACCGTGGCGTCCTCGCTCGGACGAAAGTCCCGATGAATGGTCATGCCGTGCGCGGCCGGCGCGCCCTTGGCCCAGCACAAATCCTTGACGGCGATCGGCACGCCGTGCAGCGGCCCCTTGATCTTGCCGGATGCGATCTCCTTCTCGGCTGCGGCGGCTTCGGAAAGCGCTGCATCACCCATCACATAGGCGTAGCTCTTGAGCTGGCTGTCGAGCTGCTCGATCCGCCCGAGCATCGCCTTGGTCACCTCGACCGGCGAGAGCTTCCTTGACTGGATTTGCTGCCCGACCTCGATGAGCCCGAGATAGTGAAGATCCGTCGTCGACATCGTTTCTCATCCCCGCACTTGGCACGACGCAAGCGCAGGCACTGCCCACCACCGCGCATGCGCCTCCGGCTTGGCGACACGGGTGTGTCGCCAATTTATTTGGCGGCAAAAGCAAAAAGCCACCCGCCCCTCCAAAACGAAGGTGACGAATGGCCCAAATGCCGCGGCTATGATCTATCGCTAGGGTCCGGGATCGAACGGAGCACTCTGCGCGGCGATCGGGACGTCATCGGCCAAATCGACGCACGCAAGGTTCGACAGGAAGCCCTGTAGGAGAAAATTCTAAGGAGGTGTGCAGCGCGTTGTCAACGAGGCTGGCTGCACAAATTTCGCAACGTGCATGCGCAGCAAAACGGCATGACCTCTTGCACCGACCTCTGCGAAGATGGTTTCCTTCGAGAGTTGCACTGAAAGTCGTCGATGACAAAGCCGTCCATTCCCGTTGGCATCATCTGCTCGCAGCACGGGCCTTATCAGGCCATGGGGCGCGAGATCCTCAAGAGCGCCATGATGGCGGTCGACGAAATCAACAGCCAGGACGAGTTCGACTTCGCGATATCTGCGCATGTCCGCGATCCCCGCGGAATCATTTCGGAATACCACACGGTCTGCGACGACCTCATTCGCAACGTCGGGGTCGAGCACATCATCGGCTGCTACACTTCGGCGTCCCGCAAGCAGGTGCTTCCGATCGTCGAGCGCACCGACCGCCTGCTCTGGTATCCGGCGCGCTACGAGGGCTTCGAATGCTCCGACAACGTCATCTATGTCGGTGCCTCGCCCAATCACAACGTACTGCCGCTGGTGCGCTACGTGCTCGACAATCTGTCGCGCGAGATCTTCTGCGTCGGCTCAAACTATGTCTGGACCTGGGAAACCAATCGCGTCACCCGCGAGCTGGTGACGGCGGCGCAGGGACGTATTCTCGCCGAGCGCCTGCTCGAACTCGGCGAAAGCGCAGTCACGCACATCGTCGACGAGATCGTGCGGCGCCGGCCGCCGGTCGTGTTCAACACGCTGGTCGGCAGTTCGAGCTATGACTTCATCCGCGCCTTTCATGCCGCAACCGCCGCGGCAGGCCTCGACATCCCGATGCTGAGCTGCAGCCTGTGCGAGCCCGAGCTCAAGATCGCGGGCCCGGCATCGGCCGGCTGCATCACCTCGTCGGCCTATTTCGAAAGCATTCGCCTGCCCGAAAACCGGGCCTTCGTCGCGCGCTGGAAGGCGCGTTACGGCGAACACAGCAGCCCATCCGTGGACGGGCAATCCGCCTATGTCGCGGTCTATCTGCTGGCCCGCGCACTACAGCGCGCCGGCACATCCGACATCGGCGAGGTGCGGCGCGCTGCAGCCGGCCATCGCTACAATTCGCCGCAAGGTCCAGTCTGGATCGACGGCAGCAACAATCACTGCGTCCTGACGCCGCGGCTCGCCGTCTCCAACGCCGATGGACAGTTCGACATCTTCTGGGAAGCTGAAGCTCCGGTTAAGCCGGATCCCTATCTGACGCAGCTCGACATCGCCGCCAGCCCCGCAAGGGATGGAACGCTGCCGAATGCGCCGCACTTGCGGGTTGTGAAATGAGCAAACCGTCTTCATTCTCATTGCGCGGGCGCAAGGCGCTCATTGCCATCAAGGACGAGCGCGACGCCACGATCGTCAGGCGGCAGTTCGAGCGTCTCGGGATCGACATCGTCACATGGGATGGTGGCGCCAATATCGACTGTCGACCGGATGTGACGCTGATCGACGACGAGTTCCTGCCGCTCACCTCGCCGGCCCAACGCGCGGCGCTTGGACGAAGCCCGGTCATCGCCCTGCTCGGCACCGAGACGCCGAGCCGCCTGAAGCTGGTGCTCGACCTCGATCCGGCCTCGTTCCTGGTCAAGCCGCTGCGCTCGGCCGGTATCTATGCTGCGCTCGTGCTGGCCTTCGAACGAAGCGAACGCACCAGCGAGCTGAAACAGCAGGTGGTGAAACTCGAACAGCGGCTTCGATCCCGTCGCGTCGTGCTCGCCGCAGTTCTCCAGGTCATGCACACCCATGCGCTGGCCGAGCCGGCCGCCTTTGCGCTGATCCGGCGGGCCGCCATGGAGCAGCGCAAGACGATCGAGGAACTCTCGGCCGAGATCACGGCAAACGGCTCCCTGCCCCGGGCAACCGGATAGACCGGCATCGCCGTTCTCTCCACGCGCACCGGTCACCGCTTCGCCCGAAGGCGATCTAGTTCACAACCTGCCGGCGTTCATCCGGCGTCAACTTCTTCAACTGCTCCGCGTTCAATTGGCCGTCGCCGATCAACTGGAAGGCGCTGTTCGGATCGTATTGGCTTTGCTTGTCGTTGCCGCGCCGCTTTTGGTCATCGCCACCGTCGTCGCCGCCGTAGCCGAGCACTTCGACGATGATGACGGAGGGCTGCTCGTTGGTCCGCGGCGGCGGCATGGCGGCTTGCTGGGCGGCTGCGCCCGCCGTGTTCGAGGCTTCGCTCAGGGCGCCCATGTTGGGCGCCTGGACCTGCGGCACGCCGATGACGCCACCCTGCGCCTGAATGTTGGCGGCGTTGACAATATGCAGCGCAGCGATGTTGACGAAACTCGACGCGCGGATACCCGCCTCGCCGGCATCGACGGTGCCGAGCGGAGCGATCAGATCGACCGTTCCGCGCGGTACGTCCGGAATCGGTTGCAGCGTCGCGATGCCGGCACCGCTCGACGGCACCACCGGCGATATCGTGATGTTGCCGTAGCTGTCGTAAGTGCGCTTGGGCGGCGTATAGATCACGGTGGTCTTGGCGCCGCGGCCGGCGTTGATGTCGCCCTCCGCCGACCAGATGACGATGTTGCCGCCGAACGTCGTCATGATGCGCGACAGGCCCATCAGCACGCTGTTCTGCGAATAGAGCTGGATGTTGCCCGCGCCTTGCGTGATGAGGCCCGCGTCGGCGCCGGGCACCAGCCCTTCGGTCCCGATCGTGACCCCTCCGCCCGGCGTGAGGAACTGGATGTCGCCGCCGAAATCGGTGTGAACGAAGCCACTTTGAATGGCGTAATTCGGCTGGCCCGGCGTACCGATCGTCGCGGTGAACATCGTGATGTCGCCACGGTAAGCGGCATCATTCGGGAACAGCGCGGCGATCGCTTCGCGCCCGCGCAGATAGGAGCCGGCGCGCGGGCCGCCGATCTCGTTGTATTCGCGCCCGCCCGCGGTCAGCTCGGCGTAGTAAACCTGCCGCAGGAAGATGTGCCGCTGCGCATCGGGCAACGCGAGGAAATAGCTGAGCGCATCGGCCTTGGCCCCGCCATAGCCGAAGCGATCCTTGAGCCAAGCGCAGAGCTCGTCTCCATAGGTCTTGGCCACCTTGCCAGGTTGGTCAGCGATCGGCCCCGCGCCTGCGAGATTGTTCGGATCGAGATAAAGCCTGGCAAAGCCGGACCAGTCGACCTGGCCAACGCCGACCTCGCCTGCACCAACGCCGGCCTGCATGACGACACCAGCGCCGAGCCGCTTGTCGCCGGCAACGAGCGCGCCGATGCTTTCGACGGTCGCCTTTGATCCCTGATAGATGTTCCCGGCCGCCGTGATTTCGAACGTACCCGGGCCGGCGATCGCCCAGCCTCCCTTCGCGTTGGGTTGAGATCCCGGCCAGCCTGCATAGATGATGTTGCCGCCGGCCGCGATGGTCGACACATCGTTCTGACCGCTATGCAGGATGAGGCCCAACGTATCGACGATGTCACCGCCCGCGAGCATCTGTAGCGGCCTGGCGGCCTGATAGTAGACGCTATTGACGGTACCACCCGCGGTGGTCTGGCTCTTCGTCAGGATCCAACCATACGTGACGTTCGTGATATCGCCGTTCACTGCATAGATGCGCGACAGATCGCTTTGGGCTGGCACAGCCCGATCCTTCACCGTGTTTGCATCGAACACGAAGGGCTGCCCGCCGCTACCGTAGGAGTAAACGGGTAGCGCGCCGCTTGGTTGATCGTCCACAGCGGTATAGTCGCCCCAATAGTTGGAGGCAGTGATCGTGATTCCATTCGTCAAGCTCGCCCAGCCGGGCCTGAACGGCGTTGCCAGGCCCGACGCCGGTGTCATCAACAGCCCCGTCTCGTGCGCGTTACCAAAGATCGATCCCTGCGCCAGCACCTCGAGCGTGCCGCTCGATGACGGCAGCAGCATTCCCCCGCCAAGGCCATAAATGTTTCCGTTCGTGGCAACCGCCCGTACGATCGAGGGCAGGAAGTGGGAAGCGGTCGCGCCGCTGCCGGGCGACAGCGAACCACCTGCGGCCATCATGTTGACTGCGGTTGTCCCGGTCCACAGCGTGAACCAGCTCGCGCCCTCGTCGCCATTGTCGGCAGCGGTCAGGCCGGTCGTGCCGACACGCCCCGGATCGAGAATAGTTCCCACCGCCAGATCGCCGCGCGCACGGATATCGATCACGCTGTCGCCCGGTGCAAAATCTCCACCGCCGAGCGTGGTCATCGAATAGGGCGTCAACGGATTGATCGGCCGCGGATCTATCCCGATATTGCGGTCGTTGCCGGCGACGAGGCTGCCGAAGTCTCCCGTCGCGATATCCATGCGTCCCCGGAGATTGACGAACTGATTGCCGCCGGTGCCGATACCACCCGCCTTCACCGACAGCGAGCCACCGCCGGTCTGCATAAGGCTGCCATCGGCCATCACACGCCCACTGCCGCCGACGGCGATGACGAGGCCACGGCCAGCGTCACCCATCATGCCGCCCGCCTGCACCGTGACATTGCCGCCGCCGAGCGTGCCAAGGCCGGAGAAGGCCGAGAGATTCAAGGCCAGCGTGCCATTGTTGAACGCCGGATCATATGTATAGCTACCGAAATTGATGCCCCAGGCGGTCCGCTGGCCGATCTCCGAACCACCCTGGCGCCATAACCATGACCCGATCTCAGTCGCGCGATTCGTCAGCATGCCTTTGACGTCGCCTTGCGCGACCAGCAGGAAGTCCCCGCCATGCTCGGGGTAATACATCCGCTCCGAGCCGAGCGTCGCTTGATAGCTGGCGTTCGCCGACCCCAATACCGTGCGGTCGGTCAATACGCCCCGGTCGAGGTTGTAAGGATCATTCGCCGCCGTTCCCGTCTCCTTGATCGCGGTGCCAGCGGTGTAGACCCCGAACGGCGATTGCTGGTCGTAGCTGCCGCCCGCGAGAATCTCGAGATCGCCCGTACCGGTGCGTACGACGCTGACTCCGGTCGTCGTCGGCTTGTTGATGGTGACACTAAACGGATCGTTCAGCACCACGTTGCCTGAACCTGCCAGCGCGTTCGCGGTCTGCAACATGCGGCTGTCGGCGCCGGCAAGATCGGCGCCGCCGACCAGCCGCATTGACCAGGATTGCGTTTCGGGAGCGAGCATCGGCGAGATCGCCCAGACCTGGCGATCACCAGGTCCCGTCAGCATGCTGACGGTCGTTCCCTCAGGCAGCACGAAGCCGACCGGCAGATTGACGTCTTGGCGGAAGGTAAAACCTCTGAAGAGAGTCAGATCCGAGTTGGGGGGAAGCTTCATCGGTTGAAAGATGACTCCCGCGCTCAGGAATCTGTTCGCACCTGGACCATCGAAATAGATACCCGCGCTGAGCTTGGTGCCAGGCTGCCAGTTCACCGTACCCTGGATCAGATCGCCTGCCTTATAGAGGACACTGCCGTCCGGGGCGTAGATGTTCCCACCTCTTAACGTTGGCTTGAGGGATACGGGCAGGGTTAGCCTGAACGGTTGTTCCAGTAGGAAATCGACGGGCAGCGGATGGGCGCTGCTGGGAGTGGCGCCGAGCCTGCGATCGATGCCCGGACCGGTAGCCGTAAACTCCAGCCACAGGTTCACACGAGCCGTTGCCGGGAGCTTCGATCCCGTCCCGAGCGTCGTTCCTCCGAATTGGACAATGTAGCCACCGGCCCCCACCGTGGCGTCCTGCATCAATGTTACGACCGAGTCAGGCGACGCCGGCGGCGGCGCGAAGCCATCGGTGATACTGCCGTTGATCTTGAGATCGGTGGCGGCGCGGATGACGAGCACGCCCGGTTCGCCGGAGCCGCGCACCGCCGGATCGGCTTTTGGCCCGTAGCGATAGCCGGAGAGATCGAGATCGCCCTTCGTCGACAGACCACCGCTCGAGGTGATGGCAACGCCGGGCCGCAGATGGAACACGGAGCCATAGGCCGCAAGCCCTGCCAGGCGGCTCTGCAAGTCACCATTCTGGAGCGCCGCGTTGATGAATGCCGTGCTGTCATTGTGCAGAGCGTCGAGATAGGCCTGATCGATGATACTGCCGCCCGGAAGATCGTAGGTGCGGAAGCCGTTCATCGCGATGCTGCCGGCACCGCGAATATTGAGCGGCCCACGCGCGTCAACAGCGATATCGTTGGCGCCCGCGCCGTCTCCGCCGGTGCCGCCGCGGCGCGGCGCGTTGAGCTCGAGCCTGCCGCGCGTCACGCCATCCGGCGAGCTCATGTCGATGGTCGCCCCTGCCGCCAGCGTCATGGTGCCGTGCGTGGTGGTGAGCTCGACATGTGCGGTGTTGCCGGCTTCGACCGGCGCGCCGTAGCTGTCGGTTTGCAGCACATTGCCATGGGCATCGAGCACGGCATTCGCCGTGAGCCTGAGATCGTCGCGTGCGGACAACCGGATGGTGCCGGGCTTGGCGCCGCTCGCGTCGATCCTGCCGTTGACCGTGAGGCTGCCCTGATCGACCGCAACCGTCACGGTGCGCGCCTTGACACCGTCGCCGATGACGAGGCTGCCCTGCCGCAGATCGAAGCTGCGGCCGCCGAAGAAACCGGCGTCGTTGAGCTTGGCATTCAACGCGCCGAAATCGCCGAAATTCTGCGCCGCGACCGTGAACTGCCCGCTGTCGTAATCGCCGGTCGACGATCCCCTGAGCGTGCCGGCGAACGAGACCTGCCCATGCGCCGCGTCGATCGCCTTGGCCGTGATCGAGCCCGCGGCATTGTAGGCGGCCGAGACATCGATCACCGAACCCGCATTCTGGATGATGTTGCCGTTGGTAGAGCTCAGGATGAGATCGCCGCCCCAGCTGAACTTGGTGACGTCGAAGAAGGCGATGCCGCGGCCCGACAGGTCGACGGTCGCGCTTGCGCCGAGCACGACGTCGTGCGTCGCATTCAGCGTCAGCTTGCCGGACGGCAAGGCGAATGCGGTGTCGGCAAATACACTGTCTCCGGTGAAGGAGAGCGTGCCGCCGAGATCCGTCACGCCACGCGTGTCGGCGGGCGCGGCCCCCGCTGGCGCGACCAGACGCAAGGCTGCGCCCGCGCTGACATCGAGCGTAGCCCCGCCGCTCGCCGTGATCTGCGGGGTCGCGATGGTGAGCGCGCCGCCCTGCAACGCGCCGGTGCCGTCCTGGCTGAGCCCCACCTTCAGCGTGCCGTTGCTGTTCGCGGTGATGCGTTTCGTAGCCGTCAGCGTGACATCGGAGAAGCCAAGCGCAATGCGGTTCAACGTTGCGCCATCGGTCGGCTTGGTCAGTGAAGCGTCGTAGCCGAACAGAATCTCGCTAGCCGTGATGGCAAGATGACCCGATCCCGTGCCGGGCCCGCCGGGAAGAACAGCGCCGGGCGCCTGGCTGCCGTAAGGGATGGTCCCGCCGTTGCCCGTGCGAATGCCATTCCAGACCAGCGTGTCGGCGGTGATGCCGGCGGTATCGCCCGCGGCGCCGAGACCATAAATGGCCGGCGCATTGAGAACGAATTTGAGAGCATCGGAGGAGGCTCCGCCCTGACGCGTGGTGTCGAGGTTGACGCTGCCGATCAGATTGAAGGCGCCGCTTGCCGTGATGATGAGTTGCTCAAGCACGGGGCTGCCGGCAGTCGTCGACGGCCGCAGCAGCTTGTCGAGCACGCTTTGGGTGAGATTCCAGCCCGTTGGCAGTTGGCCTGCGGCCTGCGCCGCTGCAAGCGCGGCCTCGGTGCCGACATTGACCTGCTCCTGCGTGACGTTGAGGTAACGCGCACCGAAATTGACGTCACCCATGGTGAGTCCACCCGGCGCAGCAAGCACCACGCTGCCATCGCTGAGCAGCGAAGCACCGCTCGCGATACTGATCGTTCCGGGCCCAACGGCATCCAGAAATTGGAACCGGCCGTTGGCGACCGCGAGCACAGCCGGACTATAGGCAGGGTTTGCAGTCGAGTCAGAGGTTATGTTGGCGTAGAAATAACCCAGCGTGGAATCAACCGCGTTGCTGCTCAGTCCGCGCGTGTCGATGGTCGCGCCGCCCGCCATGTTGACCGTCTTGCCGATCAGGAACACCTGGCCCGCGCGAATCGTAGCGCCGTCGAGCAGGTTGACGGCCGTGGTCGAGCTCCCATCAAAGTAAATGTTGGCGCCGGCCCCGGGATTGTCAGTCTCGGAGTACACGCTGGCGCCACCCAGCAGCACCGTCGATGCCTTGAAGGCATTGATGTCGTCGCTCGAAATTGACGTATGACCCGCTATCGGTGCGGTTCCCGGCGCAGTGATGTCGAGCACGCCGTCACCCGATGAGGCGAGCCGCGGCCTGATCACCAGCGTGCCGTCGACGCCGCCTTTGGCGCCGTCGAACAGCGCGGTGCCGGCGAACGACAGCGATTTCGCATTATCCGGCGACGCAAAGAGATTGAAAACGAGAATCTTGCCGTCTTCGGGCAGGCGATACCGGAAGCCGCCGAACTGGGCTGCCTGTGCGCGCTCGAAATCGGCATAGCCGGTCTCGTTATACTGCGAATAGAGCCGCGTGGTCTGGCCTGCGGTCAGGATCACCCGTGTCGGCAGCGTGTCCCTCATTCCAGTGTTGGCAACGCCGAGATAGCCTGAGGTGACCACTGAGCCGTTGCCCGCGGTCACGGGCGCCATCATCGTCGTTCCGGTCGCGCCCAGCTCGACGCGGTAACCGCCGGGCAACAGGGCATAGCTCGAAGGGAGCAGCGTATAGGTGCCCGCGGGCAATCCCGGCACACCCGAAGGAAGCGTGATCTGCTGGCCGATCACGGGATCACCGGCACCATTGGTTGCGATCACCGGCGCGTAGTCGGCTGCGCTGCCCGGCACGATCGCATAGACCTTGTTGCCCGCGGCGCTGTAGCTGTTGACCGGATTGGCATTGACGAGTGCGGTCTTCAACACATCGACCGAACCGCCACGACCGGAGATGAAGCCTGCGCCGGTGAGCGTGCCGCCGCCGGAGAGATCGAGCACCGAGCCCGGCTCACCCACGACAGATACGGCATTGACCGAGATGCCGCTGCCGATCTTCAGATTGCTCGAATGATCGTCATAAAATGCGCTCGCCAGGTTGTGCAGCGTGCCGTCCGCGCCCTGATAGGTGATGCCATCCGACGTGCCGCCAAACGGCATGATCAAGCCGGCTGCGCTTGCGGAGGTGATGCTTCCGCTGCGGAAGGTGATCCGTGCCCCGGCATCGCTGTTGAACGAGATGCGCCCCAGTGGCGCGCGAAGAACACCCCCCTGGTCGATATTGGCGGCAACAAGAGTTAGATCGCCGAACACCGCAGCCGGTACCGCCGGTGTCTGGTCGTCGTTGCGGCGGATCACGAGACGGGCGTCGGGATCATAGGCGGCACTTATTCCATTCGGACGGAGCCCAACCGCGATCGTGGCGACCGCGCCGCTCAAGGGATAGATCTGGTCCGCGGTGAGCGCGAGATTTTCAACATCGAGGCCGCCATTGCCGAACCGGATATCACCGCTGCTCTGCAACGCGACTTGATGAAAGCCGCGGGCATCGAATGGAATGCTGACCGGACGTCCGGGACCGAAATCGACCGCCCCACTGCCCTGCACGCCGGTGGCTCCGAACAGGACGGAGCCGTAGACATCGATCAAGTTGCCTGCGACGGAGAAACTTCCGCCCGCCGCCGGATTGCGGACGTGGAGATTGTTGATCCCGGGCGCATATCCCATCGACGTCTGCGCATCTGCTTCGTTGTAGACGCCATCGAGCCGGACATAGGGCGCCGACAAGCGAACTGTGCTGTTCGGGGTGTCAGGCGCCGCGGCGATGACGCCGCTCGAAAGCCGGAGGCTGCGCGACAGGCTGAGATCCACATTGCCGTCGAAGATGAGAAGATCGCGGGTAAAGAGCGCGAGCGAGCCGAAGCCGCCCTTCTGGACCTGATTGATGCCAATCACGGCGCGCCCGAATTGCAAAGCCGGATCGGCCTGACCGGGCGACAGATCATCGCTCAGGCCACTCCCCGCAGCGTTTTGCACGAGCGTGATGTCGCGCGACCTCTGGAACGCCTCAGGCAAATCGCCGCTGGCATAGGGCGCGTTTGCATTCGGCTGTCCGACGATGTAGCCACGCCACGACATGGTCAGGTTAAGCGCGCCGCCGGACGCGCCGCTGCCGCCGGCCGCCGCGCGCAAGGTGCCATCAAGCGCCATACCGAAACTCGAAGAGAGCGAGATCGAGCCACCATCGCTAGCGGCAGGCGTCGGGATATAGCTGTCGCCGTTCAGGACATCGACCAGCGCGGAGGTGCCCGACGCGTCGATCAGCGCACCCGGGCGAACGATCACGAAGGCATCGCTGACGGCAGCCGCGGCCCCTATGCCGCCGATGCGGATCGTGCCGCCGTCCGGCACAGAAGCATAGGAGATCCCGCGCTCATCGCGTCCCACCGCATCACGCGCGGAAACATCCAGCACCGCGTCGTCGCCGATCCAGAACGAGCGTGTCAGCCCGAACTCGCCGTAACCGGAATTGTAGTTGGTGTTGCTGGAGGTGTCCTGCAGACTCGTGATCAGGATATTGCCGGCGGGCGCCGTGATCGCGCCGTCGATGACAGTCTGGCGATTGGCGAAGATCGAGACTGAACGCCCCGGATCGACGTTGATGGACGCGCCCTTGGCCAGCGTGAAATCATGCAGGCTCCAGAACGTCACATCGGCGCCGACGCGCTGCGTGGTACTGCGCTTGAAGGAATCGATCGTGAACCTCTGTGGCGTCCACAGCTCCGCGGCATCCGAAACGAGGCTGCCGCTGGGCGCGGTGTAGCTGTGCTGCGTGAAACGATAGATCGGCACCTCTGCATCCACGCGCGTGCCTTCGCCGATCTCGATGCCTGTGTTGCTGCCGATGTTGTAGGCGGTGAAACCGGACCGGAATATCGCGGGGTCGAGCACCAGCGCATCGGCCACCGCTTCGCCGATCGCAATCTCCTGGCCTGCGTTCAGCGTCAGCGTGCCGCCGCCGCCGAATCCGTACGCGCGAATGGTGCCATCAAGGATGAGCGGGTTGGTGAAGAACTGCGTCCAGGCCAGATGCGAATAGTCATTGGCCACGAGGCTGACATTGCCGCCCTTGCCGCCCTGCGTCTTGCCGGTTCTCAGGATGGCGCCACCTGACGACACATCGATGAGCGATCCGCTCGCAAGCGTGATGCCGCCGGTCGTCGAAACAATGAAGTTGCCGCCATCCAGATGCGCCCGGCCCGATCCATCCGTTCCGGTCTGTTCGTTGCTCCATAGCCCGCTGAGATCGACGGCGACGTTCTGGCCGACCGTAACCTGCGACTTGCCGTTCGCGCCGTTCAGCGCCCACCATTGCTCATTCTGGTTCTGGCCGAACACGGCGTGCATGAGGTTGGTCAGCGTCACACTGCCACCATGCGCCGTGACGTTTGCGCCGAGTTCGACGTGCGGCGCCGCGAAGATCACCTGCGCGCCAGGCGCAAGCTCAAGCGGCGCCTCGACCAGAATTTCCCTGCTGCTCGCAAAGTTGAGACCGCCCAGCTTGGCGGCATTGAGCGCGTCGGAATTGAAGAATGCAGTCCCGATGCGATCGTCGGGCAAGATCGACGTGGCGTTCAGCGCCTCGGTGATCCCGGGCGTCTGGCCGAAGACGACGCGCGCGGCGGATGCAGCGGTGAGGCCAAGCCCGGAATAGCCGCCCAGCGCGAGCTTGCCCTGGAGCGGCGCAACATACTGCGACAGCTTGTAGCCATCGGTGACGCAGTCCGGCCGAGCCGTCGTCTGGCGTGAGCCGGTGACGACGTCGGCAACGATGTTGGCCTCGAACACCGCCGTCGGCGTCGACAGAATCAGAGAGCCGGCGTCGCGGCCGATGGTGTAGCCATCCTCCCAGCGGCTCGTCACGCGGCCCTTGCCGAACGGGCTGATCCAGATTTCAGTCAGATTCGACGCAACCTTGCCGCCGAGCTTGTGCTCGTGAACAAAGCCGCCGCCGAAGCCGTAGAACTGCACGTCGGCGCGCGCCTGCCCGACACCGTAGACACGGCCGTCCGCCCCAAGGAAATTGGTGGTGCGGATATAGCCGCCTTGATAGCTCACCGAGCCGCCGGAGACGTCGAACACCGCCCCCTTCTGCGCTACGACTTCCTGTGCCGACAGCGTGACGGTGCCGCCGAGCGCGGCCCATTCGCCGATCCGGTGGGCGGTATTGGCGAGATATCCCGAGACCTCGAGCAGGCCGCCTGGTGTATAATCTCGGTCGGTCGCATAACCGCCGGTGCCTGCCGGCACCAACACCAGGTCGCGCGCGTCGATCCAGACATCCGCGTTCTTCAGATAGCCCTGATCACGATTGGCGGGCGAGTCGCGCAGCTCATTGCCTTGCACGTTGATCAGCAGATTATTGGTCGACATCGGCAGCAGCACGCCGCGCACGCCCGAGACGTCGATGATGGATCCACTCTCGGCGAAGACGCGGTGGCTGGCGTTGACCGCCACCTGGCCGCCTTGCGCCTGCGTGGTCGAGCTGTCCTTGAAGTTGACGGTGCCGCCGCTGACGATCTCGATACGTCCCTGGTCGAGCCGGTCGGCGAGCTGTGACAGGTTATCGAACTGGGCGTTGGCGACCGGGGCGTGGGTGAAAGCCTTGGAATCGGCGACCAGCTGGCTGCGCTGGCTGTCGAGCGCGGTGTCGCTGCTGGCGAGTTCGGGCAGGATTGCGGTCAGGCTGCCGCTGCCGAGCGTGATGGTGCCGGCAGCATCGGAGGCCGAGTTCAGCAGGTGGATGGTACCGCGGGTGTTGACCGAGGTCGTGGCGACAAGCAGCCCGCCCTGGGTGATGCTGCGGCCCGCGAGCGTGATGTCGCCTTGCTGGGTGAAGATCAACCCGGAGTTGCCGACAGCCGCGATCGCGTCGCGGACGATCGGCGAGATTTCGTTGCCGCGCGTGGTCGAGGCCTGGTTGGCGTCGGTGCTGTAGCCCGGGCGAAGCAGGAAGTCGTCGCCGGCGGCGAGTTGCACCTGGCCGCGCGGCGCGCTGATCGAGCCGGCGTTGTTGACCTCGGTTCCCATCAGCAGGACGAAGCCGCCGCCCTGTGTCACCGAGGATGGCGCGTTGGTCGTGATCAGCGCGCCGGCCTCGACCGTCACGGCACCGCGGGCCCCGGTGAAGCCCGGCACATATTGGCCGCCGGCTTGCTGCGCGTAGATGCCGTTGGTGAGGAACTGGGTATCGGCGATGTTTGCAGTCGAGGCGATCAGTGAGCCGACATTCACCTGGCTCGCGCCGCCGAAGATGATGCCGTTCTGGTTGATCACATAGACCGAGCCGTCGGCCTTGATATTGCCGAGGATCTGGCTCGGCGCCATGCTGCCGACCACGCGGTTGAGCGCCACCCAATTCGCATTGCCTTGCTGGTCGAAGGTCAGCGTGGTGCGTGCGCCGACGTTGAACGAATTCCAGTTGAGGATCGCCTGCGCCCTGGTCTGCCGGATGCCGACCTGGGTCTGGCCGGCGGCATCGACCGCCTGCGTCGGCGCATTGGCACCCTGCCATCCCGGCGCCGCCTGCAGGCCACCGGGCGTGAGACCGTTGGGTACGGCAACCTGCGGCAGCGTCGCCGAGCGCTGCGAGGCCTGCGCTGAGCTCCGCGCCGCATTCTGCAAGGCCTGCATCGCCTGGATGGCGCGTGTGGCCCGCGCCATCGCATCCTGACCTTGCTTGGCCGCTGCTGCCGCATCCTGCGCAGCCGATTGCGAAGCTGCCATCGCCGCGGCCGATGGTGATGCTGTCCAGGCCGATCCAAACGGGCGGGCGGCGACCGGCGCATTGGCAAGAAGTGCCGCGACGCTGACGCTGCCAAACAATGCAGCGCGAACGGTTGCGCTGGATAGAGACCTGGAGAAGCGGGGAACCATGGAATCGCTTTCTTGCGCGGGGCGATGTCGAACCGAACATTCGTGTCCCGGCGCCGGTACCGAGACCCTTGCGGCTGTGACGATCCCGAACGGGTCGACCCGCACGCCGGACTCGAACTTTTTTCGCAACCCCGTTGGCCGCCTCCTCAGCTCAGCAGCACAATGCCGCCGGGAAGTGTTTTCGCTTTCACGCCAAAGGCTTGCTCGAGCTGCACGAGAACCTCGTCGATCCGATCGATATGGAAGCGCCCGTTGATCAGATGCGCGTTCAGCTCGGCATTGACGATGAAGATCCGGCCCGATCGGTACCGGTTCACCTCTTCCACCACCTTGGGCAGCGGCGTGTAACGGAAGATGAGCAAGCCCTCTTGCCAGGCCGCTTCGACCGCCGGATCGATTGCGACGATGTCGCTTAAACGCCTCTCGTCATAAGCGATCTGCTGCCTCTCACGAACAGTGCGGGCATTCCCCTGATGCTCGACGCGAACCTCGCCCCCCAGACAGGTGACACGCACCTCGACGCCGAGGTAACGCACGTCGAACGAGGCTTGCGTCGCAACCGTTTGACCACTGAACGCGATCACAGTCACGGGTCTCGACAGCTGCGGGGTTGTCGCGATCGATGCCTGTCCGGTGATCAACTCGATCCTGCTGGTGTCGCCGTGGTCCGGCCGCAGCGCGATGCTGGTTCGCGAGTCCAGGTTGATCGAGACGCTGTCGCTCAAGGCAAGCTTGCGCTGCTCTCCCGCCCCCGTCCGGTAATCTGCCGCAAGCTCGGACCATGACGGCCAGAGCTCGAGCGGGGGACGCAGCGCGACTGCCCCGGCAGCTACGGCCGCGGTCGCAAGTCCGCCGCGAAGGACCAGCCTGCGGGTCATCACGCGCCTTGCTTCGCCATCAAGCAACGCGCCGAGCGATGCTGGGTCGTACCGGAGGTTATGACCGGCGTTGCCAACCGTCTCCCAAAGCTTGCTTGCGTTCGCAAAAGCAATTGCGTGGGCTGCGCTCTGCTGGCGCCACAGCTGGAATGCATCGGCGTCCTCGACCGTCGCGTCTCCGGACGTCAAGCGCCTCACCCAGGCGTGTGCTTCCCGCTCCATTGCGCCGAGCCCCATGGTCGATTTGCTGCCCTCGCTGGTCATTCGGACTTGCCTCGCAGCGCACGCCATCGGCGGCCTCCGCAGCCGGATCGTCCGCTTGTCCATTTGACGTTCGCCATAGCCACAAACCGCACAACTATTTTCCCAGCCTCAACGCGCAGTGTTCCTGGGCGAGGCGGAGCTCCTTCTCGACCAGACGCAACGAGACCCCAAGCCGGCTGGCGATTTCCCTCTGCGGCATCCCCTGAAGCCGCGCCGCCAACAGGATGACCCGACGCCGCGGCGTCAGTTCCGCAATCGCCTTCTCCAAGGCCTCGATCTCGAAGCGGGCCTCCGCAATCTGACCCGGCCCCGGCGCTTCGTCCACGATATGCAGCAGATCCTGGACCTCGTTGCGGGCCAGGCGCCGCTTCTCTGCCCGCTGCCGATCGATTGCGACATTGAAGGCCATGCGGAACAGATACGCGGCCGGGCTTTGGACCGAACCCGCCACCTCCGCACGTCCGAGACGCACATAGGTGTCCTGCAACGCATCACTGGCCAGCTCCGCCGATCCCAGACGACGGCTAAGCCGCAGCTTGAGATCATCGTAACGGGCAGCCAGGAAGCTGCGGAGCATGGTCCGGGTTGCGTCACTCATTGCGGCACGCTCAGTTCGCTTGGCCGCTGGTACGGATTGCGTCGATGCCGGCGCAATCCTGCGCCTGTTCCGACGGGCGCGGCGCAACAACCATTGTGAGGGGCTGCGAGATGCCCGGCGGGGGCACCTCCTTCATTCTCAATCTGCGAAGCGTGGTCTCGATCGCGCTATCGACGCGTCCATCGCCGGTCTTGCTCAGAAGCCTGGTCTGCTGGACGGTTCCGGTTGGAGCGATCCAGAACTGCACGGCGATCCGATACCGGCCGGGCCGCAGCACTGTATCCCGGCAGAATGCGTCCCTCACGCGCTCCTGCACCACGGCATAGTAACGGGCGCGAATGACTGGATCGCCCTTTAGCGCTTCGGCGTCGGGCGTCGTCCGCTGCCCGGCAGCCGGAGACGAGGGCACAATCACCACTGCATTCTCGGACGTCAGACGGCCGACAAGGCCGGTCCCATCGAGCAGGATCTGCAAGGCTTCAGATGGCGCGAAGACTCCCCGCACCTCGCCCGAGAGCCGGCCGGTCGCAAGCCGCGCGTCGTAAAGCACCTCGCGCTTCGATGTGGCGCCATAGCTTTCCAGCGCGGACGTCAGGGGTTGCGAGGGAATATCGAACGTGATGCGCGTTGCAGAGGCGCCCGGCCCCTCTTGTCCCACGGCGACATCGGTGCCGGCGCCCAACATGCAAAGGCAGATCAAGACGCACAATCGACGAGGAGCGTCTGAGGGGCCTCCCGCCAAGCCCCTCGAAAGATATCGAATGCTCATCGTATCCGCGTCGATTGTTTCCCAAGCGGGCCGCTGTGTCCAATCTGCAACGTTAGCGCCGAAGTGTGACAGCGGTGCGTAGGCTCGCGGAGGAGGATCTGAACCGTCCCGGGACGGCAGCACCCTCTATTTCTTCAGTTCGCCGTAGAGCTGCATCACCCGTTGCGGCAACACCTCGATCCGCGGCACTCGGAGGGCACAGCGTTCACCGAAAATGCGATCGAGCTGGGGAAACCTGTCCTCGCCGATACCAAAGGCGAAAATATCGGTGCCGCGCCGCCGCAGCTGCTGCGCGGCACGGCGTGCATCCTCGACGAGATATTGCGGATCGGGCACATCGACATCGGAGGGCTCGCCGTCGGTGAGGACCAGCAGCACCTTCCGGAACGCGCGCCGGCCTGCGAGGTAGCCGCCGGCATGGCGCAACGCCGCCCCAAGCCGGGTGGAATGGCTGCTGCCAAGCCCCGCGAGCCGCGCACGAACGACGGCGTCCATCGGCTCCTCAAAGCCCTTGATGCGCAGATAGCGGACGCGCTCGCGGCCGTCGGAGCTGAAGCCATGCACCGCGATCGCGTCATTGGCGGCGTCGACCGCCGTCGCCATGATCGCGGCCGCCTTGCGCTCGACATCGAGAACCGTCCGGCCACGGCGATCACGATCGGCGGTCGATTGCGACAGGTCCAACAGCAGCAGAATCGCGAGATCGCGCGGTCCCGGCGCATCACGCTGGTAGACCCTGGGCTCGCTGATGCTGCCGGCGCGACGCTCGATCGTCAGTGCGATCGCCGCGTCGATGTCGAGCGCATCGCCATCACGCTGGCCTTTATGCCTGATACGGCGGCCGATCGACGCGTCGCGGGTCAGCTCGGTGATCCAGCGCATCGCCTCGGTGTCCGTCGAAGGATCGAACGGCTGCGCGGAAACGTCGGCATCGGCTTCCAGAATCGTGGTCCAGTCCGCCCGTTCGGTACGCGCCGCATAATCCCATTCCGGGTAGGTCGCGACTGGAAATCCGTCCAGCAGCGTCACCGCGCTGGCCTTCGCGCGCAGCGTCTCGTCCGGTTTGGCGCTGTTATCGATTGATTGACCGCTCGGATCGTCACGTCGTTCGATCCGTACCGAATCGATCGCAAGTTCGATCGTCTCGGTCGGGCTGTCCGGCTGGTCGCCAAAATCCCACAGTGCCAGATTGTCGTCGCGGTACGCGGGTTCGACGACGTAGCTCTTGGCGTTGAATTGCAGCCGCATCTGCCCGATGTCGTTGCCGAGCAATCCGCCGATCTCGCGGCTGATGGCCGGATCGGTCCAGCGGCCGGCGGCATCGGCAAACAGCTGACGTCCCTTGGTCACCCACGCATCCGGATCCTGATAATCCGGATCGATCAGTGCCCGCGCCAGCCGCATCATCAGTCCGGCTGCGGTTGCCTGGCCGGATGACGTCACAGTGTGGAACGGCAGCCACAGCCGGCGCAGGCCGGGCATCTCGCGCAGCGCCAGGGTCTCGACCCTGGCATCCTCGATCAGCGAGACCAGCGCAATCTGCAGCGCCTTCAGTCGCCCGACAGGAAAGCGGACGGTGGAATGCGCCAGATGCGCACCGGCATGCGCGACCGCCGCAAGATAGATAGCGTCCGCCGCCTCACCCTCGAAGCCGGCAAAGGTCTCGGGAAGGCCGATGAGTCCGGTGGCGAGCGACGTGCGCCGCGGCACCGGCGTCGGTGCAATGGCTAGCTTGCGGAAGCGTGGCTTCCTGTTCCACAAGGCGATCATTGTCGCAGCGAGGCGTTTCTCCAGCCGTGCGAAATCGTCGCCGGTCCGGCCGACGGCAAACAACCGCGCCGAGAGCGGATCGTCGAGCGCGAAATAAGTGCGCCGCCGCGCCGCGCGGCCACCGCTTGCGCGCAAGCCGGCGGAAACCCAGGCGGAGAAATCCTCGCCGCCGGCATGCGCAAGCAGTTGCCCAAGGCGGCCGATCGCAAGGCCGACCGATTCCGGCCCCACATCTGCGAGCTCGCCAAGCGCGGCAAGAACGGTGGAGAGCTCTCCTGCGCCCGAGAGCCGGGGTAGCACCTTGGACATTTCGGCCAGCAGCCCATGGGCAGCGCGGCTGCCGGCGTTGCGGCCGATATCCCCAGCGGCACGGCCGATCGCGATCAGGTCATAGGTCGATCGCGGCGCTCGCCATTGCTGCGACAGTTGCAGAAAGCCCGACAGCACGGCCTTGCCGAGATTGGCCTCGAACAGGTCGTGCACAGCCTCGTCCCAGGCCGCGAGATGATCGGGCGGAGCCATCCGGTACAATGCGGCCCGGGCCGCCTGCACGGCCGCGCCGATGTCATCGTGGCCACGCAAGAGCGCCGCAAGCCCGCGTCCGGATCGGAAGCTATCGAGCGAACTGATTTGCGCGACCGCCACCTCCGAGTTTCCATTCACGCACAGGCCGAGATCACGTCGCGCAACGTGTTCCTGGTGTCGGCGTCATCGGTCAGCGGAACGACGATCGTGGTCTCGCAGGCCTTCTCGAGGCTGATGCCGCATCCGATCAAGCGGCCGGCATTGACCAGCATCCGGGTCGAGGCGCCCTCGTCGAGACCCTGGCCCTTCAGGTTGCGGCTGTGCTGGGCGATCTTCACCAGGAGATCGGCGAGGTTGGGTTCGATGCCGGCCTCGCGCGACACCACCTCGGTTTCGGCCGGCCGGTCGGGATAGCCGAAATCCAGCGCCGCGAAGCGCTGCTTGGTGGATTCCTTGAGGTCCTTGATCGCGCTCTGGTAGCCGGGATTGTAGGAAATCACGAGCTGGAAGTCGGAATGCGCGTGGATCAGCTCGCCACGCTTTTCCAGCGGCAGCACGCGCCGATCATCCGTCAACGGATGGATCACGACCGTCGTGTCCTGCCGCGCCTCGACGATCTCGTCGAGATAGCAGATCGCGCCAAGACGTACCGCCGTCGTCAGCGGCCCGTCGCTCCACACCGTGCCCTCTGCATCGAGCAGCCAGCGCCCCACCAGGTCAGCCGCCGTCATGTCCTCGTGACAGGCCACCGTGATCAGCGGCCGGCCGAGCCGCCACGCCATGTATTCGATGAAGCGGGTCTTGCCGCAGCCGGTGGGACCTTTCAGCATCACCGGCATGCGGTTCGCATAGGCTGCGCCGAACAGTTCGACCTCATCCTTGAGCGGCCGGTAATACGGCTCCTCGCGGATGCGGTACTGGTCAAGCAGCAAAGCGGGATTGGACAAGCTCACGCCTCCCATGATAGCGCAGGCAGTCGTTCGCAATCGCTTGAGATCACGATGCGAGCAATTCCTTGAGCTTGGTGTCGATGAAGGCGACATCGACCGGATTGGTGCCCGGCCCGCCCGCGAAGTGGCCCCAGATCGACGGCACCGGCACGAACCTGGCGTTCGGCATGTTCGCGACCTCGTTCTCGCTGTCTTCCGGCGGGAAATAGAGATCGGTCTGGCCCGGCATGACGTAGGTCTTGGCCTTGATCGCCCGCAGCGCCGCCTTGAAATCGCCGTTGTAGATCTCGTTGGCGCTGATGTCGCCGTTCTGCCAGGTCCACAGCATGGTGAGCAGGTTATTGGCGTCCTTCGGCAGGAAGAAGCCCTCCCAGAACGCCACCAGGAAATCCTCCAGCGACGAATACCCCATCGTCTTGATGTCGAGCTGCTCGCGATAAAACGCCTGCGAAAAGCCCCAGCCGGCATAGACCCGCGCGGCGGCGCGCAGGCCGCGGGCCGGCTTGTCGGTGTACCAGCCCTCCTTCCAGGCGGCGTCCGCCGTGAGTGCGGCCTTGACGCCTTCGAGGAACACATAATTGTGCCGCGAGCATTTGGCCGAGCCGCAGAACGGCGCCAAGAGATCCATCATATCGGGATAGAGCGCGCCCCAATGGAAGGTCTGCAACGCGCCCATCGACCAGCCGACCACCAGGCGGATGTGCTTGATGCCGAACTTCTCGGTCACGAGCCGGTGCTGGGCGCGCACATTGTCATAGGCCGTCACCTGCGGAAAGCGCGGCCCATTATACGGCTCAGGCGTGTTGCTCGGCGACGACGACAGACCATTGCCCAGCATGTTGGGAATGATGATGAAGTACTTTGCGGGATCGAGCGCCATGCCCGGCCCGATCAGCCATTCATTGTCGTAGTGCTGGCCCGAGTACCAGGTCGGATAGACAATCACATTGTCCTTGGCCGCGTTGAGCTGGCCAAACGTCTTGTAGGCGAGCTTGCAGTCGCGGATGGTCGCGCCGCGCTGCAAGGTCAGGTTGCCGAGATCATGGATCTGATAGTCGACGCTCATTGATGTACCCTTCTTGCTTGATTGAGCTGATCGCTTACGCGGGACGCGCCACCTTCTCTGTCGACGATTCCACCCGCGCGATCGCCCCGTACACGATACCGGCGACCAGCGCGGCTGATATCGCAGCGGACAGCCCCGGCATGAGATTTTCAACCGCAAAGGCGCACAGCGACCCGATGCCCCAGGCAATGAACGGCTTCGCACGCCAGTCCACGTCAGCTCGCGCTCCGGCACGCAACAGGTACTGATCGACCAGGATGATCGCGCCGATCGGCGGCACGAGGATGCCGAGCAGCGACAGCCACTGGATGAAGAACGCCCAGACATTGCCCGCGGCGACAACGATGCCAATGGCGCCGAGTATTACGGCCATCAGGCGCATATTGGTGCCGAGGATGCGCGACCAGCCGGTGGCCGCGTTGTACAGGCAGTGCGAGCAGACCGAGCCAAGATTGGCGTAGAGGAAGATGAACGCGAGGATGCTGAGCCAGGTGAGCTGCTTGCCGTTCATGTAACCGAACATGTTGTCGACACCGAACGGATTGGCGTTCGGCACGGCGAGCGCAGCCGTCATCACGCCGCCAACCAGCATTGCCACCAGATTGGCGAATGGAAACGCGCTGAACGTGGCGACCAGCGATGCCCGTGGACTCGGCGCCCAGCGGTTGAAGTCCGCCGTCACCGTGCCGGCGTCGATGAACAAAGCGAGCACCACCGTAAGACCGACGCCCATCGACATGCTGGCTACGCCGTTATTGCCGGCATAGCCGAAGATGGCTGCGGCTGTTGTGGTCGAGGCGGCGTCGGCCGCCACCCATAGGCCAAGGACGACGAACAGCGGCACCGATGCCAACCCGATATAGTGCAATCCCTTCACACCGACGAAGGTGATGGCGATATAGAGCACGCCTGCGACGATCGTCATCGCCACATAGTTGAGGCCGTAGGTCGAGGATATCAGAGCGCCGGTGATACCGGTCTGCACCGCGTACCAGCCCAGCAGCAAGGTCGACAGCAGGCCCGACGCCAGCACATAGCCCTTCTTTCCGAACACGATGCTCGCGATCAGCGCGAAGTTCATGCCGCGGCGCGTACCGATCAGGCCGAGCGCGCCGACATAGGCGAACATGATCAGATTGCCGACGATCATCGCCACCAGCGCATTCTTGAAGCCCATGCCGAGCACCAGCAGTGATCCGGTCATCGCGCCGGTGATGATCATGGGAAAGCCCAGCCATACCATCATGACCGAGAAGGCGCTGCGCCGGGCGCTGATCGGCACCGGCTCGTGTTCGAATTCATGGCCGAGAAGATCGTCGATATGTCCCTCGGTCTGCTGAACCAGTCCGTTGTTCGTTTGGCTGCTCATGGTAACCCCCGTTTCCCTTTGCAACAGTTTCAGAGCCACGCCGGCGCAAACGATCGCGCCGGCGCAGCCCGGTTTTTCCGATCAGCGATGCGCGACCTTCTGGTTCGGAATGCCGTCGATCGGACATTCGTCGGTTCCGACGGTCGGCCGGGTCATGGCTTCGACCATCTCCCGCGTGCCCTCAGGGTCCGTGATCCAGTTCTTGTAGAATGTGTAGGGGCAGACCGCGTGACCGCGATCGCCTTCGCCTGAGTTGATCAGGCCGGTATAGCCGCGGTGCATCAGCTTGAAGAGATGGTTCTGCGACTGCATGTTGCGGCGGGCGTCGCGGATCAGCGATACCGACAGCTGCGCATACTGGATGCCGTTCTCCTCGGTGCCGCACTCACCGAGCGTGCGGCCGTCGAAGCCGATGATGGCCGAGTGGCCGAAGTAGGAATAGACCCCGTCGAAACCCGAGGCGTTGGCGACCGCCACGTAGCAGTTGTTGGCCCAGGCCATCGACTTGGAGATCTGGATCTGCTGCTCCTTCGCCGGATACATGTAGCCCTGGCAACGGACGATCAATTCGGCGCCGCGCATCGCGCAATCACGCCAGATCTCCGGATAATTGCCGTCGTCGCAGATGATCAGGCTGATCTTCAGCCCCTTCGGGCCATCAGAGACGTAGGTGCAATCGCCGGGATACCAGCCCTCGATCGGCACCCAGGGCATGATCTTGCGATACTTCTGGACGATCTCGCCCTTGTCGTTCATCAGGATCAGGGTGTTGTACGGCGCTTTGTTGGGGTGTTCCTCATGGCGCTCGCCGGTCAGCGAGAACACGCCCCAGACCTTGGCCTTGCGACAGGCGTCGGCGAAGATGCGGGTTTCCTCGCCCGGCACCGACGAAGCCGTCTCGTACATCTCCTTGGAGTCGTACATGATGCCGTGGGTCGAGTATTCCGGGAAGATCACGAGATCCATGCCCGGCAGGCCGAGCTTCATGCCCTCGACCATCTTGGCGATGTTGCGCGCGTTATCCAGCACCTCGGCCTTGGTGTGCAGACGCGGCATCTTGTAATTGACCACGGCGACGCCGACCGTGTCCTTGCTGCTCGATATGTCTCCATGCAACATGTCTCGACTCCCTTTCTTGAATATTCCCGCTACACGGCCATGTGCAGCTGGATGAGATCATCGGTGAGCTCACCGATCGCACCCTTGGCGACGACGCGTCCCTTTTCGAGCAACGCGAAGCGGTGAGAGGCGCGCCGCGCGAACGCGACATTCTGTTCGACCAGCACGACCGTGATGCCGCGCTCGCGATTGAGGCGGGTGATCACGTCTTCGATCTGCTCGACGATGTTCGGCTGGATACCCTCGGTCGGCTCGTCCAGCAGGATGACCTTGGGCTGGGCGAGCAGCGCACGGGCGATCGCAAGCTGTTGCTGCTGGCCGCCGGAGAGATTGCCGCCATAGCGATTGAGAAAATCCTTTAGCACCGGAAACAGCTCGAGCACCCACTCCTCGATGCCGTTGGCCGATTTCGCAGCGAAGGTTCCGAGCGTCAGATTCTCCCGCACAGTGAAGCGCGGCAGGATTCCACGGCCCTGCGGCACGTAGGCGATGCCAGCCTTGGCGCGCTGATGGGTGCGCAGCGGCGAGATGTCGGCGCCGTCGAGCGACAGCCGTCCCGTGCACCGGTCCATCAGGCCGAGGATGCTGCGCATCAGCGTCGTCTTGCCGACGCCGTTACGGCCGAGCACCGCGAGGAATTCGCCGTTGCCGACCGTCAGGTTGATGCCCTGCAGGGCGCGGCTGTTGCCGTAGAAGGCGTCGACGTCGGTCAGCTCAAGCATGGCTGATGCCTCCCGATCCCAAATAGGCGCGGCGGACTTCGGGATGCGCCTCGACTTCCGCCGCGGTGCCTTCGGCGAGCATCTGGCCCATATGCATCACCGAGATGACGTCGCCGATCGCCTTGACGAAGCCCATGTCGTGCTCGACCACGATCAGCGTGTGCTTGCCCTTCAGCCGCGCGAACAGTTCGGCGGTCTTGCGGGTCTCCTGCGCCGTCATGCCCGCGGTGGGCTCGTCCATCAGGATCAGCTCGGCGTCCTGGGCGACCAGCATGCCGATCTCGAGCCACTGGGTCTGGCCGTGCGACAGATAGGCGGCCGGGCGGTCGAGCTGGTCGGTGAGCCCGACCAGCTCGGCAAGACGTTCGACATCCGCGCGACCGGCATTGCCGATATTCCAGCGCAGATTGCCGAGCACGGAGGTGCGGCGAGCCCGCGCCACGTCGAGATTCTCGCTGACCGAGAGCTCCCGGAAAACGCTCGGCACCTGGAACTTGCGTCCGACGCCGGTGCGGGCGATCTCGTATTCCTCGAGATCCTGCAGCGCGGTGCCGTCAAAGCTGACGGTGCCCGCGCTCGGCTTGACCTTGCCGCAGATGATATCGAGCGCCGTGGTCTTGCCGGCGCCGTTCGGCCCGATCAGACAGCGCAGCTCGCCCTTGCGCACGCTCATGTTGAGCGCGTTGAGCGCCTTGAAGCCGTTGAAGCTGACCGAGACGTCGCGAAGATCGAGATGGGAGCTCATGTGCTGCCCTCCGTCTGGCCGACGCCTTGCGCAACGCCGCGGCCGGCGGCATGGCGGCGCTGCACGATCCAGCGCAGGACGACCTGCGCTAGGCCGGCGAGCCCCTTCGGCAGGAACAGCACCACGAGCACGAACAGTGCACCCATCACCAGTGTCCAGGTTTCCAGGAACGCCGCGGATTCCGACAGCGCGCCCTGCATGCCCGCCACCAGCACGGCGCCGAGGAATGCACCGACCAGACTCTGCCTGCCGCCGACCGCGCACCACACCACCACCGAAAGCGAAAGCTGCACGCCGAGGAAGGTCGGCGAGGCAAACTCCATCACCACCGTGTAGAGCATGCCGGCGAGGCCTGCGATCGCAGCTGACAGCGCGAACACGAAGATCTGGTAGAGCGCGACGTCGTAGCCGAAGTAACGCACCCGGCTCTCATGGTCGCGGATCGCCTGCACGATCAGGCCGGCCTTGGTCCGTGTGAAGGCAAAGGCCACCAGCAGGCTGAGCAGGACACAACCGGCGACGAGATAGTAGGTTGCGCGGCCATAGGCATCGAACGCGACGCCGAAAATCTCGAGCTGGGCCAGATCGGTGATGCCGTTGAAGCCCCCGGTGTAGCTCTGCTGATCGATGATCACGAGATTGATCACCACCATGGTGGCGAGCGTGATGATCGAGACATAGACGCCGGTGACGCGTCCGCGGAACATGAACCAGCCGAGTGCCGCCGCGACCAGCGCCGGCACGATCAGGCCCGCGGCGATGGCGAAGGACAGCGAGCGGAACGGCTCCCAGAACCACGGCAGATGCTGGACGTTGTTCCAGACCATGAAGTCCGGCAGTCCGCTCGCGCCGGTATGTACCGGCACGGTCTTGAGCTTCAGCGCCATCGCCATGGCGTAGGAGCCGAGCCCGAAGCTCATCGCCTGGCCGAGGTTCAGGATGCCGCCGAAGCCCCAGGACAGGCCGAGCGACACCGTGAGGATGCCGAGCACCAGATAGCGCGCAACCTTGTTGAGCAGGAAATCATTGTTGAGCAGCACCGGGAGCGCGAACACCACGGCGCAGACGATCAGCAACGGTGCAAGCTGCGCGATCAGGCGCTGCAATCCGCTGGAGTGAGGAACGTGCGACGGCATCGATGAGCGATCTGTCTCAGGCCCGCACGCGTGCGGTGAAAAGCCCTTCGGGGCGGAAACGGATGAGGACGACGATGGCGAGCAGCACGATCGCCTTGGCCACCGTGTCGTTTTGCAGGAAGGCGATGCCGCCGGAGAGCTCGCCGAGGATGAAGGCGCTCGCCACGGTTCCGGCGAGGCTCTGCACACCGCCGAGCACCACCACCATGAAGGCATCGACCACGTAGCCGGTGCCCATGTCGGGCGATACGCTCTTGAGCGGCGACACCAGCGCGCCGGCAAGTCCCGCAAGACCCGCGCCGTAAGCAAAAGTCAGCGCATAGACCCGCTTGGCGTTGATGCCGAAGGAAGCTGCGACCGAACGGTCCTGGATGATGGCGCGGAGCTTCATCCCCACTGTCGTGCGATTCATCAGCAACCAGGTCGCCCCGAACAGCGCGATCGACACCACGAACAGGAACACCCGATATGACGACACCGGGATGCCGAACACGCTCATGCTGTCGGACAGCGCCGGCGGCAGCTGCACGTAGCGCAGCTCGCTGCCGACCATCAGCCGCACCGCCTGTTGCAGCATGATGCCGACGCCCCAGGTTGCAAGAATCGTATCCAATGGCCGGTTGTTGAGCAGGCTCAGGACGTAGCGTTCGATAACCCAGCCGAATGCGGCCACCACGAGGAAGATCGGAACCAGGCTCGCCAGCAGGCCGAGTCCAAGATAGGTGTGAAACACCCAGGCTGCGTAAGCGCCGAGCATAACGAACTCGCCATGTGCGAGATTGATGATGCCCATCGAGCCGTAGATGATCGACAGGCCCAGCGCGACCAGCAGCAGGATCGATCCGATGCTGAGGCCTGTGACGATTTGTTCGATGAATTGGTCCACGTCGGGATCCGCTTTCGATATTCGTTGGTAGGCACCGCTCTCGCACGCATCTGTGCGAAAGCGGCATTCGCTGCGGGGATGCTGGCCGCCGGCGCCGCACGCCGACGGCCATTGTCGCCCCCGTCGTCAGCTCTTCTCGACCAGGCCCTTCTCGGTGCAGGACTGCCCGGGATAGGCCGCGTAGGGCACCGGCTTCAGCCAATCCTTGGCCTCGACGAGAATCTCGAACTGGCCGTTTGACTTCGCCTGCGCGATCTTGGGCCACAGCCAGGTGTGCAGATTCTCCGGCTCGATCCGGACCTTGCCCTGCGGCGCAACCATTTCCTGGCCCTTGACCGCGTCGCGGATGTTCGGCGGCGTGAGGTCACTGGTCGCAAGCTTCTCGACCGCCTGCTTGAACAGATAGGTCTGCAAGTAGCAGGCCTCAGACACGAAATGCGTCACCTTGTCGGCGCCCCAGCGCTTCTTGTACGCCTCGACGAACTTTTCGTTCTCCGGCGACTTGTGCACCATGAAGTACGGCGCCGAGGTGAAGTGACCGGCAGCAGCTTCGCCGCCCATCGCCGCGACCTCGTTCTCGGAGGTCGTCAGGCTCGCCATCGGCATCTTCTCGGGATCGAGGCCGGCAGCCTTGTATTGACGATGCAGCGCCACCACGGAATCGCCGACCACGGTCGAGAAGATCACGTTCGGCTGCGTCGCGCGGATCTTGTTGATGACGGAAGAGAATTCGGAATGGCCGAGCGGCACATACTCTTCCGCCACGACCTCGCCGCCGAGCTTCTCAAGCAGCTTCTTGCAGTAGTTGTTCTCTTCCTTCGGATAGATGTAGTTCGAGCCGATCAGATAGAACTTCTTGCCGAATTTCTTGACCAGCCAGGGCACGAACTCGTCCTGCTGCTGGTTCGGCACGGCGCCGGTGTAGATCACGTTCTTCGAGCACTCGCGGCCTTCATAGAGCGTCGGATACCAATAGAGATTGTTCTGCCGCTCGAACACCGGAAGCACCGCCTTGCGGCTGGCCGAGGTGTAGGAGCCGAACACGCTGACGCATTTGTCGCCGACGACGAGCTTGCGCGCCTTCTCCGAGAACGTCGCAGGATCGGACGCAGGATCCTCGACGATCGGCACGATCTTGCTGCCCTTGATGCCGCCGGCGGCGTTGATTTCCTCGATCGCGAGCAGCGTCGCCTTGTTGAGCGATTCCTCGATGATCGCGGTCGTTCCCGTCAACGAGAACAGCACGCCGACCTTGATCTCGCCGCCG
>NZ_JACMYO010000018.1 GCF_020889685.1 Bradyrhizobium oropedii
TGCGCAATTGCGCACGGGAGCAAGGACCCATAACCACAGGATCAAGTTGTTGGGCACGCTATGGCTCCAGCAACGCCTGATAAGTGCCATTCGTGGTTATGGGTCCCGGGTCGCGCTGCGCTTGCCCGGGACGACATCGAATGTGTTGCATCAAGCGAGAGTCATACGTCCGCGATCTCGCGACATGATCTGTCCGAGCTTTGCTCTTCGTTCCGCCCTCCTCTCACAGAGGGCGCAGGGAAAGCCGGGTGCCGATCGCACCCATGGGCCCCGTGCAAAAGGTAGAAAGCACGGGGGTAGGACCACAGGTGTAACCGGAAACAACCCGGCTTTCCCTGCGCGATGGTTGTGCGGCTTACTTCGTGCTCTCCCCGGCGAGACTGGGCTTTCTTGTCACCGCCTTCGCAACATGCTTTCGCATCTTGCGCGAGGACACCTGCCACTAGGGCGTCAGGACCACACGACTTCGCCGTCCGCTTCATGCGCACTCGTCAGTTGCGCAATCGGCGTCCACCGCATCTCGACCCACGTTCGTGACGACCGCGAAGCGCCCCTCGTGCCGGGTGAGACGGGAGCATTGAACATCTGAGTTGGGTGCGGCGTCAAGTTAAATTCTGAAAAGCCGAACGAATAGATTGCCGGCTCGAAGGATGGGTAGAGCGCAGCGAAACCCACCCACGATTCCCTTCGAGCTGCAGCGGACAGATCCCGCATTCCTCATTTTGCAGCCTGCGCGGCGAACCGCCGCAATCGACGTCTCCAGATCACCCACAAGGCAAATCTGACAAACCAGTTCGGCACATTGAGGTGGCGCAGGGTTTCAATGTGGCCGTGATCCTCACGCTGCTGGAAGTTTGGATCAGAGAAATATTCCCGATCGCTCGCACACCACTCAATCGTCCGAACGATCTCGTCCCGCGCATGCTCCGTGTCAGGCAATCCGGCGAGGAAGTTGAGTTCGCGGCGCAGGCAGACCGCCTCGATCCGGTATCGGCTTTTCTCGTAATAATAGATCCCCCGCCCCTCGATCCTCGCATGGGTTGCTTCATGGACGATGGTGGATGCGATCTTCGCGACCGTCATCGTCTCCTGGAGGACATAGCGCTCATCCAGCACACAACCGTTCAGCGATTGATCGTAGTGCGCCTGGGCACTCGGGATCAGATTCACCCAGATCCGATCGAGCCTGCTGATGACGCGTGAATAATGCAGCGCGTTGTGACGCTTGATCAAGGCGAGCGCCTCCAGGACGAGATCCAGGGCAGGATGCGGTTTGCCTTCGCTGGTCCCGACCCAGAGGCCGTCAATCGTTCGGCTCTTCGAGAAACGCATGAACAGCCGATCAACGAAGGGCGGCTTCGGTCTCGGCTGTTTCGCAACAACCGGTCCGCGCAGATCGTGTTGCCTATCTAAGTGCTGCGGCACGTGCCCTCGTCGTCGCCGGCTTTCCGGTAACGCGTGTAGCATGTCCTCCTTTCGACCGCTTTAGGAGGTTGATTCAAATACCAGGGAATTCGCCGCCACCTGCCGGAGTGGTGTTCCGGCAGATGGCATGGAACGCAGCTCGTTTCACTTTAGCGCGGCCTGGCCGGCGAGCGAGATCACGTTGTCCTGCGAGCCCGAACCGCCGCTGACGCCGATGGCACCGACGATCTTGCCGTCGACGATCAGGAGATTGCCGCCGCGTGAGGCGATCACGTCGTCGAGGGTCGTGAGATAGGCGAAGTAGGCTCCCTTGCCGATCAGGAAAACCGCGTGACGCGCGCGAATATCGAGGTCGCGCAATGCTGCGATGGACGCTACAGTTCGCGTGCATCAGAAAGGATATCCGAATGGATCTGGGTTTGAAGGGACGAAACGCCATCGTGCTCGGCGGCACGCGCGGCATCGGGCGGGCGATTGCGGCGACGCTGGCCGGCGAAGGCGCAGGCGTCGCGGTCTGCGCCCGCAATGCCGAGCAGGTAGCGGCCAGCGTTGCCGAATTGAAAGCCAGCGGCGTGCGCGTCACCGGCGCGGCCGTCGATATCACCGACGCCGCGGCGCTGAAATCGTGGATCGCCGGTGCCGCGGCTGAACTCGGCAGCATCGACATGATGTTCTCCAATGCAGGCGCCATGGCGCAAGGCGGCGATCCCGCATCATGGGAACAGAACTTCCGGCTCGACGTGCTCGGCGCGGTGAACGCCTTCGAGGCAGCCCGTCCGTTCCTCGAAGCGAGCGGCGAAAAGACCGGCGATGCGGCCTTCATCATCATCTCGTCGATCTCGGCAGCGCAAGCGGATCGCGCCGGCTCCTACGGCCCGATCAAGGCGGCACTGGTGCACATGGCAAAGGGACTGGCGCGGCAATACACGGCGAAGAAAATCCGCGTCAACGTGGTGTCGCCGGGTACGGTGTATTTCAAGGGCGGCATCTGGAACATGGTGGAGCAGAACACACCGAAGATTTATCAGGACGCGCTGGCCCGCAACCCGACCGGCCGCATGGCGACGCCACAGGAGATCGCCAGCGCCGCGGTGTTCCTGGCAAGCCCGATCTCCTCGTTCACGACAGGCTCGAACCTCGTCGTCGACGGCGCGATCTCGAACCGGGTGAATTTTTGAGGAGAGACGACATTCACGGCCGCCCCGTCATCCTGAGGTGCGAGCGGAGCGAGCCTCGAAGGATGCACGGCCCTGCTGGTGGCCGTCGATCCTTCGAGACGCGCGCAATGCGCGCTCCTCAGGGTGACGGTGAGAGGCAACACGCTGGCGATATCCCTCAATGAAAATCCCGTGACGGCGGCAGGATGCGGACGTTGCGGGGGTGGCGGATCTTTTGCGGCGGGTTGTCGCCGTGATCACGGCTGATGTCGTTGAGCGGCTCGATCAGCGCCGGGCCTGCCGGCACCGGGTGCTTGCTCCCCGGGGATTCGTTGGCGAGGCCGATCAGATCGTGGGAGCGATCGGTCATGCGCTGCGCCACCAGATGCGTCACGCCTTCGGGGCTGCTCTGGATATAGCCCTCGACCAGGATCAGGCGCGCACCCATCACCTCCTTGCGGTACTGCTCCATCACCTTCGGCCACACCACGATGTTGGCGATGCCGGTCTCGTCCTCCAGCGTCATGAACACGACGCCCTTGGCACTGCCCGGCCGCTGCCGCACCAGCACCACACCGGCGCAAGCGACGCGACGGCGATCGTTGCTGCGGTTGATGCTGTGGCAGGCGACGACGCGCTCCTTGGTGAACATCTCGCGCAAGAACTCCATCGGATGGCCCTTCAGCGACAGGCGGATGGTCTGATAGTCGGCGACCACCTGCTCGGGCCGCGGCATCTCCGGCAGCGGTTTTGCACCCTCATCCGGCTGCTCGCGCGCGGTGGCGGCCTCGAACAACGGCAGCGGCACGTCGTCCGGCAGCCGCCGCACCGCCCATAGCGCCTCGCGGCGGTCGAGCCCGAGCGAGCGGAATGCATCGGCATCGGCAAGCAGGATCAGCGCGCGCTTGGGGAGAGCGGTGTCACGGGCGAAGTCTTCGAGCGACGTGAACGGCCGGCGGTTGCGCGCGGCGACGATGCGGTCGGCCCAGTCTTTCTCCCCGTCATTCCGGGGCTCGCGAAGCGAGAGCCCGGAATCCATCGGGCCGCGTCTATGCTGAGAAATGGATTCCGGGCCTGCGCCTGACGGCGCATCCCGGAATGACGATTGTAACTGCTTCAGCCGCTCCTCATCCTCATCCAGCCAGTGAAAGCCGTCGATCTGGCGGAAGCCGAGCCGCACTGCGCAGTGGTCGCCGACTTTCTCCTCCAGCGTGTTCTGCGCGAAGCTGAAGGAGACATCGACCTCGCGCACCGTGACGCCGTTCTTGCGGGCGTCGCCGACGATCTGCGCCGGGGCGTAAAAGCCCATCGGCTGCGAGTTGAGCAGGCCGCAGCAGAATGCATCGGGATGATGGTGCTTCAGCCATGAGGAGATGTAGACGAGCTGGGCGAAACTCGCGGCATGGCTTTCCGGGAAGCCGTAGGAGCCAAAGCCCTTGATCTGGTCGAAGCAGCTGCGGGCGAAGTCCGGATCGTAGCCGCGCGCCACCATGTTGCCGACCAGCTTCTCCTCGTAGGTGCCGATGGTGCCGACGTTGCGGAAGGTCGCCATCGAGCGGCGCAGGCCGTTGGCTTCTTCCGACGTGAAATGGGCCGCCTCGATCGCGATCCGCATCGCCTGCTCCTGGAACAGCGGCACGCCGAGCGTCTTGTGCAGGACATTGTAGAGCTCGTCCTTGTCTCCCTTGTCAGGCGCCGGCGACGGATAGCTGACCTTTTCCTGGCCGTTCCGCCGCCGCAAATACGGATGCACCATGTCGCCCTGGATCGGCCCGGGACGCACGATCGCGACCTCGATGACGAGGTCATAGAACGTCCGCGGCCTCAAGCGCGGCAGCATGTTCATCTGCGCCCGGCTCTCGACCTGGAACACGCCGAGCGACTCGCCGCGACACAGCATGTCGTAGACTTCTTCTTCGTCCTGCGGGACGGAGGCGAGCTCCCAGCGCTTGCCCTTATGGTCATCGATGAGATCAAAACATTTACGAATGCAGGTCAGCATGCCCAGCGCCAGCACGTCGACCTTCATCATATGAAGCGCGTCGACGTCGTCCTTGTCCCACTCGATGAAGGTGCGGTCGTCCATCGCGGCGTTGCCGATCGGCACATAGGTGTCGAGCCGGTCCTGGGTCAGCACATAGCCGCCGACATGCTGCGAGAGATGGCGCGGAAACTCGATCAGCTCGGTGGCGAGCTCGACCGCGAGGTTGATCATCGCGTTTTTCGGGTCGAGCCCGGCCTGACGCACCTGCATGTCGTTGAGGCCCTTGCCCCAGCTGCCCCACACGGTATCGGCGAGCGCCGCGGTGACGTCCTCGGTCAGCCCGAGCGCCTTGCCGACATCGCGGATCGCGCTGCGCGGACGATAATGGATGATGGTGGCGATGATCGCCGCGCGATGGCGGCCGTAACGGCGATAAACATATTGCATCACCTCCTCGCGCCGCGAATGCTCGAAATCGACGTCGATGTCGGGCGGCTCCAGCCGCTCCTTGGAGATGAAGCGCTCGAACAGCAGATCGACCTTGGTCGGATCGACCGAGGTGACGCCGAGTACGTAGCAGACCGCGGAATTCGCCGCCGATCCCCGCCCTTGGCACAGGATGTTCTGGCTGCGCGCATAGTGCACGATGTCATGCACGGTGAGGAAGTAATGCGCGTATTTCAACTTTCTGATGAGACGCAATTCCTTGTGCAGGGTCTTCTTGAGTTTAGGCGAAATGCGAATTGGAAATTTCCTATGCGCTCCCTTCCAAGTTAAATCCTCCAAATGACGTTGCGCGGTCTTGCCCGGCGGCACCGGCTCGTCGGGATACTGGTATTTGAGCTGGTCGAGCGAGAACGAGATGCGTTCGGCAAAGCGCATGGTTTCCGAGATCGCATCCGGCAGGTCGCGGAACAAACGCACCATTTCATGCGCCGGCTTGAGATGCCGCTCGGCATTGGCCTCGAGTTTGCGGCCGACAGCCTCGATCGTGGTCTTTTCGCGGATACAGGTCAGCACGTCCTGCAACGGGCGGCGCGCGGGATGGTGATAGAGCACCTCGTTGGTGGCGAGCAGCGGCACGCCGGCCTCGGTGGCGAGACCATGCAGCCGCGCGAGACGGCGCTTGTCGTCGCCGCGATAGAGCAGGCTTGCGGCAAGCCAGACGCCATCGGCCGCGCTGGCCTTGAGCTGCGCGAGCAGATCAAGCGCTCTCTCCTCTTCGAAACGGTGCGGCAGCGCCAGCACCAAGAGCTGGCCTTCCGCGAAGTCGATGAGATCGGACAGAGCGAGACGGCAGTCGCCCTTCTCGATGCGCTCGAATTCTTGTTTTGACGCGTTTTCTTCACGCGAACCGGTGTCCACTTCGCTGGAAAACGCTCTGCTGCCACCGCGCTTGCCGCGGGTGAGCAGCTGGCAGAGCCGGCCATAGGCGGCGCGGTCGCGCGGATAGACCAGGATGTCCGGCGTACCGTCGATGAAGACGATGCGGGCGCCGACCAGAAGCTTGGGCGGATGGGCGACCTTGTCGCTGTCGAGCTCCTTCCAGGCCCGCACCACGCCGGCCAGCGTGTTGTGATCGGCGAGCCCGATCACGGGGATCCCGAGCTCGCTCGCCTGATGCACATAGGCGCGCGGATCGGAGCCGCCGCGCAGGAAGGAGAAATTGCTGGTGATGCCGATCTCGGCATAGTCGGGCGCGGGCGTCGTCATGCGAACAGCCCGTGCACGTACCAGTTGGCGGGGACCGGCCTGCCTTCTTCGTCGCGCAGCTCGCTCTCGTAGAGACCATCGCGAAAGATCCAGAAGCGCTGGCCCTCGGCGTCCTCGACGCGGAAGTAATCGCGCGTCAGCGCCGCGCCGTCCTGCTTCCACCATTCCATCGCAATCCGCTCGGGGCCCTCGACCCGCACCACCGCATGCAAGGCGCGCCGCCAGGTGAATTGATGCGGCGGACCGTCCGGCACGCTCGCGAACGGCACCTTGATCGGTTCGGGCCGCTCGAACAGCCTGAGCGGCCGCAGGGGCGGCTCGCCGGTGACGCGTTCCGGCCAGGCGGCGGCGCTGGCGGCGGCCAGATGCTGCTGCGCCGGCAGCGCCAGCGCTGCGCGCTCGGGGATGTGGCTCTCGAGCGGTAGATGCACGACGACGCGCTTGCCGCCGATGCGGGCGGCGATGCGGTCGATCAGCGCCGAGATCTCGTCATTGTCGTGCACGGTCGTATCGAGGTCGCGCTGCTGCTGCACCACGATCTCGGTACGCCCGGCGGCGAGGCGAATGAGATCGAAGCCGAAGCCGGGATCAAGGGGATCGTTGAGCGCATCGAGCCGCTCGCGGAACAGGCGGTCGATCATCTCGGGTCGCGTCACCGGACGGCCGGTCTCGACCATGATCGCGCGCACCGCGCCATCGGTGCGGAAGAAACTCGCCTCCAGCTGCCGCGCGCCCTTGCCCTGTCTGTCCATCGCCGCAACCAGCATCTTGGCGAGGCTTGAGAGCGTCAGTGCGATCACGGTGTCGGTCGCGATGGGTTCCGGGAAACGCTTTTCGACGATGTAATCGGGCAGCGGCTTGCGCGGGCTGATCGGGGCATCGCCCCGCCCGAGCGCGTGATTGAGCAAGGTGGTGAAATCAGCACCGAACCGCGCCGAGATCTCATGCGGCGCGCGCGCGGCGACATCGCCGATGGTCTTCAGGCCGGCGCGGCGCAGGCCGATGGTCACAGCAGCATCGGCGCCGAGTGCCGACACCGGCAGCGGGCCGACCGCCGCCGCTTCCGCGCCATCGGCGACAATCTGCCCCGAACTGTAACGCGTCAGCGTGCGCGCCGCGATCGAGGTGCCTGATATCGCCGCGCTGACGGCAAAGCCGCGCCGGCTCAGCGCATTGGTCACGATCTGCAACAGCGCGCGCTCGCCGCCGAACAGATGCGCGCAGCCGGTAATGTCAAGGAACAATCCATAGGGCGGATCGAGCGCGACCAGCGGCGTGAAGCGGTCACACCAGTCGGCGATGTCGTTCAGCGTCTTCAGATCGGCAGCGGGGTCGGCGTCATAGACCGTGAGCTCCGGGCAGATCGCCCGCGCATTGGCCAGCGGCAGCCCGATCGACAGCCCGGCCCGCACCGCGGCCTCGTCGATGGAATGAAGCAGGATGGCGTTGTGGTCTTTTGCGACGACGACGCTGGGGAGCTCTGCTTGCGAAAAGCGAGGTTCTTTCTTCGCCTCTCCCGCTTGCGGGGGAGGCCGCAACGCATCGCCAGATGCGTTGCGGGTGGGGGCTCTCTCCCGACGAAGAGCGTCGTTCGTGGCAAGACCACTACCCCACCCCTCCCCCGCAAGCGGGAGAGGGAGCCCGGCCACTTCCCGCGGCTCAGCTTGCGAGGCGATGTCCTGCGCGAGCTTGCGCTTGATGCGGTCGATGGGCAGGCGTGGCAGCCACAGGCTGAGAATGCGCCGACGGTTCACTGAATTGGCACTCATCACATTTCCATTCCATGATCCATCGCCCGACCGGGCCATGACGATTGCGCACGAGTTCGGCCTCGAAGCGCGGCGCGCCCCAGGCGCAAGCCGCATTGCCCGGCGGCGAATGCGCCGCGCGCACGATCCAGCGCGTCTCCGCGGTCGAGGGGATCGGAGTCGCCGCGATCCGCAGCACCAGCGCGGTGACGCCGGAGGCTTGCGCGGCCAAGGTCAGTTTGCGGCTGGCGACGAGATCGAGCTGGCGCGCATGGCCCCAGACCTCGAGCACGACCGCGCCGAGCGCATCGCAGGCGAGCGCATCGGCTGCGGTGCGCAGGCCGCTGTCGACATCGGCGGCACGCACGGTGACCAAGAGGCGCGGATCGAGGCCGAGCTCGGCGAGCCCGCGCATCGACAGCGCGCCGTTTTCGCGATCGGAAAAATCCTGCCGCACCCAGACCAGCGGCTTGCGCGCTGACACCCGTCCGGCGAGCCCGGCGATGAAGCCGGTTGCCGCGCCGCCTTGATGGCCGGCCGCGAACACCTCGTGCAGCGCGGCCGGCGCGAGCCCGCCGCGCAGCATCGCGTCCGCGCTCGTGTGTCCAAGCGCGATGCGGTTCGGCATCGCCGCCTCCGATGGCGCCTCGATGCGCGCGATGCTGCCGCGCAGAGACGCAAGCGTACCCGTGCGTGCGCCATTCATTGCGCCGCTCCTTCCACCTGAAAATTTGAGGCCGTCACTGACCAGAACAGAGAACCAGGGACTGGCTCATTTGTTCATGATATGTTCTAATATAAAGCTAACAGAGCCCGCGGAGTCAATCGGATTGGTGAGTTCAGTTATTCCTGAGTGGAATCAATGGGATTGAGCCACAGCCGAACCGGGCGGGCGCTGATCTTCCGCAATGTCAGGCGCGGAAGGCCGCGAAAATGGCGGCGTGACGGAAACGGAGCAATCGCATGCGTATCATCGTGCTCGACAACGACACCGATTTCGAGGGCTGGCGCAAGGCCGCGCGGCGATTGGCGCTGAATGACGTGAAGCCTGCGGAGGTCACGTGGACCGTACGCAAGGACGACGAACTGTCGTCAGCCTCCTGCGTGAATGACTTGCCCGATGCACCACAGGCGCGGTTCAACGTGACAGCCATTTTCGTCGAGCTCGCAAAGGCCGCGATCCTGCATCGGAGTGACGCGCGCTTCGCCCTGCTCTATCGCCTGCTGTGGCGGCTGCGCAGCCATCACGACCTGCTCAGCGCGACTGACGATCCTGATGTCGCCGAGGTCCACGCGATGGCGCGCGCGGTGTATTGCGACATCGACAGGATGCACGCGCATCTCCGCTTCCGCGAGATCGGCCGCGAGCGGACGGCGCATTACGTCGCCTGGTTCGAGCCGGAGCATCGCATCGTCGAGCTCGCCGCACCTTTCTTCGCCGGCCGCTTCGCCGACATGCCGTGGTCGATCCTGACCCCCGACGTGTCAGCGCATTGGGACGGGCATGCGATCTCGATCTCGCCGGGCGTCGCCAAATCCGAGGTGCCGAGCGAGGACCGGCTCGAGGAAGCCTGGCGGCGTCATGACAACGGCCTCTTCAATCCCGCGCGGCTGAAAGTGATGGAGATGCCGCAGGCCTATTGGAGGAACCTGCCCGAGGACTCGATCATTAAGCCGCTGATCGAGGACGCCATGCGCATGACCAGCGGCCCCTTCATCGCACGCAAGGCGGCAGAGCCGCAGCAGCGGCAGGATCAACCGATGGCCCGCAAGCAAGTTCAAGACAAGCAAACTCACGATGCGATTGCCGCCTTGCGCGCCGAGGCCGCCGATTGCCGCGCCTGCCCGCTGTGGAAGGACGCCACCCAGATCGTGTTCGGCGAGGGACCGCAAGGCGCAACGCTGATGCTGGTCGGCGAGCAGCCCGGCGACAAGGAAGATCTCGCCGGCCATCCCTTCGTCGGACCGGCCGGGCAGATGCTCGATCGCGCGCTCGAGGACGCCGGCATCGATCGCGGCAAGGTCTACATCACCAACGCCGTGAAGCATTTCAAATTCGTGCCGCGCGGCAAGATCCGGCTGCATCAGAAGCCGGGCACAGCGGAGATCCGCGCCTGCCGTCAGTGGTACGAGCGCGAGCTTGCCGCCATCAAGCCGGAGCTCGTGGTGGCGCTCGGCGCCACCGCAGCGCAAAGCGTGCTCGGCAAGATCACGCCGGTTAACAAGAACCGCGGCCATCTGATCGAACACGCCGGAACCAAGGTGCTCGTCACCGTGCATCCATCCTATCTGTTGCGGCTGCCCGACGAGAAAGCCAAGGCGCTGGAATATCAGCGCTTTATCGACGATCTGAAAATCGCCGCGGATCAGTTACGCAATTCGGCTCGCGCGGCGTGAGTTCCACCAAACCGACGGAACCGGGAAACCACACGTCAACGTGAAATTGCTCTAAGCGCCAACAAAGGCCTACAACCTTTAATTGATCCGTGGTACGGTGACATGTTCCGCAGGTAATCGGGCGTCATGTTCACGCCATGGCGTACCCCGAGGCGGGCGCGCTGCGCGATTTGCTAGCCCCGATCGTGCGGCGCGCCACCTCATCTCTCACCCGCCTTACCATCCTCCCCTCGCTCGCCGCGCCCGCCGGATTTTTCCGGTCGCGAAGCCCTGTCGGCTCGGTCGCATCGCCTGTGTGATCTCACCTGCACAAAGTTCTCGCCCCGCGAAACGCAGGCAGCGCGTTTCCGTCGCGATCGGTGATCGTCTGTTGCAGAAGATTGCCACGAGGTCGCGAAGGCGCGTGAGCCGTCAACGCGTTGCACAAAAATTCGCCCCGATGTCCACCGTGATGGCTGAGCGCCTCATTTCACGGGGCGGATTTCAATTGCCTGTCATATGCATCGATCAAAATCGGAGGCATTGGGACAGGAGTTTACCATGAGCGATATGGCGTTACCCGGCTCGATCGAGCCCGCCCTGAAAAAGGGTCCGGACCTCGACAAGGGCTTCCACCCGATGACGGGGATCATCTATTTGGGCGTGGTTGCGGCCGCGCTGCTGTTCGTTGCCTACAGCATCTATGCCGACGTCGACGCCACCGGTGCGCGTGTCACGTCGTTCCTGCCGTACATCATGCTGTTCGTTGCGCTGCTGATCGCGCTCGGCTTCGAATTCGTCAACGGCTTCCACGACACCGCCAATGCGGTCGCGACCGTGATCTACACCCGCTCGCTGCCCGCGCATGTCGCCGTGGTGTGGTCGGGCCTGTTCAACCTGTTCGGCGTGCTGCTCTCGAGCGGCGCCGTCGCGTTCGGCATCGTGTCGCTGCTTCCGGTGGAGCTGATCCTGCAGGTCGGATCGAGTGCCGGCTTTGCGATGGTGTTCGCGCTCTTGATCGCCGCCATCATCTGGAATCTCGGCACCTGGTGGCTCGGCCTGCCGGCCTCGAGCTCGCACACCCTGATCGGCTCGATCATGGGCGTCGGCATCACCAACGCACTGCTGCGCGGCCGTGACGGCACCTCGGGCGTTGACTGGTCGCAAGCGACCAACATCGCCAAGGCACTGCTGCTGTCGCCGCTGTTCGGTTTCGTGCTCGCCGCCGGCCTGCTCTATATCCTCAAGGCGGTGCTGGCGCGCGCCACACCAGCACTGTTCGGCGAGCCGGTCGGCGACCAGCCGCCGCCGTGGTGGATCCGCGGCATCCTGATCCTGACCTGCACGCTGGTCAGCTTCTTCCACGGCTCCAACGACGGCCAGAAGGGCATGGGTCTGATCATGCTGATCCTGATCGGCACGGTGCCGACCGCCTATGCGCTGAACCGCGCGCTGCCCGCGAGCCAGATCGAGTACTTCGGCGCGCATTCGACCGCGGCCAGCAAGGTCATCGAAGGCAAGGCTGCCGGCTACAACGTGATCGGCAATCCGCGCCCGGCCGTGACCAACTATGTCTCGCAGCACCAGATCAATGAGGGCACCTTCCCGTCATTGGCGGTGCTGGTCCGCGACATCGGCCAACAGGTCGCCCAGTACGGCTCGCTGGCCAAGTTCCCGGCTGACGTGGTCGGCAACACCCGTAACGACATGTACCTCGCCTCGGAAGCGACCCGCCTCCTGATGAAGGACAAGGAAGCCGAGCTGACCGCTGCCGACGTCGCCACGCTGAACGAGTACAAGGGCTCGCTCGATGCCGCGACGAAGTTCATCCCGAGCTGGGTGAAGTTCGCCGTCGCCATCGCGCTCGGCCTCGGCACCATGGTCGGCTGGAAGCGCATCGTCGTCACCGTCGGCGAGAAGATCGGCAAGACCCACCTGACCTATGCGCAGGGCGCCTGCGCCGAGATCACGGCGGCTGCGACGATTGCGGCGGCCGACGGCTACGGCCTGCCGGTCTCGACCACGCACGTGCTGTCGTCAGGCATTGCGGGCACCATGGCAGCCAACGGCTCCGGTCTGCAATGGGCGACGATCCGCAACATCGCGATGGCCTGGGTGCTGACCCTGCCGGCCGCGATGATCCTCTCGGGCTGCCTGTACTACGTGTTCTACCACGTGTTCTGATGCGCCATGCTTTCGGCGCGGCAACGCGCCGGACAGAAGGCCCGCACCGTCGTGCGGGCCTTTTGCTTTCTGGCGTCGTCCCGCACTCAGGCAGCGTGACCCTTGTCGCAAGCCTTGGCGACCTCGGCCAGCAGGCCGCGTGCCCATTTGTGCACGCCTGATTTCGCCGTCCTGGCGCTCCAGTACATGTCGATCGAGATCGGCACCCGGAACGGCAGCGCGGCGACGTGCAGGCCGCCGCGCATGGCCCGCGCCAGATGATGCGGGATGGTCGCGACGAGCCGCGTGCCGGCAATGATGCGCTCCAGGCTGTCGTGGTTCGGAAGGCTGACCATCGGCGCGATCTCGATCTTCCTCGCCTTGAGCGCAGCGAGATAAAGCGGCTGCCACTCGCCGCTATGGGTGATGAAGACATGCTCGGCCCTGGCATAGGCCGACAGCCCGATCCGGCCGCGCGCCTGCGGATTGGCCGGATCCATCACGCAGACATAGTGATCGGTCAGGACGTGGCGCCTGAAGAAACTTTCGCCGACGACCCCGACCGGGCCAAGGACGATGTCGCACTGGTTCTGCTTGAGATGGACGTCGCCATGGCCCGCGGCATCGAGCAAAACGAGGCCAACCTGCGGTGCGCCCGCACGCAGCCGCGCACTGAATTGCGGGATCAGGGTCTGGCGTTCGTGATAATTGCAGGAGATCGTCACGCTGCCCTGCGCCGTCACCGGGTCGAATTCGACCGGTGAGGCGAGCCCGTCGATCTCGCCGATCATGTCCCGCGCCCAGCCGACCAGCGCCGCGCAACGCTCGGTGGCCGCCACGCCATTGCCGTTGCGGACGAACAGCGGGTCATGCAGCGCGCCGCGCAGCCGCTCGACCGCATAGCTGATGGTCGACTGATTGACGTCGAGCCGCTTCGCCGCCGCCGAGAACGACCGCAGATCGTAGACCAGCACGAGCGTCCGCAAGGTCCCGATGTCGATCGGATCGATCGAGGAATTGGCCGCCACGCTGCACCTCCCGCTTTGCCGGCACCCCAGCCTAGCACAAGATCATCGACTATTTCGATGGCCTATATCGATCCTATCGAATTGAGCGATTGCATCCCCGGCGCTAGCCTTCACAAAAAACCGCTCCGGGAGGACCAATGGCCAGCACCGTGCCTGTCGTCACTGACATCGCGTATCAGGATCTGCTCGACGACCCCTATCCGATCTTCCGCCGCCTGCGCGAGCTGGCGCCGGCGGTCTATGTCGAGCCCGCGAAGCTGACGCTGGTGACGCGCTTCGACGACATCACGCGGATCGAGCGCGATCCCGCGACCTACTCGGCCGATAACCCCGCCTCGCTGGTCAACAAGGTGATGGGGCCGACCTTCATGCGCAAGGACGGCGCCGAGCACGCGATCGGCCGCAAGGCGATCGAGCCCTCATTCCGTCCGGCCACGATCAAGGAACATTGGGCGCCGCAATTCACCGCGATCGCGGAAAAACTGATCGATGATCTGTCGGTGGCTGACAACGCCGATCTGTTCTCCACACTCGCCGCGCCGATGGCCTCGCTCAGCCTGATGGCCATGATCGGCTTTCGTGCGATGTCGTGGCAGACCCTGGCCGAATGGTCGCAAGCCTTGATCGACGGCGCCGGCAACTATGCCGCCGATGCCGAGATCGAGCGCAAGGCGATGCAGGCGAGCGCCGACGTCGATGCCGCAATCGACGCCGTGCTCGAGGATCACCGCAGCCACCCCAATCCCTCGATCCTGTCATCGATGGTCAATGCCGATCCGCCGATGCCGATCGACGGCATCCGCGCCAACATCAAGGTGATCATCGGCGGCGGATTGAACGAGCCGCGCGACGCGATCCTGACGCTCGTGCTTGGCCTTTTGGAAAACCCTGCACAGAAGGCCGACGTGCTGGCCAGGCCGGAGCTATGGCCAGCCGCGCTCGAGGAAGCGGTGCGCTGGATCTCGCCGATCGGCATGTATCCGCGCCGGGTGACCCGCGATGTCGAACTTTCCGGCACCATGCTGCCCGAGGGCCTTCAGATCGGCCTCTGCGTCGGCGCTGCGAACCGCGACGGCAACCGCTTCGCCGCGCCCGATCGCTTCGACGTGACGCGGCCCAAACAATCGCATCTGGCTTTCGGCGCCGGACCGCATTTCTGCGCCGGCACCTGGGTGTCGCGGCTCACCGTCGGCAAGATCGTGGTGCCGATGCTGTTCGACCGCTTGCGTAATCTGCGCCTCCACGAGGAGACGCCGCCGATCGTCCGCGGCTGGGTGTTCCGCGGTCCGGTGTCATTGCCGGTGCGCTGGGAGGCTTAATGAAGGGCGCTTCCCACCACTCGTCATTGCGAGGAGCTCGCGACAAAATTGCGAAGCAATTTTGCGCTGAAGCGACGAAGCAATCCATTGTGTCGCGCAAGCGGATAGATGGATTGCTTCGCTTCGATCGCAATGACGGCTCGGTGAGCCTCACGCCGCCAGCGCGTTCTCCACGATCTTCACGAAATACGAGGTGCCGTAAACGATCGCCTCGTCGTTGAAATTGTAGGCGGGGTGATGCAGGCCGGCGCTGTCGCCATTGCCGCAGAAGATGAAGGCGCCGGGCCGTGCTTCCAGCATGTAGGAGAAATCCTCGGCGCCCATCAGCGGCGGCATTTCGTGCACGTTGGACGCGCCGGCGACCTCGCGCGCGATGCGGCCCGCGAATTCGGTCTGCGCCTCATGGTTAACGGTGACCGGATAGCCGCGCTCATAGGTAAGATCGATCTTCGCGCCGGTCATCTTGGCCACGCCATCGACCACCTCGCGCACGCGCTTCTCGATGAGGTCGCGCACTTCCCGGGTCAGCGTGCGCACGGTGCCGCGCAGCTCCGCGGTCTGCGGGATCACGTTGCGGGCATTGCCGGCGTGGAATTCGCACATCGAGATCACGGCGGAGTCGAGCGGATCGACAGTGCGCGCGACGATCTGCTGCAACGCCGTGATGATCTGCGCGCCGACCAGCACGGAATCGATGCATTTGTGCGGCCGCGCGGCATGGCCGCCGAGCCCTTCGATCTTGATGTCGATCGCGTCGGTCGCAGCCATGATCGGGCCGGTGCGGATCGCGAACGAGCCGATCGGAATCCCCGGGCCGTTGTGCATGCCGTAGACCTGCTCGATCCCGAAGCGATCCATCAGGCCGTCCTTGATCATGGCGGCCGCACCGGCGCCACCCTCCTCGGCCGGCTGGAAGATCACGACCGCGTCGCCGGCGAAATTGCGCGTCTCGGCGAGATAGCGCGCCGCGCCGAGCAGCATCGCGGTGTGGCCGTCATGGCCGCAGGCGTGCATCTTGCCCGGCGTCTTCGAGGCGTAAGGCAAATTGGTCTGTTCGTGAATCGGCAGCGCATCCATGTCGGCGCGCAGGCCGATCACCTTGACGTCGCCCTTGGCCGGCCCCTTCTTGCCCTTGATGACCCCGACCACGCCGGTCTTGCCGAGCCCGGTCGCGACCTCGTCGCAGCCGAACTCCCGCAACCGGTCTGCCACGAATGATGCAGTGCGGTGCACATCGTAGAGCAGCTCGGGGTTTTCGTGGATGTTGCGGCGCCAGGCCTGGATATCGGGTTGCAGATCGGCGACGCGGTTGACGATGGGCATGAGAATTCTGGCCTCGGAGGTTGGACGTAGGTCCTGTCTAGCATGCAAGAGCCGGTCCACCCAAACAGATGTGGCATGCTGCTGGCTAGGGCCCACGGCGCGGCAAATGCAGAGCGACCGAGAGAATGCGCCGGGCCGTGCTTGGACATCCACTCGCATAACGAGCTTCCGACTTGCCGTAGCGCCACCGGGCATTCATGATCTCGGGATGGAACAGGTCCGCTCAGACTTCCTTCCTCTTGAAATAACGCTCGCCGACCTCGCCGCCTGGTCGGACATCCTGCCTGCCGCGAGCCGCGTCCTGGGAGCCAGCCTGTTCGCGGACATTTTTTTGGCGGACGCCACAGGAGCGGTTCACATGCTGGAAGTATCGGCGGGCTCAATCGCAAGGATCGCCGCTTCCGAGGGTGCGTTTCGCGAACGTTGCGTCGATGACGCGGATGGTTGGCTGCTGCGCCCACTGGTCGATCAGTGCTGCTCGGCAGGACTGATGCTTGGCCCTTCCCAATGCTACGCCTTTACGACGCTTCCCATATTCGGAGGCGAATACACGGTCGACAATGTGTGGATGTGCTCGTGTCGAGATTGGATCGCCTTTACAGCAATGATGTATTCAAAGACGAAGGACTTGCCGAACGGGTCTACCGTCAAAATCGTTGTTACTGACTGACCCGGACTATGCGATCGCATCCGACCAAAGCCCAATAGTGCGGGAGATATCCCGCACGGATACTACCCCAGGTTTTCCGCGGCAAATCCTCTCGCCTTCCAACCAGGAGCGGCTGCATGACGCCAGATCAAGCGGTCCTGTTTTCCACCATCATCCTGCTGGTGCCGATGGGATACTTCCTGCTGGCGGCGCCGGCGTTCCTGCTTGTGAAGCTCGACGTCCCGCCTGTCACCCGCCTGCTGCGCGGCATGTTCAATGCGTACTTTCTGGTACTGGCGGTCGCAGGCACGATCGGAACCCTTGCGTTTGCCGCAGCGGGCCGTCCGGCCGTCGCGTTTGCCATCGCCTTGATCGCGGCATTCGCAGTGCTGGCGCGCCGATGGTTTCTGCGCCGGCTCGATGCCGAGGCGGACGCGAGAGACCTAGGTGATCCGACCGCGGTGCGGCGGCTGCGCCGGCTGCATTGGGGCGGCATGCTGTGCAATGCCGTTCAGGTGTTCGTGCTGGTCGGCAGCATTCCCTACATGGCGCCGCTGCCTTGATCGCGGTTGGCTCCTTCCCCGGATGCTGTTGCCGTCCGCGATGCCTCACGTTTTCCGATGCGGATCGTATTTCGAAAGCACCTCTTTGAGGTAATCCCGGCTCTTCCATTCCGGGGCGGGCGGCTCGTAACCGGCCCGTGGAACGAATGGATTCGCAGGCACATCCGCTGAAGCGCCCATCAGGTCCGGAACGTAGCGCGGGCAGTTTGGAAAGATTTCGCATTTCACGCGTACGACTACCTTCGCGCCGTGATGCCCGGCAAGCGTTTCCGCGTCGTCGTGGATCGTTGCCTTGCCGCGGACGCGGGTACGAAACGTCTTGCCGTCGAGGCGTACGAACAGCAGCCCGATGTTCGGGTTGCGATGAATATTGCCGAGTGTGCGGTACATGTTGTTGCCGTCGTACTCGGGAAATTCAAGCGTATCGGGCCCGGTGATCTTCACGAAGCCCGGGTCGCCGGAACGCATCGAACAATCGACGTTGTCCTGATAGCTCGTCGCAATGAAAAAGAATCGTGTCTCCTCGATTAGCTTTCGGTCCTGTTCCCAGAATTCGAAGTGGAGGCGATGCTTCTCGAGGCCGTCGGCGACACGACGACCGTCGAAACGGTCCTGCAACTCGCGCATTCCGTCGTGGTAGAAAGGGGCTCGGAGCAGGTCTGCCACGGGAATCCTCCAGCAAGTTGGGCAATCGATTGCAAGTTTTGGCACGCCCAGAGCGTGCGGCGCAACGGCAGTAGAAATTTTCCTGCGCGCGCCGGCCGGCAGGCGGTTATTGCCCCCGCGCCTGCTGGTCGAACACGCTCAGCACGGCGAGCGTCATGGCCTCGACACCGGTCTTGATGGTCGGCTCCGGCACCGGCGCGAACAAGGGCGAGTGGTTGGTCGGCAATGGTGGGCCGTTGCCTTCGCGGGCCGCGGCGACACGCTCCGGCTCGTAGACACCGATATTGAAGAACATCGAGGGCACCCCGGCGTTGATGAACTCCGAATAGTCCTCGCTCGGCGTGCCCGGCGGTGAAGGCGCGAACTTGTCGCCGAACGCCGCCTTCAGCACCTTTTCCGCCGTGCCGACCACGTTGGGATCATTGATCACGGCCTTGGTCCCTTCGGCGAGGTTTATCTCGGGCTCCGGCGCATTCGACATCGCGGCGACCGCCTTTGCCGTCCGCTCGATGCCCGCCAGCATCTTGGCACGCACCTCAGGCTTGAAAGCCCGGATGGTGCCGAACAGCACCACATCGTCAGGAATGATGTTTCCAGCGGTGCCGCCGTGAATTGAGCCGATGCTGACGACGCCAAATTCGGTCGGGTCCTTTTCGCGGCTGATCACGCTCTGGACATCGACGACAAAGCGCGCGGCCATCATCAGGGGGTCGATGGTCGCCTGTGGCACCGCACCGTGCCCGCCGCGGCCACGAAATTTGATATAGAGGCCATCGGCGCTGGATGAGCCGATCCCGACGCGATAGCGCACCGTTCCATAGGCAAACGGGGCATCGTGCAAGGCGAAGCCGAAACTCGGCTTTGGAAACCGCGTGAACAGACCATCCGCCAGCATCGCCCTGGCACCCGCCACGATTTCTTCGGCCGGCTGGGCAATGAACATCAGCGTGCCGTGCCACTGCTCCTTCAGGCCGATCAGCGTCTTCGCGGTCCCGACCCAGCTCGCCATGTGAATGTCGTGACCGCAACTATGGGCCACGAAGGTCTCGCGTCCCTGCCAGGTCGTCTTGTCGCGGCTGGCATAGGGAAGGCCGGTCTTTTCCTCCATCGGCAGCGCATCGAGCTCGGTGCGCACCATGACGACAGGACCCTCGCCGTTCCTGTAGATCGCGACCAGCCCGGTCTTGCCGACGTGCTCCGTCACCTCGAAGCCCAGCGCCCGCATTTCGGCAGCCAGCTTAGCCGCGGTCTTCTCTTCCTGAAAAGCGATCTCGGGATGGGCGTGAAGATCCTTGTAGAGCGCGTCGAGTTTCGGATAGTCGGTCGCGACGGACCTCTCGATTGTCCCCTTCAGCGCGACGACATCAAGTTCAGCATGCGCGTGGTGCGGCAGTGAGGCGCAGAGTCCGGCTGACGCAAGCAGCGTCAGAACAACCTTGGTCATGGCATCGCTCCAAGTGAAATTCATACTGCATCCCGGGCAACCTTACATCGCCAGGCAAGGCTCGGCTGCATGATCTAAGCAGGCAAGTCGGTGCGAAACAATGACCTATCCAGAGCGTGTCCGGACGATGGCGAATCTCGGGGCTAGCCCGTCGTCAGCATCTGGCTGCGGATCTCCTGTGCGGTGCGGCGCAACGGCAGCAGAAACTTCTTGCGCGCGCCGGCCTCGCTGACCGTGCCGGAGATGGTGTTGACGCTGAGCGCTGCGACCACCGCGCCGGCCGGATCGCGCAACGGCACCGCAATGCCGCAGATCGCCGGGTCGAGCTCGCCGTCGACCCACGCATAACCGTCGCTCTCGACCCGCACTAGCAATTCGCCGAGGCGCTCTGGATCGGTGACCGTGCGCGGCGTGACCTGCTTGAAGCCGCCGGTCGCGAGATATGTTTCACGGGTGCCAGGCGGCAGCGCTGCGAGCATGACGCGGCCGAGCGACACCAGATGCGCGGGCAGCCGGCTGCCGACACCGAGATTGGCCGAGAGGATCCGCCGCGCCGGCAGACGTAGCGCATAGACGATCTCGTCCTCGTCGAGCACCGCCATCGCGCAGGACTCACCGATCTCGTTGCGCAGGTTTTCCAGCGCGCGTTGCGCATGCGCCCAGTAGGGCAGCGCGTTGAGATAGGACAGGCCGAGCCCGAGCGCGCGCGGCCGCAGGCTGAAATAGCGTCCGTCGGAGGCGCAGTATTGCAGCGCCACCAGGGTCGCGAGGATGCGGCGCGCGGTGGCGCGATTGAGGCCCGCAGTGTCGGCCGCCTCCGCCAGCGTGTGCCGTCCCGGCGGCTTGCCCAGCGCCTCGATGATCGAGAAGCCGCGCGCGATCGCGCGCACGAAGCCGTCACTCTCTTTGCTCATCGCGTTTTGCTCATGGCGCCGGTTTGCGGGGGACGCTGGTTCTGCTCACGACATCGCAGGCCGCATGGCTGCCTGCATATGACGCGGCACTGCCCGCTTGTCAGGGGCTCCCGACCGCGCCAGCGTCAATTCATCTTGCGAATGAAATGTTCGCCTGGCGAACTCATAACAGGAGGATGCACGATGGCGCAAGCGGAAAGTTCTGCGGCCACACCGTTCGAAACCGATTTCTGGAAGGACGCGAAGCTGCGCAAGGTGTGGGACGACATCGTCCCCGGCGAGCCGCGCAAGACGCTGCCGTACAAGCTCACGCAAGAAGCGATCGCGCTGTACTGCCGCGCGGTCGGCGAGACCAATCCGCTCTATCTGGACGAAGCGGCCGCGAAGGCCGGACCCTATGGCGGGCTGATCGCGCCGCCCGCGATCCATATCCTCTTGATGTTCGCCTGCACGCCGGCCGACGACTGGATGCGCTCGCCGGGCACCGTCAATGCCGGGCAGTCCTGGAGCTACAACATCCCTGCCCGTCCCGGCGACACCATCACCTTGCAGGCCCGCGCGCTCGACAAGTTCATCAAGCGCGAACGGCTGTTCGTGGTGCACGACAACGTCTTCTTCAACCAGCATGGCGACGTGATCTGCTCGGGTCGCGGCCAGACCATCCGTCCGATGTAAGGAGGATCACGATGACCACAGCGAATTTCGATGCTCTCAAGGCCGGCGACAGCATCGACGGCCCCGCATTCGCCGTCTCCCGCGAATCGATCCGCCTGTTCTGCGATGCCTCGCTCGACTACAACCCGCTGCATCTCGACGACAACTACATGAAGGGCGATTTCGGCAAGACCAATTTCGGCGGCATCATCATGCACGGCATGAACAATTTCGGCCTGATCTCGCGCATGCTGACCGACTGGGCTCTTCCTGCGGGCGCGATCCATCGGAGATTAGAGACGCGCTGGCTGAAGCCGGTGAAGCCCGGGGACACCATCCGCCCCGCCGGCACCATCAAGGCCAAGCAGACCACCGCCAACTCGCGCTGGGTGCTGGTCGACGTCGCCGTGCAGAACCAGCGCGGCGAGACGGTCGCGGCCGGTGAAGCGATGCTGGAGTTTCCGGCAAGCGCGAAGGCGGGCTAGCGGCAATTAGCAGAACGGGCTCCACTTACCTCTCCCCGCCTGCGGGGAGAGGTCGGAACGCATCGTCAGATGCGTTCCGGGTGAGGGGGAGCCTCCGCGAGCTCGCCAGTTACCGTCTACGCGGAGACAGCCCCTCACCCCAGCCCTCTCCCCGTAAGAACGGGGCGAGGGAGTGTAGCGCCGTCGCGGCACCATCCCACTCAACAAATCAAAAGAATTACTTGGAGGTTACGATGCAGGATGCGGCCCATTCGCGGCTCTATGGACGGATCGCCTGGCGCCTGATCCCGTTCCTGCTGGCGTGCTACACGGTTGCGATCATCGATCGCTTCAACATCGGTTTTGCCAAGCTGCAATTCCTGCACGATCTGAACATCGACGACGCCGTGTTCGGGCTTGCCGCCGGCATCTTCTCGGTCGGCTATGTCGCGCTCGAAGTGCCGAGCAATCTGCTGTTGGTCAAGGTCGGCGTCCGCAAGACGCTGCTGCGGATCATGGTGCTGTGGGGCACTGTGACCGTTATTTCGCGTTCTTCTGCTCGCTCAACACCATCCTGTTGTGGACGCCGACGCTGCTCAAGCGTGTTGGTGTGGCGACTACCACCGAGATCGGCTGGCTGAGCGGCGCGATCTCGGTCGCCTCGGCGATCGGCATGGTCGCGATCGGCTACAGTTCCGATCGCACGCGGGAACGGCGCTGGCACGTGGTGTGCTGCGGTCTCGTCGCAGCGGCCTGCTTCATCGCCTTGCAGGCCGCGCAGGGCAGCATCCTCCTGACCGTGACGCTGCTCGCCATCGCCTCGATCGGCATCTTCGCGATTCTCTCGCTGTTCTGGACCATTCCGAACGCGATGCTGGACGGCAGCGCTGCGGCGGGCGGTATCGCGCTGATCAGCGCCATCGGCTCGTTCGGCGGCGCAGTGTGCCCTGCCCTGATCGGATGGATGAATGTCGCAACCGGGAGCATCTACGCACCGCTCGCCCTCGTCGGTGCCGTGCTCGGCGTCGGCATGTTGACGCTGATCGTCTGCGTTCCCCGAGCGAGACATGAGGTCACACTGGCCGAACCGAGCCGTCCCTGATCATCCAGCGCACGTCCGGCATCGACGGGCCGGGCTTGTCTCGACCGGCTGCGTCTGGATAGAACTCGGTTCTGACCTCATCAGAACCGAGTTCTATTTTCTTGTATTGACGCGTTTTCTTCACGCGAACCGGGCTCCACTTCGCTCGAAAACGCTATAGAAGGAAGCCAACAAAAGACGCTTGCCGGGAACGAGGACATGCCGCGAAGGCTCGAGGGTGATTTCGACTACATTATCGTCGGCGCAGGCACGGCCGGCTGCATCATGGCCAACCGTCTGTCGGCCGATCCGAAGAACCGCGTGCTGCTGCTGGAAGCCGGCGGCAAGGACAACTGGATCTGGTTTCACATCCCGGTCGGCTATCTGTTCGCGATCGGCAATCCGCGCTCGGACTGGATGTTCAAGACTGAGGCCGAGCCCGGCTTGAACGGCCGCGCGCTCGCCTATCCGCGCGGCAAGGTGATCGGCGGCTCGTCGGCGATCAACGCCATGATCTCGATGCGCGGCCAGGCTGCGGATTACGATCACTGGCGGCAGCTCGGCCTCACCGGCTGGAGCTACGACGACGTGCTGCCGGCGTTCAAGCGGCTGGAGGATCATTTCCTTGGGCCGAGCGAGCATCACGGTGTCGGCGGCGGCTGGCGCATCGAGGCACCGCGGCTGTCGTGGCAGATCCTCGATGCGGTCGGCGATGCCGCCGAAGAGATGGGCATCAAGCGGATTCCCGATTTCAACACCGGCGACAACGAGGGCACCAGCTACTTCCACGTCAACCAGAAGCGCGGCCGGCGCTGGTCGTCGGCGCGCGGTTTTCTGAAGCCGGTGCTGAACCGCAGCAATCTCAGGCTCGAAACCGACGTGCTGGTCGACCGCCTGATCATCGAGAGCGGCCGCGCCGCCGGCGTGCTGTTCCGCCAGGGTAATGAGGCCGTGGGGGCGCGCGCCAAGGGCGAGGTGATCCTCTGCGCTGGCTCGATCGGAACCACGCAGGTGCTGCACCGCTCCGGCATCGGCCCGTCCGAATGGCTGTCGCCACTCGGCGTCGACATCGTCGCCGACGTGCAGGGCATCGGCCATAATCTGCAGGATCATCTGCAGCAGCGCGCGATCTACAAGGTGTCGGGCGTGCGCACGCTGAACGAGACCTATTACAACCTGGTCCGCCGCGGCCTGATGGGCCTCGACTATGCGTTCCGCCGCCGCGGGCCGCTGACCATGGCACCGTCGCAGCTCGGCATCTTCACGCGCTCGGATGCGACGCGCTCGCGCGCCAACATCCAGTTCCATGTGCAGCCGCTGTCGCTCGACAAGTTCGGCGATCCGCTGCATCGCTTCCCCGCGATCACCGTGAGCGCCTGCAATCTGCAGCCGACCTCGCGCGGCACCGTGCGCATCCGCTCCACCGCACCCGACGACAAGCCGTCGATCGCGCCGAATTACCTCTCGACCGAAGACGACCGCCAGGTCGCAGCGGATGCGATCCGCACCACGCGCAAGCTGATGAAGCAGAAGGCGCTGGAGAAATATCATCCCGAGGAGTTCCTGCCCGGCCCCTCCGTCGGCGACGACGATGCCTCGCTCGCCAAGGCCGCCGGCGACATCGGCACCACGATCTTCCATCCCGTCGGCACCGCCAAGATGGGAACGGCCAACGATCCGATGGCCGTGGTCGACGAGCGCCTGCGCTTCTACGGCCTGCACGGCCTGCGCATCGCGGATGCCTCGGTGATGCCGACCATCACCTCCGGCAACACCAACACGCCGACCGCGATGATCGCCGAGAAGGCCGCGGCGATGATTCTGCAGGATGCGCGATAACAGCCAATGACGCAGCCGCGGCGGATTCTCGTTGGTGATGCCGGCGCGCAGATCGCGGCGGCACGTTGGGGCGAGCCGTCATCCGGCAAACCGCCGGCGCTGCTGCTGCACGGCACCGGCTTTGTCGCCGAGGTCTGGACCGAGGTCGCGGAAGCGCTGGCCGCCGACTACACCGTCTACGCACTCGACCGCCGCGGCCATGGCCTGAGCCACAAGCCGGCGGCCGAGCACTATCAGTTCCAGGATTTCGCCGACGATCTCTGCATGGTGGTCGAACGTCTCGACCTCCGGAACATCTACGGCATCGGTCACAGCGCCGGTGCGACCGATCTGATGCTCGCCACCAAGCTGATGCCGGACCGCTTCGCGCGGCTGTTCGTGACAGAGCCGACCGCGATGGATCCGCGCGCGCCGCGCAGCGGCGGCTTGAGCGACATCGCGAACGGATCGGTGCAGGGCGTGCTGCGCCGCCGGGCCGAATTCGACAATGCCGACGATCTGTTCCGCCGATTGCGTGCTGCGCCGGCGTTCGCGCCGTGGACCGAGCCGTCGCTTTGGGCCTATGTCCATCATGGCTTTGCAACGCTGGACGACGGCCGCATGCAGCTGCTTTGCACGCCCGAGATCGAGTCGGCGCTGCTGGGACCGATCTTCCAGGCGATGGAGCAGATCTACACCGGCGACACCCGTGGCAATCCGTTCCCATGGTTCTCCGAGATCGCCTGCCCGGTCCGTATCGCGACCGCCGAACAGTCATGGCCGATCTACAAGGAGATGGCCGACCGCGCCGCAGCGCTGATCCCGCATGCGAGCCGCTGGACGTTCGCAAACGTCGGTCATTGCGTCGCGCAGGAGGCGCCGGAGTTGATGGTTGCGGCGCTCAGGACATTTGCTGCGCGCGCGGACTAGCGCGCGTTCTGATCATTTGCGCGCCAATCGCAACCGATCATCGCGTCATCGTTGATCGTTGAACGGTTTGGCCAGGTAGACCGGTGCGCGCACTGGCTGGATCGTCAGCCGATAGGCGATCAAGTTGGTGCCGTCGAACGCCTCAAGCAAGTAGTCGCAAACGGGACAGTGATACTCACCCTTGGCGCCAGGTTCAGACCATAGCTCCAACCGCCGGAAGCCCGCGCCACAGCCGCGCACGTTACATCCGCTTTCCGCACGTTCGTCCTCTTGGCAGCACTCTACAGGAAGCAAAAGAATTGGTGAAACCCGGCAAGAAATGCGTCTTTCGCCTGATTGAGGCGAGACCAAATGTCGTGGAACTCTTCAGATCATTCTAGCCAGGTTGATCCGGCAGCAAAGTGCAGATTGTGCCTGCAGGCTTGATGGAACGAGCCAACGCTTCGTTCGAACGCGCGCCCCCGCAGAGTGGCAATTTTGAGCGCGATTGCGTTCCGTTGATCTACGTCAATCTCGCGCACCGAAATTGTCGCAGCTTCGTCGTTCGCAATTTCGTCCGTTAGGGAGGACACGCCATGCTTCGTTGTATCCTCGCCATTCTGGCAGCTGTAGTTCTCGTTGCCGTCTGCCTGCTTCCTGATGACGCTTATGCCCGTCGTGGAGGCGGCGGCGGCGGCTTCCGTGGCGGCGGTGGCGGCGGGTTTCATCGCGGAGGCATGCATGCCGGCGCCGGTAGAATGCACGCTGGTGCGGGAAGGATCCACGGCGGAGGATATCGCACTGCCGGCCGCGCGCGCCCCTCACACCCGATCGCTGGCCGTCCGGGCCGACCGATTGCAGGCCGTCCAGGCTATCCCGGTCGACCGGTTGCAGGTCGTCCTGGCCGACCAGTCGCAGGCTATCCCGGGTATGGTGGAGGCTACTATCGACCTGGCTGGGGTTATGGTGCTGCAGCAGCCGGCGCTGCGGCTGCGGCCGGCGCGTATTACGGCAGCTATGGCTACTACGGGAACCAGAACTGCTACTACAATGAATACAATCAAATGGTTTGCCCGCAGTATTGATAGCAGTTCGATTGAGCCGCGATCGGTTGCTCGTTCGTCGCGCGGCAAGGTCGCGATGATGAGACCTGTGGTGACCTCCTCCGTTTGCGTATCAAGGGAGATGAACCGATGGAGTACAGCGCATTCAGCGATGCGAGCCTGAAGATGATGCACGAGGCGGTTCGCGGCGCGCTCCAGGCCGACGATGAATTTGAGGGTCGCGGAGACGCGCCGGTGTTTCGGGTGCGGACGACAGCCGAATGGAAGCGTCACGCCGGCAATCTCGAGGACGAGATGTCGAGGCGAGGACTTCAGGTCGACGTCATCGACTGGACGAGCAGGCAGGGAGAGTTTGCGCTTTGAAGTCGTCGCATGCGCAGCGGCGACGCGGCTCCGTATAGCGCAAATGCCCTCGCGCCCTTCCCCGCCTGACGCATCTGGAAAGGCTTGATCCAGATCAACGGCTCCCCGATTTCATGGTTTTCAAACCAGGCTGGGTAGGACCACAGGATTTGGAGGAGAGCCATGAAGACGAAACCAGGGACATTCGCGTTGACTGCGACCATCATCGCGTGTGCCACGCTGCTATCCGTCGGTCGATCGGAACAGGGCGGCGTCTTGATTTCCGTCGAGAGCGCGCAAGCGCGGGTCGGCCGCCCCTTGACGCCCGTGAGTGTCGCGGGCGTTGCCCGTCGCCAGACACGCAGAGCCGTGTACGGCACCGCTGCCGTGGGAGCCGCGGCGGCCGCCGGCGCCTATGGCTATTATCACTATCCTTCCAACGGTCAGGGCTTCGTCTGTCAGCCGGGCACGTATTTTCGTGGCGAGGACGGCCGACAGCACCTCTGCCAGTAAGCCAATGCCAACGGGGCAAGACGATAACGTCTTGCTCCCCATTGCCCGAGAGGCATGCGCGACCAGGCAAGCGCGTTGCTGGTCAGACCGGACCGTGCGATCCCGGCGGCACCATATACAGCGTCATGGCGAAAATCACATAGATGAACACCAGCAAGGCGCCGATGAACCATGCCGACCTTCCGCTGTTGGTGACGAAGCAGGACGTCACGGAGGCGATCATGACCATCGTCACGGCCCCCGGCCAGAACTGCAAGTCCATTGGCTTCGGACCGATGACGTAGCTGAGCAGAACCAGTGCCGGCGCGACAAACAAGGCGATCTGCGACGCACTTCCGAGCGCAATGCTGACGCTCATGTCCAACCGGTTCTTGCGCGCCGCGGAGAACGCGACCGCCATTTCCGCCGCAGCGCCGACCAGTGCGACGATGATGAAGCCGACGAACGCCGAGCTCAATCCCAGCGTCTCTCCCGCCTTCTGCACCGAACTCACGAATATCTCGCTTACCAGCGCAACCAGCACCGTAACCACGAGAAGCGTGCTTACGGCCAGTCCGATCGGCCAACCGGCACCGCCTGTCTCGCCATGGTCCCCGCTTTCGAACAACTCCTTGTGTGTCTTGAGCGAGAACAGCAAGCCTAGTCCATAAGCACATATCAGCAGCACCGCGAGGCCGGTACTGAGCGTCTGCGCCATGACCTGGCCTCGCGCCGGGTCGAGGTCGGCAACGGCTGCGGGTGCAAGCAGCGCAATCGTCGCCATCAGCAGCAGCGCGGCGTACATCCTCCCGCCGGCTCTATTGTACTCCTGAACGTGATGGCGGAGGCCGCCGAGCAGGAATGATGCGCCGAGCATGAAGAGTGAGTTGGTGACGATGGCACCGGCGATCGATGCCTTGACCAGCATGTATTCTCCGGCATGAAGCGCGGCGATCGCGATGATCAGCTCCGTCAGATTTCCCAGGGTTGCGTTGAGCAAGCCTCCGACCGCATCGCCGGTTTTCTCGGCGACGCTCTCCGTTGCGTGGCTGAGAAGGGCAGCCAGCGGCACGATGCTCAGGACGGCGAGGACAAACAGTGCTGTGTGGGCGGTTGGGGCCACATGTTCGAGCACCAGCACAATCGGCACAAAAACGAGCATCCAGAGTAATGGATTGTGACGAATTTCCTTGAGCAAAAGTTGCATGGGACCGCCCGGTTGAAGGAAGCCTGACGGCAATTTCTGAACCCCATGGGCCGCTCGAGCTTGATCTAGCTCAACCCGGCGGCACCAAGGTCCCGCGGCATTTTGCGAACGGTCAGAAGCGCGTTCCTATCTCCGGCTCGCTGCGCTTTGACCTGGATCAACCGGCAACGGATGCAGCTGTGTCTTCTTCTCGGGACGTCCACGAAGTGTAGTTCAGGAGGTCGCAATGACGAGGAACGCAGCCGCCGCAGCGATTGCACTTTTGATGACAACCTCGTCTCTTGCCTTCGCAGCAGAGACATCCCCGACTGTCGGCGTCGCGACACCCAGCGCCGCCGACCTGAAGAGCCTGACCGACATGCGCGTCGGCATCGTCAAAGCCGCCTTGCAACTCACCCCCGATCAGGAGAAGTACTGGCCGGCCATCGAGGATGCGATCCGCACCAGAGCGAAGAACCGGCAGGCCCGGTTGGAGCGGATTGCCGAATTGCACGAGAACGACCCGATGGACGGAATGCATGAGGGCAATCCGGTCGAATTCATGCAGCGCAGGGCAGACCGGCTCATTCAACGCGGGACCGACCTCAAGAAGCTCGCAGATGCCTGGGAGCCGCTCTTCAAGACATTGAGCGATGATCAGAAGAGAAGGATGGCTTTCGTGTCGTTCGCCGTCATGCGCAGCGTGCGAAATGCGATCGAGCAGCAGGGCGGCGGTCCGGAAGACGAGGACGAATAGGCATAGACGGTTACTGCCGGCGCATGTGAGATCGCCGTGCTGATTGCCAGAGAATGATCAGACGCTCGACGAGCGCGTGCGTTACGCGTACCCGCCAAAAGAAACCGCCGTCCCCCTGCGGGGACGGCGTAAGCCACTCACGCAGTACTGGAACGCTTATTGGTGGTTGCCGTGGTGCTCGGCGTGATGCCGGCTCGCCTCGGTGTGGTGATGCTGGGCATGGCTGGCGTGACCATGGGCGCTGTGGGCGTGGTGCGCCGCCTTATGGTGATCGCCGGCTTCGTGGTGCTTGGCCGCTTCGCGGTGATGCCGCGCCGCGTGCTCGTGATGCTCAGCTGCCTTGTGATGATGCTCAACGCCTGCGTGGTCGCTCATGATGATCTCCCGGTGTGGCGAATGAAGTCCATCATTCTTACGCAGCAGCGCTGACATTATGCTGACGGCTGCAAGACAGCTTTGTTGCGGCCGTTCATCTATGTTGCAGACGCTTCGGTGCTGCGGCGCGCATGTTCGCACTGCCGGAACAGCGCTGCATTGATCGGCCGCCGGTCATGTCGATGGCGGAAAGCGGTCGAAGGTCGGCAGCTCATGCGTCGCTTCCATCCAGCGCAGCCGCTCCGCGACCTGGATATGCACCACGGCCGGCACCGCGTCGGGATCGTCATAGGTGCCGCTCTGAATGTCGATGAACCCGGGCAACATGTTGCCATTGGTGTAGAAAAGCCCGGTGCCGCAATCCGCGCAGAAGTGCCGCCGGCCATGCTCCGAGGATTGGTAGATGCTGGGCTGTCCCCTGGTCACCTTGACCATGCCTTCTGCGACCATCACCCAGCCGACCATCGGCGCACCGGCGTGGCGCCGGCAATCGGTGCAGTGACACAGCGCATGCACGACCGGTTCCCCGGTCACCTCGTAACGAACCTTGCCGCAGTGACAGCCGCCGGTGACGTCAGCCATGTTTTCCTCCGACCGATCAGTGGTTTGCTTGGTCGATAGCGTTGCGGGCCCCGGCGCTTCAATGCCGCAGCTTGCCGTTGCGTCCACCTGTCGCGCGGCCTCTTATGTCCGCCGACGATGCAGCCGGCTTTCAGGCCTCACAAAATCGTCATCCCGGCCCTCAACCCCCTCCAAAACCCCGGGAATAAAGCCCCGGCCCCGCCGATCAACTCCCCGGAAACCCAATCCCTGGGCCCACGGGAGACTTGCCATGAGCGGACACGGACACGATCACGACCACCACGACGAGGAAAAAGGCGTCAGCCGACGCAAGGTGCTGGAATGCATGACCTGGGCCGGCACCGGCGTGCTGTGGACCGTTACCGGCGGCATACCGCACTCGCTCGGCATCGTCGGCTCGGCCGCGGCGGCGGAAGCGGCGCCCGGCATGACCTTCATGCAGATCAGCGACAGCCATGTCGGCTTCGACAAGCCGGCCAACCCGAATGCCATCGGCACGCTGGAGGAGGCCATCAACAAGGTGCGGGCGATGCAGGTCAAGCCGTCCTTCATGATCCATACCGGCGACATCACGCATCTGTCGAAGGCGTCCGAATTCGACGACGCCGATCGCATCATCTCACAGGCCAAGCTCGACGTGCACTACGTGCCGGGCGAGCACGATTTCATCGACGAGGAGGTTAAGCTCTACAAGGAGCGTTACGGCAAGGGCACCAAGGGTCCGGGCTACTATTCCTTCGACGCCGGCGGCGTGCACTTCGTCGGTCTCGTTAACGTCGTCGACCTCAAGGGCGGCGGCCTCGGCAATCTCGGCAACGAGCAGCTCGAATGGCTGGAGAACGACCTCAAGGGCCGCTCCAAGTCGACGCCGATCGTGCTGTTCGCCCACATCCCGCTGTGGACGGTCTATCCGCAATGGGGCTGGGGCACCGAGGACGGCGCACGCGCGCTGGAATACGTCAAGGGCTTCGGCTCGGTCACCGTGCTCAACGGCCACATCCACCAGGTGATGCAGAAGGTCGAGGGCAACGTCACCTTCCACACCGCGCGTTCGACTGCGTTCCCGCAGCCGGCGCCGGGTGCCGCCCCCTCGCCCGGTCCGATGAAGGTCGAGGATGCCAAGCTGCGCAGCATGCTCGGCGTCGCCAGCATCAACTTCAAGCAGAACAGCCAGCCGCTGGCCATCATCGACACGCCGCTGCAAGGCTAACGGACAGGGCTGAGGAAGAGACCGATGAGTACGATCAATCGACGCGACTTCGGTATTGCCGTGGTCGCGACCATGTTGCTGCCGGTCACGGCGGCCCGCGCCGAAGATATCGCGGTCCATATCGACAACTTTTCGTTCGCGCCGAACCCGCTCGACGTGAAGGTGGGCACCACCGTGACCTGGACCAACCGCGACGACATCCCGCACACCGTGGTGTGCGCGGGCAAGTTCCGCTCCAAGACCATGGATACCGACGGCACCTTCTCGTTCACCTTCACGGAGCCCGGCGAGTACAAGTATTTCTGCTCGCTGCATCCGCACATGACAGGCAGTATCAAGGTTGGGTAACGTGACCACCCATACAATCACAACCATGCCCGGTCGGTGGCCCACAGCCCCCGCCCGGGCACAAGCCGTCTCTCGACATGCCGGGCAGAACAAGATGGTTGTCAACGCGTCGCAAGACGATCCCGAGAAGGCGCGGCGCTTCCGCGACGCCGCGCTGCCCTACCTCGACGACGCCTACACCCTGGCGCGCTATCTGCTGCGCGATGCCGCCGACGCCGAGGATGCGGTGCAGGAATGCTATCTGCGCGCCTACAAGCATTTCGACAGCTACCGCGGACCCGCGATGAAGCCCTGGCTGTTCGCGATCCTGCGCAATGTCTGCCGCGCCGAATATGCCCGGCGCAAGACCGCCCCCACCGCGGTCGAGGAGCTGCCCGAGGGCGGCGATCAGACCCCGATGTGGAATGAAGCCCCGGAGACCCCAGAAAAGCAGATGCTGCGCCGCTTCGACGGCGACACCGTGCGCAAGCTGGTCGCGGCGCTCGCCGAGCCGTTCCGCGAGACCTTCGTGCTCAGAGAAATCCAGAATCTATCATACCGCGAGATCGCCGATGTCGCTGCCGTGCCGGTCGGCACCGTGATGTCCCGCCTCGCGCGCGCCCGCGCCATGCTGCGATCGGCCTGGCTTGCGGAACAGGAGCAAGTGAAATGACCTGCGAGGAAGCCGAAGTGCTGATCCACGCGCTGATCGACGGCGAACTCGATGCCGGCCATGCGCGCGAAGTGGAAGCCCATGTCGAGGGTTGCGCGCATTGTGCCGCTCTCATGAAGGAGTATCAGGAGATCCGCCAGGCGATCGCCGAGAGCGACGTGCGCTACAAGGCGCCGCTCGAGCTGCGCCGCAAGATCGAGAAGGCGTTGCCGCAGCCCCAAGCTGCGCCAACCCGGCGCTCGGTGCTGCGCGGCTTTGCGATGGGCTCGGCGGTATCGGCGATAGCCGCGACGGGGCTGGTCGCGATCGTGCTGCGCAACGATGACGAGCAGCGCATCGAGAACGAGGTGGTGTCGGCGCATCTGCGCTCGCTGCAGGCCGGCCACCTGATCGATGTGGTCTCGACCGATCAGCATACGGTCAAGCCGTGGTTCAACGGCAAGCTCGACGTCTCGCCGCCGGTGATCGACCTCACCGCGCAGGGCTTTACCCTGATCGGCGGCCGGCTCGACTACGTCAACGCCCGCGAGATCGGCGCCGTGGTCTACAAGCGGCGTCAGCACGTGATCAATCTGTTCGTGGCGCAGACCGCGAGCACTGAACGGAAGACGGCGCAGACCTCGACCTTGCAGGGCTTCAACATCCGCCGCTGGAGCGACCGCGGCCTGAACTACTGGGCGGTCAGCGATCTCGGCGCCGACGAGCTCTCCGAGTTCGGCGACAAGTTCGAGAGCGCTATGCGCGCGAACAAGGAGGGGTGAAATCGCGTAGCCCGGATGGAGCGAAGCGTAATCCGGGAACGGTCTCGCGAGTGTCAAGAACCCCGGATTTCGCTTCGCTGCATCCGGGCTACGGGGTCGTGTTTACGCCGACTTGCGCACTGCGTTGTCGACCAGCGTCTTGCCGAGCGACCAGATCGCGCCGGGGACCTTGTGGCTGCCGGCGATCACGTCGTCGAACGACTTTTCGATCCAGCTGCAGTCCTCTTCGGTGATCATGAGCGGCGGCAGCAGCTTGATGGTGTGGAGGCCGTGTCCGGCGACCTGGGTCAGGATCTTGTGATCCTTGAACAGCGGCACCGTGATGAGCTGGCAGAACAGGCCCTTGTTGGCGGTCTCCAGCAGATTCCACGACGCCTTCAGCCGCAGCGATTTCGGCGGACCGAACTCGACGCCGATCATCAGGCCCTTGCCGCGGACTTCCTTCATCAGTTCATAGCCCGGCACCATGCGCGTCAGCGCCAGGCGGAGCTCGGCGCCGCGTTTGGCGGCGTTCTCGACGAGCTTCTCGGCCTTGATGACGTCGAGCGTGGCGATGCCGGCGGCCATCGCCAGATCGTTCTTGGCGAAGGTCGAGCCATGCACGACCGCACGGTCCATCTGGTTGAAGATCTTGTCGAAGATGTGCTTGCGCGTCAGCAGCGCGCCGATCGGCACGTGACCGCCGGAGAGCGCCTTTGCGAGCAGCACCATGTCGGGCTCGATGCCCCAGTGCTCGATCGCGAGGAATTTTCCGGTGCGGCCGATCCCGGTCTGGATCTCGTCGGCGATGAACAGCGTGCCGTATTTGCGGCACAGCGCCAGCGCGCCGGGCAGGAACTCGTCGGTGGGCATGTTGACGCCCTTGCCCTGGATCGGCTCGACGATGAATGCGCCGACCTGCCGCGACGACAGCGCTTTCTCCAGCGCGTCGAGATCGTTGTAGGGTATCGGGGTGCAGCCCGGCAGCAGCGGCTCGAAGCCGCTACGGAAATTCGAATCGTCCGTCAGCGACAACGCGCCGTAGGACAGGCCGTGGAACGAATGCCCGCAATAGACGATGCCGGGACGACCGGTCGCGCCGCGCGCGAACTTGATCGCGGCCTCGACGGTTTCGGCGCCGGAATTGGCGAAAAATACCTTGTCCAGATATGGGACATATTCCAGAAGCCGTTCCGCGAGCACGCCGGCGAGGGTCGAGACATCGAGCTGCACCAGATTGGGCAGATCAGCGTCGAGCACGCTCTTCAGCGCCTTGCGCAGGTCCGGATGATTGCGGCCAATCGCAAAAACGCCAAATCCGCTCAATAGATCAAGGTAACGAGCCCCCTGACGATCGAAGAGGTATTGGCCTTGCCCCTTCTGGAAGCCGACGTCATAGCCGATGGTCTTGAGGACGCGAACGAGCTGCTCGTTGAGGTGACGCGTGTGCATGGCACCGCGCTGCCCCTCGCGCTCCACAAATATCTCGGAAACGTCTAAATTGGAACTTACCATTCGTTACATACGTCGGTTGATGGCCATCTCGTCAACTTAAAACGCTCGCTAGCGGCGTTTTGACCCCCGCTCGGATCGTCGAGTTAAGCACAGGTTTGGACCATGTTGCACTGCCCAAGAACTTTCGCACGCACAATAGCCTTCTCAGGTTTATTTTTGGCCACCGTATTATCACCGGCTCTTGCAGCGGACCCGACCGGCGACTGGAAGGTCGCAGACGGTGTCGCCACCATCCGCGTCGCCCAGTGTAATGGCAACATGTGGGGTGCGGTGTCCTGGGAAAAAACCCCCGGCGGCAAGGATAAGAACAATCCTGATCCTGCGAAGCAGAGCAGGCCGACGCTCGGCATGCCGATCCTAATCGACATGAAGAAGAAGGCCGGTGCCGATGCCTGGGAAGGCCAAGTCTACAACGCGAAGGACGGCCAGCTCTACAGCTCGACCATCAAGCCTGTCGGCACCGATCAGCTCGAGATCCAGGGCTGCGTGCTCGGCTTCCTGTGCGGCGGCGAAACCTGGACCCGCGTTGGTCCGCCGATTCCGATGAGCACGGCCGGTAACCCGGCTGTCGCAGGCAGCTCGGCAGCGAAGGGCACCGTTCCCAAATCGACGGCGCCGCAGAAGACCACCGGCGCTGTGGCACCTGCCACCAAGCCGGGCCAAAAGCAGGCAACCAATGCCCCTGCCAACGCCAATGCGTCGGCTGACACCGTAGGCGATATCTGCCTGCTCCCGGACATCGCGCGACCGACGCATTAAAGCGCGGGCCGGCGGGGCAACACCGCAGTCGCGGCTCGGCGGCACCTGCCGCCAAGCCGGATCGGAATCGGATCGCCGACGCGTCAGGTGACGTCGTTGGCGATATCTTCCTCCTTGAGAGCCTCGCGCGGCTTGCCCATCAGTGCCGGCTGGAACAGCAACACCGCCGCAAGCGTGGTGACGAGCGACAGCGCAAGCAGCTTGCCCATGCTCGCGGTGCCGGGATGGCTGGACAGCCACAGGCTGCCGAATGCGGTCGCCGTGGTCAGCGCGCTGAAAAAGATCGCCCGCGTCAGGCTTGATTGCAGCAGGTTCGTCCTGCCCTGCCGCCATGCCGTGACATAGTAGATCTTGAACGCCACGCCGACGCCGAGCAGCAGCGGCAGCGCGACGATGTTGGCGAAGTTGAGCGGCAGCCCGATCAACACGCAGATCTCCAGCGTGACGATTCCGGCGACCAGCAGCGGCACCAGCGTCATCAGCACGTCGACGACGCGGCGCAGCGTCAGCCACAGCAGCAGGCCGATCGTCACCAGCGCCAGGATGCCGGCGTGGATGAACGCATTCACGATGACATCGCCCGACTTCAGGATCGAGACCGGCCCACCGATCGCGGTCGGCTCGGCGGCGAGCACGGCGTCGGCAAAGTGGCGCAGATTGTCGTTATCGTTCGGATCGCCCTTCGGCTCGACCTCGACACGCATCAGGCCGTCCTTGGTCTTCCAGCTCGCGACCAGTTCCGGCGGCAGGTTCTGCAGCGTGACGGTCTGGGCCTGCAGCGTGTTGCGGAGCTGATCGAACACGATCCTCATCGGCGCGACGAAGACGTCCTGTGCCTTGTCGCGGATGGCCTGGTTCGAATCGGCCAGCTTCTGCAGAGCGTCGGCGAGCCGGCGCGCGGCAACCGCGCCCGCCCCCTTGGCGTCGCCCGCGGTCCTGCGCAGGCCGTCGACCGAGCTCTTCAGCGACTCGACATTCTCCTGATCCGACGGCGCCGGATCGACCGAGTCAGGGTTGAGCGCGGGGCCGAGCGTCTTGGCGGCCTGCGCGATCAGCTTCAGCTTGGCCGGCTGGTCGTCCGGCACGAAGCTGTCGAGCGACATCACCCGCGACACTTCCGGCAGCTTCTCGAGCTTGGCCTCGATCTTCTTGGCGTCGGCCTCCGAGCGCGTCATCACATTGATGGCGTTGGCGCCGGTGTTCGGATCCTTCCGCAGGTCGAGGAAGGTCGCGATCGATTCCGCGTGCTTGTTGCGCAGATTGATCGGGTTGAAGTCGAACTTCATGTAGTGCAGCAGCGGTAGGCCCGCGACCGTGACCAGGATCGTGCCGACGATGATCGGGACGCGATGCTTTTCGAGGAAGTGATCGAGCGGCGCCAGGAAGGCGTAGCCGACCGGCTCCTTCTCGCCGGGCGGATTGAGCAGGTCGAGCAGCGCCGGCAGCACCGTGATGCTGGTGATGAAGGCCACCAGCATGCCGGCGCCGGCGATCTTGCCGAGTTCGGAGATGCCCTTGTAGTCGGTCGGCAGGAAGCACAGGAAGCCGGCGGCGGTCGCCATCGCCGCGAGCGACAGCGGCACCGCCGAGCGGCGCGCGGCGTTTTCCAGCGCCAGCGTCAGATTGTCGTTCTTGTAGCGCTCGGAGCGGTAGCGGACGCTGAACTGGATGCCGAAGTCGACGCCGAGACCAACGAACAGCACCGCGAAGGCGATCGAAAGCAGGTTCAGCGATCCGACCATCATCAGACCGACCGCCGTGGTGAGGGCAAGACCGATGAACAGGTTCACGAACACCGCGAAGATGATCTTGCCGGAGTGCAGCGCCAGCCAGAGGATGATCAGCACGATCACCACGGTGCCGATGCCGTTGCGGATCGCGCCGTCCTGCACGGTGGCGTATTCCTCGTTGGCGATCGGCACGGGTCCGGTCAAGCGGACGCGCGCGTGATACTCGGTCGGGAATTTCAGGTCGGCCGCCGCCTGCCGGATCGCATCGGTTGCGTCCTTGCCCGGCTCCAGCGCCGAATAGTCGATGATCGGCTTGATCTCGATGAAGGCGCGCTTGTCCGAATCGGTCAGCGGCTTGTCGCTGGTGAGTTCACGCCAGGAGAAGGTCGCGTTGCCCTTGGCGAGGACGGTCTCGACGGTCTCGGAGATCAGGTTGAAGGGCGGCGCGGCGTTGTCGAGCTTGACCTGTCCGCGCTTGACGCCGGCAAGGCCGGTCTCGAGCGCACCGGTCAGTCCGCGAATCGAGGGATCGCCGGCCATGATCTCGATCAGCGGCGCGGCCGATTCGAGCTGGCCGGTGACCTTGCCGACCTCTTCGGTCGGCAGGAACAAGAGGCCGTTCTTCTCGAAGAATTCGCCTGACCCGAGCGCGCTGATCGCCTCGAAGTTCTTCTTGTCGGCTTGCAGCTTCGCGGTGAGCGCCTTCGCGGCCGAGCTGGTCAGCTCCGGCGTCGCTCCTTCGACGACGGCAAGGATCAGCCGCTCGCGGTCAAAGGCTTCCTCGAACTGGTTGTCGCGCTTGCGCCAATCCAGATCCGGCGAGATCAGCTTGTTGATGTCGGTGTTGATCGAAAAATTGCGGGCCGTATAGAAGCCGGCGCCGATCGACAGCAGCACAGAGAGAATGACAACCGGAAGGGCAAAGCGCGTACAGGTCCTAACAACGGAGACGACAATATTTGTCAGCACTTCGTTTCTTTCTAATCTCGGGGAAGCATGGCCGAAAACGCTCGCTCTGTAGCGGAGTTCCCGGGACCGATCTAATGTTGTTTTGGTTATCTTCCTCGACGGGATGGCGAGGAGGTTCCAAACGACAGGAAACGGCCACGAGTGGCCGGTATAAACCGCAGGAGTGGGCGATAAAGTGACGAACAAGTGAGGGGACCGAGGGTCGCAGGGATCCCAATCCCATACTATATTACCTCAAACGTTCCTCCCCATCTGCCCCGCAATCTTTCGAAACGCTACCTTTTTGCCACAAAAGCCTGTATTTCCATGCCCTTGAGGGCGCGGATCACGTGCAGGACCTGAGATGGTGCGGACATTGCAACTGAGGTTGCAGCGTCCGACCAGGCGGAGTGCGTTGCCGAAAAGGCCGCAGGGCATGGAATGAGATTGGTGCAATTTGCGTAACGGACGTCCGATGGAAGTGTTTCTTGCCCAGCCGCGCGGCTTTTGCGCGGGCGTTGTGCGCGCGATCGAGATCGTCGAACGCGCGCTCGCGAAGTATGGCCCGCCGGTCTATGTGCGGCACGAGATCGTGCACAACAAATACGTGGTCGAAAGCCTGAAGAAGAAGGGCGCGATCTTCGTCGAGGACCTGTCGGAAGTGCCGGCCAGGGCCGTGACCGTGTTCAGTGCCCATGGCGTGGCCAGGAGCGTCGAGGAGGAGGCGGAAGCCCGCGACCTGCCCGTGCTCAACGCCACCTGCCCACTCGTCACTAAGGTCCACAACCAGGGCAAGCGCTATATCTCGAAAGGCCGCGCCCTGATCCTGATCGGGCATGCCGGCCACCCCGAGGTCGAGGGAACCATGGGTCAGGTTCCGGGGCCGGTTCTCCTGGTCCAGAGCGTCCAGGATGTGGCGGAACTGAGGCTGCCGACCGACACGCCGGTCGCCTATATCACCCAGACCACCCTGTCCGTGGACGATACCAGGGACATTATCGCGGCCCTTCAGGCAAAATTTACAGATATTCAAGGCCCGGACATCAGGGATATCTGCTATGCGACACAGAACCGCCAATCTGCGGTAAGGGACCTAAGTAAGCTGGTGGACGTCATTTTGGTGGTGGGGGCCGCCAACAGTTCCAACTCGAACAGGCTTCGTGAGATCGGCACCGAGGTCGGCGTCGCGAGTTATCTCATTGCCGATGGGAGCGAGCTCAACCCGGATTGGCTGAAGGATGCGAAGGCCGTCGGCATCACCGCGGGTGCATCGGCACCTGAAGTCCTGGTCGACGATGTCATCGAGGCCCTGCGGCGGATCGGACCGGTATCGGTCTCGGTCGTTCCGGGCCGAGAAGAGAATATCGAATTCCGGCTGCCGGCCGAACTGACTGCGGGCTGATCTGAACCCACTTCCCTTTGAATAAGTGCAGAAAGAAAATCCTCTAATGGCAATACCGTTCTTCAAGGAAATGCGTATCGGCGGTTATCTGATCAAGCAGAAGCTGCTTGGCCGCAAGCGCTATCCGCTCGTGCTGATGCTCGAACCCCTGTTCCGTTGCAACCTCGCCTGCGTCGGCTGCGGCAAGATCGACTATCCCGATGCGATCCTCAATCGCCGCATGACTGCGCAGGAATGCTGGGACGCTGCCGATGAGTGCGGCGCGCCGATGGTGGCGATCCCCGGCGGCGAGCCGCTGATCCACAAGGAGATCGGCGAGATCGTGCGTGGCCTCGTGGCGCGCAAGAAGTTCGTGTCGCTGTGCACCAACGCGCTGCTGCTCGAGAAGAAGCTCGATCTGTTCGAGCCGTCGCCCTATCTGTTCTTCTCGGTGCATCTCGACGGCCTGAAGGATCATCACGACAAGGCGGTGTCGCAGAAGGGCGTGTTCGATCGCGCCGTCTCCGCGATCAAGGCGGCCAAGGCGCGCGGCTTCACGGTCAACGTCAACGCCACGATTTTCGACGGCCATCCCGCCGAGGAGATCGCAAAATTCCTCGACTTCACCACCGAGCTCGGCGTCGGCGTCTCGATGTCGCCGGGTTACGCCTATGAGCGTGCGCCCGACCAGGAGCACTTCCTCAACCGCACCAAGACCAAGAAGCTGTTCCGCGACGTCTTTGCGCTCGGCAAGGGCAAGAAGTGGAACTTCATGCATTCCGGCCTGTTCCTCGACTTCCTCGCCGGCAACCAGGAATACGAGTGCACGCCCTGGGGCATGCCGGCGCGCAACATCTTCGGCTGGCAGAAGCCCTGCTATCTGCTCGGTGAAGGCTACGCCAAGACCTTCAAGGAGCTGATGGACACCACCGATTGGGACACCTACGGCACCGGCAAGTACGAGAAGTGCGCCGACTGTATGGCCCATTGCGGCTACGAGCCGACCGCGGCCAGCGCTGCGATCAACAATCCGCTGAAGGCGATGTGGGTTGCGCTGCGCGGCATCAAGACCACTGGTCCGATGGCGCCGGAGATCGACATGTCCAAGCAGCGTCCGGCGCAATACATCTTCGCCGAGCAGGTCGAGAAGAAGCTCTCGGATATCCGCCGCGACGAAGCTGCGGCCGCCGCTGCCAAGCTGCAGCAGAAGGCTTCCACGGCCGCCTGAAGCTCGATGTGAGCGAATGCATAGACATGAAAGCCCCGGTTCAGCGAACCGGGGCTTTTTTCTTGGATCAAGATGCCGCCTGCTCTTCCAATCTCGTCCGCAGCAGCAGCCTCTCGATCTCTGCCGCGCGGGGCACGCTGAGTGTGCCACGCTCGATCCCGAGCGGGACATTGCGCAGCGCCAGCTCGCGATACAACGCACCTGAGGATGGAAAGCGCTCGTCGAGCGCCCGGAGGTGCTTGAGGATCGTTCCAACGTCGCCGCGCGCCGGGACGGGCAGATCAGGCTGCCTTCGCCGTGATCAGAGCGTCTTCCACCGGCATCAGCACGTCGTTGCCGAGCAGGAAGCCGCGGCAGCTCCGCAGCGAGCGCAGCGCGCGGTTGAAGTCGATGCCGGTCGAGACCAGCGCCCGCAGCGTGCGCGGATTGCGCGCGATGCCGCGCAGCACCTTGCGCAGGTCGATGTCGCCATTCGGCTTCACCGCAGATTTCGCAAGCTCCGGCAGCGCCCGATGCGCGGGATCGCTGATCACGCGCAGCGCGGCAAACGGAATGCCTGCTTTGGCGGCGTAGGCTGCCGCGATATGGCTCTCCATGTCGACTGCGGCAGCGCCCGTGATCGAGCGCAGCGCAGCCTTGCAGGCCTTCGCCGCAATCACTTCTTCCACACCTGCGAGGCCGCCGCGGACGATCCTGCGACGCTTCAGCGCGGCGCTGGCGATCATCTCTTCATTCAGGGCGGACGCGGCCAGGAAACGGGTATCGCCGGACATCACCTCGGTCGCGACCACGACATCGCCCGACTTGAGCGACGGGTCGAGCCCGCCGGCCACGCCGAACGAAATCACGCCACGGAAGGTCGTCGGATCCAGCGTCGCCAGCAATGCACGCAATTGCTGCGGATCGCTCGAGCTGCAAATCACGATCATGCCGGGGCCTGCCGCGATGCGGGCCTCCTGCACCAATCCAGTCACAATCAATACCGGCCGAGGATCAATTCTACTGCCCACGGTCTCGGCGGCCCCCGCCTCAACAATCACATCCCGACCCCTACCACCCTGCTATTGGTGCTTCTTAAATTCCGATACCGCGCCAGCGCCCAGAGCGGAAAGAACTTCGAGTAACCATGATATCGCAAGTAAAATACCCGCGGAAACCCCGTAGCTGTGTATCGCTGCTCGTCCCACAGCCCTTTTTCCGTCTGTGTTGCCTTTAGGTACTCCACCCCCCGCACAACTGCTGGATTTTCGACCTCTCCGGCCGCCATCAATCCAAGCAAGGCCCATGCCGTTTGCGAGGAGGTCGACGGCGCAACTTCATAACCCTTGTAATCCAGCCGGTAACTGAGGGCGTCCTCGCCCCAGCCGCCGTCCTGATTCTGGACTGACGCCAGCCAATCTACCGCTTTCCGAACCATCGGGTCGTTGCGGTCGATCCCTGCGACATTTAGCGCATTGAGCACCGACCAGGTGCCGTAGACGTAATTCAGGCCCCAGCGGCCGTACCAGGAGCCCTCGGCGAGCTGGGTACGGCGCAGGTAGGCAACACCATCTGCCATCGCCTTGCTGCTCTCGGTCGTCTCGCCGAGCTGGCCCAGCATCGAGATGCAACGCGCGGTGACATCCTCGGTCGGCGGATCGAGCAATGCTCCGTGATCCGAGAACGGGATGTTGTTGAGGTAATATTCGAGATTGTTGACATCGAACGCGGCCCAGCCGCCATCGCGGCTCTGCAGCCCCTCGATCCATTCGCGGCCGCGCGCGATCGCCTCGTCATATTCCCTGGTGCCGGTATGACGCCGCACGCGGTCCATTGCCATCACGACCACGGCGGTGTCGTCGAGGTCGGGATAGTGGTCGTTGTTGTACTGGAACGCCCAGCCGCCGGGGCGGACGTCCGGCGCCTTGACCGCCCAATCGCCCTTCAGTTCCAGCACCTGGCGCGGCTTCAGCCAGTCGAGCCCCTGCTTGGCCTTGGCGAGCGCATCGTCGCCACCCACTTCCTGCAGCGCATGGCAAGTCAGCGCGGTGTCCCACACCGGCGAGACGCAGGGCTGGCAATAGGCTTCGTCGTCGCCGATCACGAGCAGCTTGTCGATCCCGCGGCGGGTGATGGCGCGCGGCGGAAAATTCTCGTCCTTGCCGAGCGCCTCATACATCATGACGATGTTGGCCATCGGCGGATAGATCGCGCCCATGCCGTCTTCGCCGTTCAGCCGCTCCTCGGTGAAGGCGAGCGCAGCGTCGATCGCGCGCTGGCGCAGGCTCTTGGGAAACACCGGCTCGATCACACGCAGCACCGCGTCGAGCGAGCGGAACAGATAGAACCAGCTCGCGCTCTGATGCGGCGCCTTCGGCGCCATGCGGAGCGATTTCGGATCCTCCAGGAACAGTTCGTCGATGCCGACGCCTTTCGGGTTCTTCGCACGCGGCTTCAGCGCGGCAAGCACCATCAGCGGCACCATGGTGGTGCGCGCCCAGTAGGAGATCTTGTTGATGTGGAACGGCGACCACATCGGCAGCAGCATGATCTCGATCGGCAGCACCGGCGTTGCGCGCCAGGTCACGACGCCATAGAGCGCGAGCAGGAAGCGCGTGAACACGTTGCTGGCCGAAGCGCCGCCGCGCGAACGGATCGCCTCGCGCGCCCGCACCATATGCGGCGCGTCGACGGAATCGCCGATCATCTTCAGCGCGAAGTACGACTTCACGCTCGCGCTCATGTCGAACGGGCCATCATGCACCAGCGGCCAGCCGCCATGCGCGCCCTGGACGCGGCGCAGATAGTTGCCGATCCTGGCCTCGAGCCCGGCGTCGACCGGCTCGGCGAGATAGTGACGCAGCAGGACATACTCGGCCGGAATGGTGCTGTCGGCCTCGAGCTCGAACACCCAGTGTCCGTCGGACTGGCGATAGCCGAGCAGTGCTTCGGTTGCCTTGGAGATGCTCTTCTCCAGCGCGACCGGATCGACTGTTACGCCGTGATCTCTCGAAAGCATTTCGCTCGATATCCTCTTCATCGCGAGCCGGCTGATCGAAAGCCGCGGCCGCTCCCGAACATGATCCGATCAAATCGGATCATGTTCTCATTCATTTGTTGGTCGCATTTTCTTGACGCGAACCGGTGACCACTTCGCTCGAAAATGCTCCAGAAGGTCGAATCTAACGCCTGGCCAGAACCAGATCTGCGGCGCGATCACCCGACCGCACCGATCCCTCGATGGTTGCTGGCAACCCGGTAGCAGTCCAGTCGCCGGCAAGGAACAGGTTTTTTTGCGCCGTTGCGGGCCCCGGACGCAGGGCGTTCTGCTCCGGTGTCGCCTCAAATGTGGCGCGGCGCTCGCGCACGATCTGCCAGGGCGGCAAGTCGCCGGAAACGCCGGATGCCTTGCAGATATCCTGCCAGATCGCCTGCGCGAGCTCCTCGCGCGGCATGTCGACCAGGCGGTCGCCATTGCTGATCGTGATCGATAGCCGCTGCGGGAACGCGAACAGCCATTCCACGAGGCCGCCGACCACGCCGAGAATCGGCGCAGCGTCGCGCGGCGGATCGACGCGGAAATGCGCATTGACGATGGCGCGGAATTTGGTCGGCGTTTTCAGTCCGGGCAGCAAGGATGCCGCTGCGCGCGGCGGCACCGCGAGCACGACGGCATCATCGGCCGCGAGCGTGATCTTGTCGCCACCGCCAAAATCGAGCTCCGTGACGCGATCACCCGACATGCCAAGTGTACGCAATTCGTGACTGAACTGGACGCTGTGGCCCCTCTCCTGCAGCAGCTTCACGGCCGGCTCGATCAGGACCGAGCTCAGGCCGTCGCGCGCGATCAGCGGACGACAGGCCTGCCCGCCCGCAAGCAGCGTCTCGCGCACGATGGCGCCGGCAAGCCCGGCCGAGCCCTCCGGCGGATCGACGTTCAGCGCCGCGAGCAGCAGCGGCTGCACCAGGCGATCATACAGCGTGCCCTTGCAGGGAATGGTGTTGCCGACCAGCGCCTCGGTGCCGGCCCATGCCAGCGGCGCCAATGCGAGATAATCGCGCAGGCCGGTATCCGGGACACGGCGCGCCTCGTCGAACACCCACAACGGCAGGCGGGAGTCGCCGAGGTCGAGCTGCCAGCGCTGGCCGGTAGCCAGATCGACGAACGGAAACTGCGCGCGCGCAGGTCCCACCAGGCCGGCCTCGGTGCCGATCGAGCGCGCGTAGCTCAGCGCATGGCGGTTGCCCGACAGCAGCAGATGGTTGCCATTGTCGATGGTGAGGTTGGTCGCGGCGTCGAAATAGGAGCGGCAGCGGCCGCCGGCCTGCTGTGTCGCCTCGTGGACGGCCACCTTGCAGCCGCCATTGGCGAGCCGCACGGCGGCGGAGAGGCCGGAAATGCCGGCACCGATGATATGAACGGTCTTTTGCATCAGATGATCGCGTAACGAAGAAGAATGCCGATCTTGGCGGCCTTGGACACACGCACCGGCGCACGCGGTGCAGCGAAGCCGCGCGCGATCAGGAGATCGAGGATCGCACGGTAGTATTTCGACATGATCCGCGGCGCACGCACCGCGCGACGCGAATTGCGCTTCATGATCTCGTCGGACTTCTGGAAATGCATCTTGGCGCGCTCGGCGAGCGGCGCGCACACCTTCGGCAGCGCGCGGTCGGCGGTGACGCGGGCCGGGTCATTGTTGGTGATGCCGGCGTGCCAGAGCCATTCGCGCGGCAGATAGAGCCGGCCGAGACCGGCGTCCTCGTCGATGTCGCGCAGGATGTTGGTCAGCTGCAGCGCGCGGCCAAGGTGATACGCGAGCTCGATGCCGTCTTCCTCGGGCAGACCGAACACGCGCACCGACAGCCGGCCGACCGCGCTCGCGACGCGATCGCAATACAGGTCGAGTGTCGCGAGATCCGGCGCGCGGATGTCCTGCGGCACATCCATCTCCATGCCGTCGACGATCGCGACGAAATCCTCGCGCTTCAGGCCGAAGGTCTTCACCGGTCCGACATAGTCCGTCAGCCGTTCCGGCGGATGCCCCGCATAGAGCGCGTCGATATCGTCGCGCCACTGCTGCAGCGCGGCCAGGCGCTCCCGCCGCGGACCGTCGGAATCGGCGATGTCGTCGACCTGCCGACAGAAGCTGTAGATCTGGAACATCGCCTCGCGCTGCGCGTGCGGCAGGATGCGCATCGCGGCATAGAACGAGCTGCCCGACGCGGTGCTTCCGTAATTTGCGTTGGCCGCCGCCTCGACACTCATGCGCCTGCCGCCGTCTTGGAGATCCCGCGCCGTCCGGTCGCGCGCCGGGCGGTCTCGCCGGCCATGCCGCCAAGGCTCCGCAGCAGCAACTCGACCGGGCTCAGATGCACGCGCTCGCTGAGCGGATCGCGCACCTTCAGCATGGTGACGATCTTGTCGGCAAAAGCCTGGATCACCGAGATCTCGAGCCCGAGCCTGAAATCCTTCACCGCGGGGGCGAGCGACTTGCTCTGGTCGAGCAGCGCTTCGGTACGCACCGCAAGCGCCTGCAGGCACTTGAGCAGCGCCGGCTGCGACTTCGCCTCGCCGAGCATCTCAACGGTCGCGCCTGCATCGGCCAGCGCATCGCGCGGCAGATAGACGCGGTTCAGATTGCGGTAGTCCTTACCGCAATCCTGAAGATGGTTGTTGATCTGCAGGCCGGCGCACAGCGCATCCGACGCCGCCCAGGTCGAGACGTCCTCACCGTGCACGTCGAGCATGAAGCGACCGACCGGCATCGCCGAGTAGCGGCAATAGTCGATCACGTCATCCCAGTTCTCGTAGCGCAGCTTGGTGACGTCGAGCCGGAACGCGACCAGCACGTCGAGCGCATGCCGCGGCGGCATGCCGCGCTCGGCGAAGGCCCGGCGCAGGCTGACCGCTTCCTTCTGGGTCTCGCCATTGCCGAGCAGTTCGGCCTCCATGAGGTCGAGATAGCGCAGCTTCTCAGCAGGCTGCAGCGTGGCATGATCGGCGATATCGTCGGCAGTGCGGACGAAATTATAGAAGGCCAGGATCAGGGCACGATGCCGCGGATGAATGATCCACGACGCGACGGGAAAATTCTCGTCGCGGTGGGTCTTTCCGGATCGCAGGTCGCTCGCGGTGGTCATGGGAAATTTGGGCTACACTGGTCATGGCACGACGCAGGCGCGAACGGTCGGGCGCATGCGGGGGATTTGCGAGCCCCATATAGGGGAATACGCCACCAAAACCAATGCTATCTGTGACCGCCAGCATATGCAGCCGCGGCCGGCATGGCTGCCAGCCGCGGTGTCGCTAGCGGTCCCTTGAGACCTGAATCCGGTCTTACTGGCCGTGGATCTTCAGCACCTGGTCGCAGGCGGCGCTGATCTTGCTGCGGTTCTGCTGCAGGCAGGCGAGAATGGTGAAATCGCCCTGATCGATGACGGCGCGGCAGTGACGCTGCACGTCACGCGTGCAGGCCTTCTGCTCATCGGGCGTACCGCGCCCTTGCTGCTGGGCGAAGGCGCTGGACGAGAGCGGGATCGACAACAGGGCAAGTGCCAAGAGAAATTTACGCATCGTATTCCTTCATTTCCGACAGCAGAAAATCTGTTCCCGAAAAGCGTTTCGGCAGGGCCGGGACGGATTTTAGGGATTGCAGACGCCACGTAACGCGGCAACGGATTGACGACAAGCACCGCTAAATGCGGCTAAATTTGCGGCGCTGTAAACCCCCACATAAGCCATTGATTCACAACAACGATTCATGCCATCACTTTGTCGCGTTCGGCTATTGCGGATGGCACTTGCGCAAAGCTACATGCCACGGTGAGGCGAACGGTTTGTGATTCTGGTCGTTGACAATAAAGGCGTACCGGCGCCGCTTCTGTCGTTTGAACCTAACATTCTTCGGTGACACTAAACCTTCGATGCGGCGAGACGTTTTCTTGCGAAGGAAGCGTTGATTTTGATGGGAAAATTCAGAATGAAACTGTTTGGTTCCAGCCTTTATGGTCAGGCTCTCAGGGCTGTGGGCGTCGGCGCCGCACTGATGCTGTCTGCCTCCGCGGTGCATGCCCAGGCCAATGGGCCGTTCGCCGGTTTCGCCGGCTCGTGGGCCGGTACGGGCACGGTGGCGTTGTCCAACGGCACGACCGAACGCATTCGTTGCAAGGCGGACTACAAAGTCGCGCCGTCGGGCATGAGCCTGAAACAATCCCTGCACTGCGCCAGCGACAGCTACAAGTTCGACCTCTCCAGCGACGTCACCAGCCAGGGCGACCGGATCTCCGGCAACTGGAGCGAGGCGAGCCGCAACATCTTCGGCAACCTGCAGGGCACCGCAGGCGGTGGGCGGATCGACGTGTTCGTCGAGGCGTCCGGCTTTGCCGCAAACCTCAACCTGCAAACCAACGGCTCCAAGCAGGTCGTGCAGATCGACTCCAAGGGTGAGATCCGCGGCGTCTCGATCACCATGACGAAGAGCTGACGCTCCAGGGCCGATTTCGCAGGCCAACAAAAAAGGCCCGGTTCCGAACGCTTCGGAACTGGGCCTTTTGTTTGTTGGAGATCAGGCCTTTTCGATCGGCGCGGGTTGCCCACCCTTGCCGCGCAGCTTTTGCGACAGGTTGATCAGGAACATCGAGGTCGGGCGCAGGATGAAGAGATCCGCAACCAGGGCTGCGACCATCGAGAAGGCGCTGAGCCAGCCGAACAGGCGAAGCGACGGCAGGTCGGAGAACACGGTGACGACGAGGCCGCAGGCCAGCACCACCGTGGTCAGGATCAGCGCGGGACCGACCAGCACCGTGGCGCGCTCCACCGCAAGCTCCGGCGTGACACCCGGCTTGGTCTCCAGCCGCAGGCGATTGAGGAAGTGGATGGTGGCGGAGAGACCGAGGCCGAACGACACGGTCAAGGCCACGACGCTGGCGAATTGCAGCCCCTCCCCGAGCAGCCACAGCACCGTGCCTGACAGCACCACAGGGAAAATGCCGGGCAGGATGCAGGAGAACATCACCACGACCGAGCGGAATGCGAGCCCGATGAAGACCGCCACCAGCAGGAATTCGACGGTCAGGCCACGGTTCAGTTTTTCGATCATGTTGGCGCTGTTGCGCGCGGCGATCACCGACAGGCCGGTGACGGCGATCTCGTAACCGGGATGCTCGGCGCGGACCTTGTCCAGCGAGCTATCCAGCTTGTTCACCACCGGAAGCAGTTGGCTCGAATCGAGATCCGGGACCCGGCCCGACACCACGACCGCATCCTGATCCGCCGAGATGAAGCGACGCACCAGATGCTCGGGAATGACGCCGACATACTCCTTCAGCGTCGCGACGTCATTGCTGCCGGCCTTTTCGGCGAGCCAGCGGCGCAGGGTTTCCAGCGACCAGACGTTGCCGACGCCCGCCGCAGTTTCAACCATCGCGTGGACGTCGGCGATCGTCTTCAAGGTCTCCGGCGAGTAGAGCGATTGGCCCTTGGGGAATTCGATCAGCACGTCGACGGGATTGGCGCCGGTCAGCTTGGCGTCGAGCCGGCTCGACGCCGCCACCGCCTGCCGCTTGTCCGGAACCTGGTCGGCGAGCCGGTAGCGCGGCTCGAGATTGGCGTAGATGATGCCGAGCCCGCCGACCACGATCACCGCGATCAGGCTGAACAGCCCGGGCCGGCCCACCATGCGCACCGCGATCCAGTAGCAGAAATTGCGCAACGCCTGGACACCGGCATCGGCGCCCTGGAATTTTACCGCGAACACTTTTTCGTTGCGTACCAGAAGCACGCCGAACGCAGGCACAAGCGAAAGCACGGCGATCAGCGCGATGATGGTCGCGGCGAGCCCGGCCTCACCGAATTTGCGGATCAGGTCGGAATCCGAGAATTGCAGCGCGATGAACGAGATGCCGGCGGTGCCATGAGTGAGCACGCAAGCCGGACCGACCACCATCACCGCGTTCCTGAACGCGGTGTACTTGTCCTGGCCGGCGATCAGACGGTCTCGTGCCGCAAACGTCAGCTGCATCGAGTCGGAGAAGCTGATCACCATGATGAGCGGCGTCATCACGTTCAGGAACATGTTGAGATTGAAGCCGGCCCAGCCGAGGCCGCCGAGCGCGAGAAGGATCGCGATGATCGGCGGAAACGCGGCGATCACCATGAACGATATCTTGCGGAAGAAGACGATGGCGATAATGCAGCCCGCCAGAATGCCGAGAATATTGTAGGTCAGTCCGTCGCGCTTGACCGCGTTGCGGATTTCGAGCTGCATGACCGGAACGCCGGAGAGCTGGGCGTTGAGCCCGCTCCCGCTGAGATCATCGGCCATGATCTTTCTCATGTCCGCGACGACCTTGGAGAGCTTGTTGCTGCCGACCACCTCAGGCTCGAGCGACAACACGATCAGTGCCAGCGTTCCATCCTCGGACAGCAGTTTGCCGCGAATGATCTCGTTGGATTTGACGGTCTCGACGAACTTGTCGTAGGCGGCGCCTTGCGGCAGCTCGGACGGGAACAGCGCGGCCGGCAGTCTGCCGGGCTCCGGCGCCTGGCGCGCCGAAAACAGCGAGACCAGGCCGCGCACGCCCTCGACCAGCTGCAGGTCGGTGACCATGTCGCGGACCTTTTCGAGGTTCTCGCGCGCAAGGAGCGTCTTGCCCTCGATCACGACCAGCACGTCGAACTCGGTTGCCGGGAAGCGTTTGGTGACCGCTTCGTACTGCTTGTAGTCCTTCGAATTGGAACGGAACAACTGGCTGAGTGAGTCGTCGATCTTGATGCGCTCGATGCCGAAAACGGCCGCAACCATCAGCGCCAGCAGAATGATCACAGACAGGACCGGCGCCTTGATCGCGATCAGGCCGATTCGCTCCAACCCGAATGCGATGCTGGTCCCCGGCCGCGGCTCCTCGATCTTCTCGACGTGGACCTGACTTTCGGAGTTCTTCTCGAGCATGCCCTGTCCAGTTCTGAAAACGGCTCAATCTGTCTAGCTTGGGTCTAGGGGCGCGAATGAGGCGGGTGAGCGCGATTGATCGGCGCTAGTCCTTGAAAACACGCGAATATTGACCGGCGCCGGTTTTACCTGTCCACCCCCTTGCTCGCAAGCGCGAGGGTTGAGCCAAATCGACGGGGAACCGCCGATCGCCACCACTAAGTGTCTGATTTGTCACACCCTGGTAGCGCATTCTGTGACGATCCACCGCCGCTTTCGTCCTTCAATGCGACCCCCGTGATCTGGCGTGCCAGGCCCTCGCGCACAAGCCAGGCGATTCTGAATGCGGCTTCCGCATAGCTCAGCCCGGCGCGGTGGATGTTGGAGATGCAGTTGCGGTCGGCATCGGTGAGGCCGATCCGCGGCGCGAAGGTGAGATAGGCACCAAGGCTGTCGGGCGCGGAAAGGCCGGGCCGTTCGCCGATCAGCATCACCAGTATGCGTGCGCCGATGATGGCGCCAATCTCATCGCCGAGCGCGACCCGCGCACCCGACGCGACGACGACCGGGCCGGCGTCGATCTTGTCGGCCGCAAGCTGCGGCAGGAGATGCCGGATCAATTCGACGGCGTGCACATTGACCGCGGTCGGCGAAAGGCCGTCACCGATCACGATGGCGCAGGAGCAGGCGGTGATGCCGCTGCTCTCGAGCGACCGCCGCGATGCGGAGTCCAGCATGCGCCCGAGATCGGGCCGGCGCAGGTAGTCGCGCCGGCTGGGCGCCTGGCTCGATACCTCGCGCGGCGTGATGCCGAGGCCGGCAAGACCGGCCGCAATCCCGCCGACATCGAAAGCCGCGTGGACGGCGTCGCGGGCACGGGCATGGTCGAGCGCGAAGGAAAGCAGCGCATCGGTCGGCAGGCTGGCCCCGGAACGGCCGAGACCGACGCGCGCCGGCGTGAGGTCGCGCAAATCGGGAAGCGAAGGGGGCGATGGCACCGGCGGTGTCGTCATGCTGTTATTCGGCGGGAACGGAAGCCTCGCGCAGCCGGATCGAGTAGTTCGAGGCGTTCTGCCGGCCGCTGGAGGCTGCACGCGCAAACGTGATCAAATGATGCGCAACCAGCGTCGCCGAGATCAACCCCTCGATGTCGCCGCGCTTGAGCCGACCCAGCGCAAACTTCCAGAATACGCGCCTGTAGTCGCCGAGCACGCCGACCTTCCAGAAGATGTTGCGCAGCATGATCAGGCCGCGCCGGATGTTGGCCCAGCTCTTCATCTCCGGGCTGACCGGCACCTTGATGCGATTGGCATAGGTGTAGTTGCATTGATGCAGATAGCGCTCGAACAGCCTTTTCGGCTCGTAAGCAATTTCCATGCATTTGCGCCAGGAACTGACCACGTCCTCATAGGGCAGCAGGAACTCGACGTTGGAGTCGCGGCCCTCGTCATCGACCAGCCGCCCCGCCTTTTCGAGCCGATCCCACAGCGGCGTCTTCGGCAGCGCTTGCAGCAGGTTGATGGTGAGGAGCGGAATCCGGGACTCCTCGACAAAGGAGAGCAGCGCGTCGCCGGTCTGGGGCTTGTCGGTATCGAGCCCCATGATGATGCCGGAGACGACCTCCATACCGAACGAATTGATGGTGCGCACGCCCTCCAGGATCGGAACCATCATGTTCTGATCCTTGTGCATGGCCTTCAGCGCGTCCGGATCGGGCGTTTCGATGCCGACGAAAATCGTCACGAAGAACGCTTCGCGCATCTTCTCCAGTATCTCGGGGCGCTTGGCGATGTTGAGCGTCGCCTCGCAGGCGAGACGCGTGACATAGCCGGTCCGCTTCTGCCATTCGATCAGATGCGGCAGTAGCTCGCTCGCAGCCTTGCGGTTGCCGATGAAATTGTCGTCGACAAAGTAAACGGTATCGGTCGCCCCGCATGCGCGCAGCTTGTCGAGCTCGGCGATGATCTGCTGCGGCGACTTCAGGCGCGGATTGCGGCCATAGAGCCCGGGGATGTCGCAGAACTCGCACTGATAGGGACAGCCCGAGGAGAACTGGATGCTGCCGAGAAAATACTTTTTGGTTTCGGCGAGTTCATACGCCGGCAGCGGGAAGTCCGTCATCGGCAGGCGGTCGATGGTCTTCAGCATCACCTGCTGGTCGGGACGACTGGTGTCCTCCGCCAGACGCTTGATCAGCTCGTTGGTCGCATCGCCGAGCTCGCCGACATGAAGGTAGTCGAATGACGGATAGTAGTCGGGACAGGCGCTGACCGACGGGCCGCCGATCGCGACCACCAGGTCATGGTCATGTGCGCGGCGGCAGATATCGTTCATCTGCTGGCGCTGGATGTGCATGCCGCTGACGAACACGGCTTCCGCCCACTCGAAATCCTCCACTGTAGCCGGACGCAGGTTCTCGTCGACGAAACGGACCTGCCAGTTCTCGGGAAGGTATGCGGCAATCAGCAGCAGGCCCTGCGGCGGCATGAACGCCTTGACGCCGTCGGTCAGGGGATAGGAGTGCTCGAAGGTCCCAAACGACGACGTATAGCGCGGAAAGACGCAGAGGATACGCCGTGCTGTCTTTATGCCCTCAGCTCTCATCAATCGACCCCGAAGCACCCGCAAATCTAACCATGGCGTGGAACGCTGGGCCAGAAATTCTTCAACATTGTGGCGCTTACCAACGTCACAACGGTGAGATAGTTGCTCTGCAGAATTTTGCTATCCCGTCAGGTCAAGAGCCTGGCGGCGAGGTCGGGCAGCCGCCCCGCGTCGGCGACAAGGCGGAAGTCCTGCCCGGCGAGGCCGACGCGCGACAGCCAATCGTCGAATTCAGGCGCCCGCTTCAGGCCGAACAGGTCGCGGACGTAGAGCGCATCGTGAAACGATGTCGACTGATAGTTCAGCATCACGTCATCGGCGCCCGGCACGCCCATGATGAAGTTCACGCCGGCGGCCGCAAGCAGCGTCAGGAGATTGTCCATGTCGTCCTGGTCGGCTTCGGCGTGGTTGGTGTAGCAGACGTCGATCCCGAGCGGCAGGCCGAGCAGCTTGCCGCAAAAATGATCCTCGAGCCCGGCGCGGATGATTTCCTTGCCGTCATAGAGGTATTCGGGACCGATGAAGCCGACCACGCTGTTGACGAGCAGCGGATCGAACGCGCGCGCCACCGCATAGGCCCGCGCCTCGCAGGTCTGCTGGTCGACCTGGTGGTGGGCGTTGGCCGACAGAGCCGAGCCCTGCCCGGTCTCGAAATACATCACATTGTCACCGACCGTGCCGCGGCGCAGCGACAGCCCGGCTTCGCGTGCCTCCCGCAGCAGCGAGAGATCGACACCGAAGCTGCGGTTGGCCGCCTCGGTGCCGGCGATCGACTGGAACACGAGATCGACCGGCAGCCCCTGCCCGATCAGTCCGAGCGTCGTGGTGACGTGGGTGAGCACGCAGCTTTGCGTCGGAATCTCGAGTCGAGTGATGATGTCGTCCAGCAGCCGCAACAGGGTGCCGATGACTTTCGGATCGTCGCTCGCCGGATTGATGCCGATGCAGGCATCGCCCGATCCCAGCAGCAGCCCGTCGAGGATCGAGGCGGTGATACCCTTGGGGTCGTCGAAGGGATGGTTGGGCTGCAGCCGCGTGCCCATGCGCCCGCGCAAGCCGATGGTGTTGCGGAAGCGGGTCGCTACCTCGCATTTCTTCGCGACCAGGATCAGATCCTGGTTGCGCATCAGCTTCGACACCGCGGCCACCATCTCCGGCGTGATGCCGCGCGAGATCTTCCTGATCGCTTCCCCGGTAGCGGCATCCGACAGCAGCCAGTCGCGGAAGCCGCCGACAGTGAGTGACGACACCGGCAGGAAGCCGGCAACGTCGTGGCTGTCGAGGATCAGGCGGGTGACTTCGTCGTCCTCATAGGGGATGACTGGCTCATCAAGAAATTGCTTGAGCGGAACGTCGGCCAGCGCCAGACGGGCGGCGATCATTTGCTCCGCGCTGTCGGCCGCGACGCCGGCCAGGCGATCGCCGGAACGCGGCGGCGAGGCCTTCGCAAGCAGGATGCGCAGATCGTCGAATGCGTAATTGGTGGCAGCGATGGTGTGACGATAGAGCATGGGAATTCGCGTCGGGGCTGAGGCAGCGTAACGTAGCACCTCTTTGCGAAAGTCGTGCCATCAGCTTCGCGCCGTGCGCCGGGGGTGTTGATGAATGATGACGATGGCGGCTCGTCATTCGACAGCGCGGCAGGGCGCCGCGACCCCGGCGACTCGGAACGAGCCATAAGGCATTGGGACTATTTAGGGATTTTAACGGCCGCGGCCTGCACAAAGCGCCCGCGTTAAGAAATTGTCCATGAAGATTTTGCATAAGCTTTAATTGGCCGAAGGTACTCCCCGGCCTCTTGGAGTGCCCTCAATGCCCGCCCCCGCCACATCCCCGATCTCCATGTCCCGGCCTCCAATGGCGTCCCGATTCTCGCTTGCTGCCAGGCTGTACTCGACGTTTGCGCTGATTGCGGCGCTGACGGCAGCCACCGCCTTCCTGTCCGACTACAACGCGCGGCGCAACGCCGAGCTGACCGAGGCCGTCGACCTCGCAAGCCGTGCCGCGCTCAATGTCGAGCGGGTCAACTCGCTGGTCTATGCCGTGGTGATGGAATCCCGCGGCATCTACATGTCGACCGATCCGGCCGCGGTGAAGAAATACGGCGACGGGCTGCTGGCGTTCAACGAACGCATCCTCGGCGTGGTCAAGAACTGGGAAACCCTGGTGCAGGCCGACGACGCTGCCCAGTTCGCGGTGTTCAAGAAGCGCATCGAGCAGTTCATCGAGTTCCGCAAGGAGCTGGTCCGCCGCGGCATCGAGATCGGCGCCGCTGCCGGGCGTGAGTGGGGTGACAACGACGCCAACCGCGACGTGCGCACCGCATTGAACAAGGATCTCGAGGCGCTTTCCAAGGTCTATGCCGAACGCAGCAAGCGACTGGCGCGGCAGACCGACACCAACCGCACGATGGCGCTGGTGCTGACCGGGCTTGGTGCGGCCGCCCTGATCGTGGTGGTGCTCGGCGTCTTGATCATCGCCCGCTCGGTGGCCCGCCCGCTGTCGCAGATCACCGCGACCATCAAGCGCGTCGCCGACGGCGCCGACCATGTCGAAGTGCCGCATGTCGAGCGCGGCGACGAGGTCGGCGCGCTCGCCCGCGCCATCAAGGTCTTCCAAGAGGCAATGGATCGCAATCGCAGCCTGAACGCGCAAGTCGTGCAGGATTCCGAGGCCCGCGACGCGCGCGGCCGGCACATCGAGAGCTTCGTCGACGCATTCCGTGGCGCCATTGGTGAGGTGCTCCGCGCGGTGCATGACAACGCTGCGACGATGCGTCAAACCGCGCAGACCATCGCGACCGTCGCGGCGGACGCCAGCGGCCGGGCGGTTGCTGCGGCAGGCGCGACCGAACAGGCCTCGAGCAACGTCTCCGCGGTGGCGGGCGCGGCCGAAGAACTCTCCGCCTCGCTCGAGGAGATCGGCCGCCAGGTCAAGCAGTCTTCCGGCGCGGTCGATCAGGCCGGTGCGCGCACCGACCGGTCGATCAGCGAGATCGAGAGCCTTGCCGCCACCACCCAACGCATCGATGGCGTGCTGAACCTGATCCAGGCGATCGCCGAGCAGACCAACCTGCTCGCCCTCAACGCCACCATCGAAGCCGCCCGCGCCGGCGATGCCGGCCGTGGCTTCGCTGTCGTCGCGCACGAGGTCAAGGCGCTGGCCGGGCAGACCGCGAAGGCAACCGCAGAGATCAGCGAGAATGTCGGCCTGATCCAGGCTTCGACCCGCAACTCGGTGGCCGCCGTGCGCGAGATCGGCCAGGCCGTGCGCGAGATCAACGACGTCACCGCCAACATCGCAAGCGCGATCGGCCAGCAGGATGCAGCCACGCGCGAAATCTCCGCCAACGCGCAGATGGCGGCCCAAGGCAATGAAACCCTGGTCACAAACGTCGGCTCGCTCCGTGACGACATGGACCAGACCAGCAAGGCGGCGGAATCGGTGCTCGCGGCGTCGAACGATCTGACCGCAACCGCCGAGACGCTGTCGCGCGAGGTCGAGCAGTTCTTCCACAACCTGCGCAGCGACGCGGCCGACGGCCTGCGACCGACCGGAACCTGAACGGATCACGCGCTGTGCCGAGGCTGCGCGACGGGTCTCGGCCAATCCAGATGGTTAAGACTCCCCCAACGCACGCGAATAAATTGCCTGCGCTTGAGGTCGCTTTTTTCAATTTGATGCCCCTATAGAAAGTCACAGAGCGCGGGGGCGCGGGGAAAGTGGAAGCGAGCAATGAACGGGCTGTTGCCAAAGCCGAAGGCGGTGCCGACCAAACGGCTGTTCGCACTCGGGATCGGTTTCGTCTTGTGCTTTTCGGCAATCTGCGCGTCCATTCTCTGGGAGATGGCCGGCAAGGACTACCAGCATGCCAAGGAAGGCGCGACCAACCTCGTCGCCTCCATCGCCAGCGAGATCGACCGCAACATCGAGCTCTATGACCTCTCGCTCCAGGCGGTCGCCGACGGCGTCAAGCTGCCGGAACTCGGCAAGATCAGCCCGGAGCTTCGCCAGGTCGTGCTGTTCGATCGTGCCGCCACCGCCAAGGATCTCGGCTCGATCCTCGTGCTGAGTGCGGCGGGAGATGTCACGCTCGATTCCCGGACATTGACGCCGCGGAGCGCGAATTACGCCGATCGGGACTTCTTCCAGGTGCACCAGAAGCGAGCGGACAGCGGACTGTTCATCAGTCCTCCCTGGGTTACTTCAGACGGCGAGTATCTGATCAGCCTGAGCCGTCGCATCAGCAATAACGATGGATCCTTTGCCGGCGTGGTCGCGGGCAGCATGCGGCTCAGCTATTTCCACAATCTGTTTCGCAAGCTGAACTTCGGCGCCAGCGACAGCATGGCGCTGTTCAACACCGATGGCGTCATGCTGATGCGAGCCCCGTTCGAGATCAGCAAGATCGGGCAAAGCATCAGGGACTCCCAGGTCTTCAAGCAGTTCCCGGCCCGGCAATCCGGCTCCTACATGACGAAGTCGCTCGTCGATCATGTCAGCCGGCTGTATGTCTTTCAGGCGGTCGGGCACCACCCCCTGATCATCGCCGAAGGTCTCGCGCTCGACGGCATCTATGCCGACTGGTGGCAACAGCTTTGGCTGATCGGCAGCGTGGTGGCTGCGCTCTGCGGCGTCTCGATCATCCTGATGTTCTACCTGCTGGCCGCTCTCAAACGGCGGGCCGTCGCGGAAGGCCGGCTCGCACACCTTGCGAGCACCGATGCACTGACCGGCCTCGCCAACCGCCGCCGCCTCGACGATACCCTCGACGTCGAGTGGCGGCGCGGCATGCGCGCGAAGTCGCCGGTCTCGCTGCTGATGATCGACGTCGATCATTTCAAGACCTTTAACGACACGTACGGACATCAGGCCGGCGACGCCGTGCTCACCACCGTGGGCCAGTGCATCGCAACCAGCACCAAGCGCGTAACCGATCTCGGGGCGCGCTATGGCGGCGAGGAATTTTCGGTGTTGCTGCCCGGCATCGGCAAGGCAGGCGCATTGGAAGTCGCCGAGCAGATACGTGCGAAGCTGACGGCTGCGCGTGAATCCGAGCATGAGCTGCCGACCGTCAGCATCGGGGTGTCCTGCCTCGTCCCGGACCACGAGCGCACGTCGCGCGATCTGCTCAAGGCCGCAGACCTTGCGCTCTATCAGGCCAAGGCTGAAGGCCGCGACCGCGTCGTCGTCAGCCCGATTGGTTGGGACAAATCGGGCAAACGGCACGTCGCCTGATCGAGGTTCTCACCTCGCTCCGCTCACTCCACCGGCAGCACATCGACGGCGACGCTGAGCTTCTGCTTGCGCGCGCCGACGATGACGCCGTCGACCGGCGAGACGTCGGCGAAGTCGCGGCCGACAGCGAGAATGATGTGGTCGTTGGCGACCATGAGATCATTGGTCGGATCGAACCCGACCCAGCCGAGCTCGCTGCCGCACCAGACCGACACCCAGGCATGCGTCGCGTCGGCGCCTTGCAGCCGCGGCTGGCCTGGCGGCGGAATGGTGCGCAAATAGCCGCTGACATAGGCCGCGGGCAGGCCGAGGCCGCGCAGGCCGGCGATCATCACATGGGCGAAGTCCTGACAGACGCCGTGGCGTTTCTCGAACACGTCGCGAAGCGGCGTCGAGATCACGGTCGCCTTGGGATCGTATTTGAAATCACCGCGGATGCGGCGCATCAGATCGGCTGCTCCCGTGAGGATTCCGCCGCCCGGCGAAAAGCTCGCCGATGCGTAGGCCGTCACCGGCCGCAGCACCGGCACCAGCGCACTGGCAAAGACGTAGCCAACCGGCGAAGCCGCATCGAGGCTCAACGCCTCGAAAGCATCATCGCGCACGTTCTCCCACGACGGGCTGGCGGCGTCACGCGCCGGCGGCTGCCGCGCCACGGAGACCCGCGAGCGGGAATCGATGCGGAGACTGCGATGCGCGGTCTCGATCAGGACGCTTTCGGTCAGCGTGCCGAAGAAATCGCGCCGCGCGGTGCGCTCGGCGGGCCTGGGGCGGATCTCGACCGAATGCGAGATCAATTGTTGTCCGTCGCCAGTGATCGGCTCCAGCCGCAGCGAGCAACGCGCGAAGCTGACCTGGGTCTCGTAGCTGTAGGTCGTGACGTGACGGATGTCGTAGATCACGCCAGCCCCGTGAGCTTCTCCGGCCGGCTGGCGTTCGGTCCGTGCGGGAAATAATGCAGCCCGACCGCATCGGCGAGGTTGAGCAGATCCTGCTCCAGCGCAAACAGCGTCTTGACGTCGAGGCTGCCGGCTTCGGCCGTGGTCAACATCGCCTCGAGGGCGACCGCGAGCCGCTGCGGCCGCTCGATCAGGCCATGCTCCTTCAGGCTCGGCAGCGCGGCGATATGTTCGTTCAGCGCGGCGACCTGGAACGCAACCGAGCGCGGATTGTAGGGGTCGAGTACCGCGAGATCGCGCACCGGGGTGAGCAGCGGCTGCACCAGATAGCGCGAGCGATAGGTGATCTGACAATCGACCAGCGTGAGCAGGACGTCGAGGTCCTCGTCACCTGCTTCATCATAGGCGAACTGGCGAGCAAAGCGCGTGGTGTTGATGGCGCGCTCGGCGCGGCGGCCCATATCGAGGAAGCGCCAGCCGGCGGCGCGGTTCATGTTCTCCTGCGCGAGGCCTGCGAAGCTCGCAAGCTCCTGCAAGGTCAGCTCGGCAGCGCTGACCACTCCGTCATCGTCATGCACCTCGATCGCGAGCCGATCGGCCATCTCGGTGATGACCTGCCAGGCGTCCGGCGACAGCCGCTCGCGCAGCGAGGTCGCTGTGCGCTGCGCTGATCGCACCAGCGACAGCGCCGAGCCGAACTTCTCGTCGCTCTGGAGCGCCTCGAGCGCGACCTTGGCGGGATTGGCGCGCGCGGTCTGCGAGGCCGCGCCCCAGGTGACCAACATGCGCTGGATGCGTTCGGCCGAATGCATCGCCGGCGCGTTGCCGTTCGAATTCGCCCGCGCAGGATCGCGCAGCGGCGTACACAGCGCACGGATCAAGCGAATAGTCGCCTCGGCGCGCTCGAGATAGCGGCCGAGCCAGAACAGATTGTCGGCGGCGCGGCTCGGCAACACGCCGGCGATGCGCCGGATGCGGACGGTGTCGACCGCCGGCAGCAAGGTCGAGGTCGCAACCGCTTTGTCGGAGACCACCCAGACATCGGCGGACACCGCGCCGTCGCCCATCGACACCGCACGCGCATCCGCGCGGTCGGCAATCCGGCAGAAGCCGCCGGGCAGCACCGTCCAGCCGTCTGGCGTCGCCGCCGCGAACACCCGCAGCACGAAGGGCCGCGGCGCGATGCGGCCGTTCTCCCACACCGGCGTGGTCGACAGCCGCACCAGCTCCTGACCGACATAGTCGATGCCGCGGTGGCTGATCGCATCCTTGAGGCGATCGCGATCCGCCGCCGACAATTCGCCCGGCAGCACCGGGCCGTGGCCGGGAAAATCCGCAACGCCACGGCCATAGGCGCCTTCGATCGCGAATTCGTCGAGCCGCGACAGCACCTGCTCGCGGGCGGATTTCTGGCCGCACCACCAGGTCGCGATGTGCGGCATCATCAGATCTTCAGAGAGCAGGCGCCGGCAGAGATTGGGCAGGAAGCCGAGCAGCGCCCTCGCCTCCATCACGCCCGAGCCCGGCATATTGGCGACCACGACACCGCTTTTGCGAAGGACTTCGACGAGACCGGGCACGCCGAGATACGACGACGCATCGAGCTCGAGCGGATCGAGCATGTTGGAATCGACCCGGCGCAGCAGCACGTCGAGCCGCTTCAGCCCGGCGACGGTGCGGATGTGGATGCGGTCGCCGGAGACCGCGAGGTCGTCGCCCTCGACCAGCAGGAAGCCGAGATAGCGCGCGAGCGTGGCGTGCTCGAAATAGGTCTCGCTGAACGCGCCGGGCGTCAGCAGACCGATTCGCGGCTCGTCGCGGTCGGCGCTGGCGCGAAGCGAATCGCGGAACGCTTCGAAGAACGGCGCGACGCGCTCGACATTCATCGACTTGTAGAGGTTGGAAAAGGCACGCGACAGCACCAGACGGTTTTCCAGCGCATAGCCCGCGCCCGAGGGCGCCTGCGTGCGATCGCCAAGCACCCACCAGCGGCCGTCGGGCCCGCGGCCGATGTCGGCGGCATAGAGATGCAGATAGCGGCCGCCTGGCGGCTTGATGCCGCTGACCGCGCGCAGATACTCGCTGCTGCCGGCGATCGCCGCCGCGGGGATCGCGCCGTCTGCAACGAGACGGCCTTCGCCGTAGAGATCCGCCAGCACCATTTCCAGGAGCTGCGCACGTTGCGCGACGCCGGCGGCGAGCTGGCGCCAGTCGGCGGCGTCGATGATCAACGGCAGATGGCTGAGCGGCCAGATCCGGTCGGAGGTATCGCCGGGCGCACGATAGGTGACGCCGGCCTCGCGCAAATGGCGGTCGGCGGAGGCAAAGCGGCGCTCGATATCGGCCGGCGACAGTCCGGCGAAAGCGTCGAAGAAGCGAGCCCAGACCGGTCGCGGCGCGCCATTCTCGGCAATATATTCGTCGGGAATGCCGGGCAGCCGGACATAGTCGCGGGTCCATTGCGCCATCCGGCGCTGACCTGGACGGGCCCTGCTCTCCTGACTACTGCCTTGGCCACCCGACACGGTCATTGCACTTCCCCTGCATCCAATTAGTGCAGGAGCGGCGTTCGCAAGTCGAGGGTCAAGGGAAACTCAATTGTGCGTTCCTCCGGCGGCGGCTCAATCCTGCCGGGGGTGTGGCCGTGCTCCTGGAAGCGCGCCAGCCGCCGCGCCTCGGCCTCATAGGAATTGACCGGCTTGGTCTCGTAGTTGCGGCCGCCGGGATGGGCGACATGATAGACGCAGCCGCCGAGCGAGCGGCCGTTCCAGGTATCGATCAGGTCGAACGTCAGCGGCGCGTGCACCGGAATGGTCGGATGCAGGCCGGAGGCCGGCTGCCAGGCCTTGAAGCGGACGGCTGCGACCGCCTCGCCGGAGCGGCCGGTCTCGGTCATCGGCATCCGCCTGCCGTTGCAGGTGACGACGTGACGGCCCTCGACGAATCCGGTCGCTTTCACTTGCAGCCGCTCGACCGACGAATCGACGTAACGTACGGTGCCGCCCGAGGTGCCTTCCTCGCCCAGCACATGCCAGGGTTCGAGCGCCTGCCGCAGCTCGAGGCCGACGCCACCATGATGGACGCGGCCGAAGGCGGGAAAACGAAATTCGAGCTGGGCTTGATACCATTCCGGCTCGACGTCGTAGCCGGATTGCTTGAGCTCGGCGAGCACGCCCAGAAAATCCTCCCAGAGGAAATGCGGCAGCATGAAGCGGTCATGCAGCGCGGTGCCCCAGCGCACGAACTTTCCCTGCTGCGGCTCGCGCCACAGCTTTGCGATCAGCGCGCGGATCAACAGCTGCTGCGCCAGCGACATACGTGGGTCGGGCGGCATTTCAAGCGCGCGGAATTCGACCAGGCCGAGCCGGCCGGTCGGGCCGTCGGGCGAATAGAGCTTGTCGATGCAGATCTCGGCGCGATGGGTGTTGCCGGTGATGTCGACCAGGATGTGGCGGAACAGGCGGTCGACCAGCCACAGCGGCGCATCCATGCCCGGCGGCGGCACGTGCGACAGCGCGATCTCCAGCTCATAGAGCCCATCATGCCGCGCCTCGTCGATGCGCGGCGCCTGGCTGGTCGGGCCGATGAACATGCCGGAGAACAGATAGGACAGCGACGGATGCCGCTGCCAGTACAGCACGAGGCTCTTCAGCAGATCGGGCCGGCGCAGGAAGGGTGAATCCTCCGGCTTGCTGCCGCCGACGACGATGTGGTTGCCGCCGCCGGTGCCGGTGTGACGGCCGTCGATCAGGAATCGGTTGGCGCCGAGCCGCGTCTTTGCCGAGTCCTCATAGAGCCCGAGCGTGATGTCGACGGCCTCGCGCCAGCTCTGCGCCGGCTGCACGTTGATCTCGATCACGCCGGGATCCGGCGTCACCTTGATCACCTCGATGCGTGGATCGAACGGCGGCGCGTAGCCCTCGACGTGGACTTGCAGCTGCAGCTCTTCAGCGGCGGCTTCGATCGCGGCGATCAGCTCGAGATAGTCCTCGACCTTCTCGACCGGCGGCATGAAGGCGCACAGCACGCCGTCGCGCACCTCGATCGACATCGCAGTGCGCACCGGCAGCGGCTCGGGAATCTCCTTCAGCGCCTGCCGCAGCTCTTCGGAGAGCGCATCGCGCGGCGCCATCGGATCGAGCTCGATGATGTAGGGATAATCGTCCGGCGGGACATATTCGAGCGAGGAGATCGGAAGCCGCAAGCCTAGCGGGGAATCGCCGGGCGACAGGAATAGATGGCTGCGCCGGATCTTCCAGCGCTCGCTGCGCCAGCGCGCCGGCACCCGATCGCCAAGCGGGCTCCAGCGCTGGATCGGCAGCACATAGCCTTTCGGCGTGGTCAGCCCGTCGTCAAACACCCGCGCCATCCGCGCGCGTTCTTCCGGATCGGTCAGTTTGGAGTTCGCGGGGCTGACATTGGCCGGCAGACCGGCTTCTCGCTGCAACCAGAAGCCCGGGTCTTCGTAAGCAGGCAGGGCATAGTCGGCCCCGAGACCTAGTCTCGCTGCGGTCGCCTCGACAAAGCGTCGGGCTTCCGTGATCTCGGCCTTGCGCGAATTCTCGATGCCTGCGATCAGCCCGGCATTCTTCCAGATCGGCTTGCCGTCCTTGCGCCAATAAAGACCGAACGCCCAGCGCGGCAGGCTCTCGCCGGGATACCATTTGCCCTGGCCGTAATGCAGCAGGCCACCGGGTGCGAACCGCGTGCGCAGCTTGCGGATCAGTTCATCGGCGAGCACGCGCTTGGTCGGACCGACCGCGGCGACGTTCCACTCCGGCGATTCCAGATCGTCGACCGAGACGAAGGTCGGCTCGCCGCCCATGGTCAGTCGCACGTCGTCCTTGATCAGATCGGCATCAACCTGCTCGCCGAGCCGGTCGAGCCGCGCCCAGGATTGATCGGAGAATGGCCTCGTGATCCGCGGCGCCTCACGGATCCGCTTGACGCTCATCTCGAAGCCGAACTCGGCGTTGGCTACGCCTGCGGTGCCCGTCACCGGCGCAGCCGAGCGATAGTGCGGCGTGGCGCACACCGGAATGTGGCCCTCGCCGGTCAGCATGCCGGAGGTGACGTCGAAACCGATCCAGCCGGCGCCCGGCAGGTAGACCTCGGCCCAGGCGTGCAGATCGGTGAAATCGCTTTCGACCTCGCGCGGCCCCTCGAGCGGATCGATGTCGGGCCGCAGCTGGATGAGATATCCGGAGACGAAGCGCGTAGCGAGCCCGAGATGGCGCAGCGCCTGGATCAAGAGCCACGCCGAGTCGCGGCAGGAGCCGGAGCCCGCGGCCAGCGTCTCCTCCGGCGTCTGGATGCCGGCCTCCATGCGGATCACGTAGCTGATCTTCTTTTGCAGCTGCGCGTTCAGCTCGACCAGGAAATTGACAGTGCTGTCGGCCTGGCGCGGAATCTCCTTCAGGTAAGCTGCGAGCAATGGCCCGGGCTCATCTGCCTCAAGATAGGGCGCAAGCTCGGTCTTGAGGTCGGCGGGATATTCGAACGGAAAGCTGTTGGCGTAAGGCTCGACGAAGAAGTCGAACGGATTGACCACCGTCATCTGCGCGGTGAAATCGACCTCGACCTTGAGCTCGGTCGCCTTCTCCGGAAAGACGTAGCGCGCCAGCCAATTGCCCTGCGGGTCCTGCTGCCAGTTCACGAAGTGATTTGATGGCGTGACCTTGAGCGAATAACTCAGGATCGGCGTGCGGGTATGCGGCGCGGGCCGGAGCCGAATGGTCTGGGGCCCGAGATCGATCGGCCGGTCGTATTTGTAGTGCGTGACGTGATGCAGTGCGACGAAGATCGACACGGACCAAGGACTCCAGCAGCTTTTTTGAGCAGAACACTGGTTCCGGTATGGATCAAGCACTAACAACGGGCAGCGATTGCCCAGGAAATATCCGCGCGCTGTTCCGACGTCGGCAATTGCCGCGGCAGGTCGCCCTCACCGGCTAGCGGCCGATCGCGCCCGATACCTGCGAAGCAAGCTGCTCGGCGAGCATATGATAGCCCTCGGGGGTCAGATGCACACCATCGGGTTGATGGGGGAGTCCGCCCAGCATCCCGTTAGCGAGCATGATCACCTTGATGCCGCGGGCACTGAGGCGGCTTTGTATATCCGCCGTCCGGTCAGGGCTGCCCTTGCGCCGGTCGTTGCCGCCGGGCTGCAGGATAACCGCTCGGGTCCCGTTGGGGACCGCCCGATCCAGGCGTTGCAGCATCCCTTCCGTGGTGTCGCCGTTGATGCCGGCGTTCACGATACGGACGTTCAATCCCTTGGCCCGCAAGATCGCTTCGAGCTGCGCGGGATAGGCTTGGTTGCGCGCCACGCCTTTACCGAAAGTATTGCTCGCGCCAAGCGCCACGATGGTCGCGGCGTCAGCTGATGCGGCGCCAAGACTCAAAGCGGCGAGGAATGCGAGGCATCCAACAATTCCCAACCGGCGCGCGCGCATGCTTCCTCCGTCCAATGGGCGAGCAGTTCATGTCCGTAGCCCGGATGAAGCGAAGCGCAATCCGGGAGGCCGCGTCAATAGACGCTCGTCGTCCCTGCGAAAGCAGGGACTCATACCGCGTGATTTATCGATGAGAAACGGTGGCAGACGTCCTGCACATCACTACGGCCGGTGG
>NZ_JACMYO010000019.1 GCF_020889685.1 Bradyrhizobium oropedii
ATGCAGTCGATCGCTACGACACTGTCGTTGGTGGCCGTACAGATGTTATGGACCCGCCGAGCGATGTCCTCAGTCGCGCTGCTCGTTTTCTGCGCCAGTGCCTTCACTTCGTGGGCAACCACCGCAAAGCCTTTTCCGGCATCGCCGACTCGAGCCGCCTCAATCGTCGCATTCAACGCAAGAAGATCGGTCTGAGCCGCGACCTCCGAAATCGTGGAAACAATATCTACGAGGCGTTCGGCAGCATCCTTCAAGGCCGCCACCGTCTCGCTCGCTTTGGCCGCCTCCCCAGCCGCGCGGCTCGCGTAGTTCGCCGCGTCGGCGGTCCGGGCGGCGATCTTGCGTCCGGTCAGAGACAATTCCTCTGCCGCCGCAGAGACTGACGTCACGTTGTTGCTGGCCTGTTCTGACGACGCCGCAAGGACCGTGGCTTGATTTGCTATGCTTTGAGCATCCGTCGCGGCGCTGGCGCCTCGAAGCGACGCTTCATCGCTCATGGAGAATACTTCAGCGACCGCGCTGTCGAGATCTGCTTTCAGCAGATCGCACATTTCAAAGAGGTACGCGGCCTTATCCGCTTCGAACCGGTCGCGCAGTTGGCTGCTTTCCTTCTCTTGTCCCGCTGCTTGCTGTGCCCTTATCCGAAGTCTCTCCGCCGTACGGGCCCAGGTCTCCAACCTGGTCGAGCCGTGGCAGATACCGGATGGTCATGTCGGTGGCGCCGGAGGCGATCTTGTTCATCCAACCGACAATTTCGGAGATCGGGGCGAGAACGAAATTTGTCAAGACAAGGACGACGACGGCTGCAGCGATGCCGATGGCAAGTATCAGCCAGAACGCACTGGCACTTTGAGCCTGAAAAGCAACGATCGTCGTCAGCCCAAGAATTAGAAGTCCGATTGTATTCTGCACAAGAACAAGGCTTCCCAGACCAAATCTGGACTTCCCTGGCATGCTATGTTCTCGATCAGACATTCGGCCTTCTCAGGTCTGTGCAACTGCGCTGGGCTTTAGGTTGCCGGATACGTTTGCTGCAATGCTTGGATTTCGAGGCCCGTAACGAAAATGAGCCCAGCGCCTGAACAGGCGCAGGGCTCAAGGCTAGTGAGGATGCCCCAAGGGGCAGCAATAACGGCCGGGGGAGAAAGTTCGGCCGTCATTGCTGTTCTCCATCGGCCAACTTGGAGAAAGCCGATGAAGATCAGGAAGAGCAACCAGCTCGCGCCTTGGAGCGGCAAAGCAAATTGCTCGATTCAGAAGCGATAACCGCAAATTGCGCGCCTCAGGCTATCGAGAAAGACCGACAGGATTTGACGCCGTCTCTTCTCGATCAAGGGATTACTTGTGGATCTTCGGGATCACCGGAGCGCTTGGAGCATCGGGCGCCCAGATTCGATAGTTGAGCTGCGCGAAACCCGAGAACCCTTTGGTAACAGTCGCCGTATCGATTCCGGGAGGCCCGGCGGTGCCACCCGAAGCATTCGACGAGAGCTCCTGGGTGCCCCAAACGCTGACCTGTACAGGACCGAAGTTGTAACTAACCAAACCGCCAGCGGCCCAGATATTGTACCTGTTGAAAGTGAACCTGACAAATCCGGCACCGGAACGGTCCGACGGGAGGATGCTGCATTCTCGACAATCTCGCGCGCGGCTTCCACAGCCTTCCACAAGGTCTGCGATGAACCCAAAGCGCCTCTGCTTTCGAAGCTCCTCTACGTTCGCGCGCTCTGGCTGCCCAGGATCCAGGAAGAGTTCAAGGATCCCATCTATTCCGACCCGCAAGGGTGGCTGAGCCGCCGCCTGAAGCGAGCCGGCCGCGTCAACTATCTGCATTCGGACGGCCACATTCTGTAGCAGGTCCGGTCGAGCGATCGCGCACGCTTCGAATTTGAGTTGCCGGCATGCCCAACAGGCATGAGCATTGAGCCCGCCCGAATTCCGGTCGGAGGTTGGCCTGGTTAGCGCGGGCGCGGTTTCGCGGGACTTCCCGCTTTTTTCGTGGGCTTCTTTCCCCGGCCACGCGAGGCCGGCTTCGTGCCCCGCGCGAGCACGGTGTCTTGTGGCAGCAGCAGCTCGGCGACCTGGACACCGAGCGCGGACGCGAGCTTGTGCAGCGACAGCAGAGTGGGGTTGGCCTTTTCCGCCTCAATCTGGCTGACCAGCGCCTGACGCAAGGCCGTTTCGTCGGCAAGATCGTACTGCGTCCATGATTTGCGCAGCCGACGTTCCCGCACGTTCTGCGCAAGCAATCGCTGGGTATATGCCGGTTTCCGGGGCCTCATCAGACAGGATGATGCATTTCGGACGCCGGGACAAAACACGCTATAACGTATGAATACGTTTTGACGTGTCCTGTGCACCGGTTTTCCTCGCTGGTTTGATTGGACGCCTGGCTGCCCCGGAGCCGGGCTCAGCCCCGAGGCGGAGCGGCCGCGTTCTAGCGTTCCCTGCACGGCTGGTCGACCATTGCCAGGCGGGCTCCGCCAAGTCGGGGGCACCGCCCCTCCCCGCGCAAAGCAGAAGCCGAATCGGATATGCTTTCGGCCCGATCAGCTTCCACGCTTAGGTCACGACATGATGCAACGATCCGACATCGTCTCGGCCGGAATTCCGCCTCGCACCGAGCTCGACGAGATGCTGGCCTCCCCGTCATCGACCGACGTCCCGCGCATCTGGCTCGACGCGCTATCGAGGGCAAGAGCCTGCCTCGATGCCGCGGACATCCTGGAGGACGGGTCGCCACGTCTTTGCCGGCTGATCGACGCCGCCGGTGAGATCGAGGAGGCAACGATCCGGGCTCTGTCACGGGTTGCGGCGTGATCAGCGAATGGCTTGGCCTCTCCAAGCTCCTGCCCGGCGCGGCCTCTGCCGCGAAGGCGGTCTATGACCGCGTGGTCGGAAAGTCGCCCCGGCTCAACTTTGACACCACAAGCGGCGGCATCGAGCTGCACGTCTTCAACACAAGAGACGAGACCATCATCGTCGAGACCGTCCAGGCCTCGCCGTCGCTCCTCGGCTTCTCCGAAGGAGAAGCCCTGCGCGACGTCCTCAGGGCAGCAACGCATCAGGTCAATGGTGCAAATGAGGACCGCCCGATTGCCGTGATATCTCCCGGCGAAAGGGCCGAGATCAGGATTCTCAGGACGACACTGCAGGGTAATCAGGCCGATCAGATCATTCGCGTCACCGCCCGCTGGCGCACCGCCCGCCGTCGCCCGTTCTCGCGAAGCACGGTCTCGGTTTCAATCAGCGTTCGGGATATTCGCGATCTGCTTGTCGAGGTCGACCGTAAGCAGCCCGGCATCGTCATTGTCTGAAGTTCACCGCCAGGCCATCCAAACCGCATGATTTTGTACCACTACACCTCCGCCGCGGGTCTTCATGGCATCGTTGCCAGCAAATCCCTGTGGACCTCGCACTACCGTTTTCTCAACGACACCTCCGAGTTTCGGCACGGCTGGGATATCGTGCTCGCGGCCATCGAGCGCCGTGGCGCGGAGATCCAGCAGATATCTTCGCTCGCCTGGGAAACGATAAATCTGTTTCGCCAGCACAGCGAAAGCGTCCATGCGTTCGTCGGGTCCCTTACCTCGAACGGCGATCTGCTGTCGCAATGGCGCGGCTATAATCGCGGACAGGGTTTCTCGATAGGCTTCGACGCCGACTGGCTGTTGCAGAATGCCACATCGCAAGGCTTCGACATCACGCAGGTGATCTACGACACCGAACATCAGCACGCGGCCGCCGACGCGGCTGTCGCCCTGCTCATCGCACTTCTGCTGGAAGGCACCGGCGAGCCGGAAGCCGCCCGCGCCCAGATCGAGCGATGGTGGCCGCATGCGCTGAAAACAGCGCTCGTACTCAAGAACGAGCATTTCCGTGAAGAGTGCGAATCCCGTCTGGTCTGGGCCGATATATCCTGGCCGCCCGGGCTGAAAACGCGCCTCTCCCCTGCAGGGCTCGTCCCCTACCGGTCGTGTCGGTTCGACGAAGTCATCATCCAAACTTCGACCTCACATCCCAACAACTGCGGCATCGAGGAAATCATCGTCGGTCCGGCCCTCGCGGCGCAGCAGGCCTGGGCGGTGGAGGCACTGCTGGCCACCCATCAGATGCGCCTTGCAATCAAGCGCTCAGCGATACCGTATGTCGCGGACTGAAGTCCGTTGCGCCTGATATGCTTGCCCTGTCGATTGACCAGCGATCTCTGGGAAAGTGGCGCCATGGCAAAACACCGGATCTACACAACGAGCTTCGCCAGCGTTTACCCGCTCTACGTTGCCAAGGCCGAGAAAAAGGGGCGGACAAAGGCCGAGGTCGATCAGATCATCGCGTGGCTGACGGGCTATGGTCAGAAGGACTTTGAGGCGCAGCTGGCACGCAGGGCCGATTTCGAGACGTTCTTTGCACAAGCGCCTCGGCTCAATCCGTCGCGGGCGCAGATCAAGGGAGTGGTTTGCGGCGTGCGCGTCGAGGACATCAAAGAGCCGACGATGCAGGAGATCCGCTACCTGGACAAGTTGATCGACGAACTGGCGCGTGGAAAGTCCATGGAGAAAATTCTCAGACCATGACGTTGTCTCGGGGCGCCGAGCATTGTCGTCACCGGCCCGAATTCGTTTTCTTGCTGGTTATTGAGCCCAATCATCCGCTGGATAGCTCGATGCCATTCCTCCCACACCGCGCCACAGCACAGTCGTCCCATGCGCGGCCTGTGGAGCGCGCTCGGATGTGGCGCGGGCCCTGCTAGGATTGCTGCTCCTTCCAGCGACGATGCTGCTCACGAAGCGCGGCCTCAGTTGCGGCAAGCTGGCGATCGTAATCCAGTCCATTGGGGCTTTTGGCGGCCACTTGCGCAGATAGGATAAGGATCCGCCACGCCGCGTAGTCGTGAAATGGGTTCAGGCCGATGACGTTACCGAGCGTGAGATCCCTCGGCGCCGGCGCCAACAACAGCCTGGAGAAGGCTGCGATGGCAGTATTCATCTCCCAATTCGAGACGAACAGCACGAGCGCGCACAGGGCGAGCAACGCGACCGGAGGTCCCTTCAACCGATAGTAGTCCGGACGAACCTTACCAAAATCGATGCCGCCATTCGTGGCCACGAAGCCGGCAAGCGAGACCGCTGCGTCGTAGTAGCGCTGGAGTACGGTGGGGTCGAACACCTTGCTCTGATAGTGCTTCCGAAGGAGCTCTTCGGCTTGTCGACAAATCCCGTCGTCGATTGGGATACCTTTTATCAGATGGAACAGATGCTGATGATCTTCGGTGAACTGATACCGGGCTGCGTTCTTCCAATTGAATGCGGGCATTTCCGCTTGAGCTGGGTGGAATGTCCAGCGCTGGTAGCTTGGATGACGATGGAGCGCTCGCGTCCAGGAAATCGCCTCTGGCGTCGTTGCCAGGGTGAAGCGGCTGGCAGACTTGAGATCGAAAAACCATTGGCGCATGTCCCGAATACGCCGCTGGTCAAATAGCCCTTGCTCGATACCTTTGCACACGAGGAGCCTGACGGCTCTGGTTTCTGTGCTTTTCTCCGAACCGAAGTCGAGGAGGCTTGCCTGCGCGGATCGATTCTCGTCATCGCCGTGGAACTCGCAGAATGGGTGGTGGGCGTCGCCACCGTTGGGATCGACGAACCTGAAGTGCGCTTGCCGGACAACTGCCTTTGATGTGCGCGATCTTGCGGAGCGAACCACGCGAGCACCGAGCTTGCCGCACGATGAGCATTGAATATCGGCGCGGATCGCCTCGCCAGATGCGCCGAGAAGCTCAGCTCCATCTCGTTCCGACGTAGGATTCTCGCCTGTCATCAACGTCGCGAGCTGGTCGACATCGAGTTCGCGGGCGAATCTGACTGAAAACGCAGTTGCGGGCATCTCCCCCCCAAAGCAAATTTGATCATGAAGCGCCGGACAAACGATAGAGCGACGCGACGGTACGCTACATATCAGGATTAACGTGGGGACAGGATACTCATGGACCTCTTATCAACTATGGGCGCGGGTCAGCGCATCCGGTGGCGATATGACGGGCATGCTAGCGCTCATTGCCGGCTTGAGGTCGCAAGCGGCGTTCGCGTCGGTCGTCTCCGTTTCTCCAGGAACCGGTGTCCAGGAGGAGGCGTCCGGCCGCAACAACCAGCGCCAAATAGGTGAAGAGCATCCCGAAGCCCCGCACGGGTGGTGATCCCCGAAGCATCCCGATCGCATGCAGCAGCCGCCCGAAGGCGAGGATGGTCCCGATGACGACCACCATCCACGCCTGGGCTGCTTGAGCCTCGACCAAACCCAACGAGATCAATCCGAGAGGCACGTATTCGATGAAATTGCCTTGTGCACGGATACGTCTATGCAGCGTTTCATCCGGACACTCGCCCGCCATGACACCGACCTTGGTGCGCCGAAGAGAAACCGGAATCGAGAGAGCGACCAGGGCGAGGGCCGACACCGCAGCAAAGATCGATGTGATGGGAAGCACAGGCATGGACGCTCCGTTCGCGTTTCAGCGTGCGCTGTCGATGATGGCGCCGCCATCGGCGGTGAGGCTGGAGCCCGTCAAGAACTGTCCATCACGGCTTGCGAGGAACAGCACGACCGGCGCCACGTCCGCCTCAGGCGACCCATAACGGGCAAGCGCGTTGGCCGCGGGAGGCACGTCGGCGGCGGCGCCCCACGTCTGCGCGAGCGGCAGCACGTTGTTCACGGTGATCTTGTCGGCGCCCCATTCCCGCGCGGCGGTCCGGGTAAGGGCGCGCACCGCTTCCTTTGCCATGTTGTAGGGGCCATAACCGACCAGGCCTATGACACCGGCCATCGAGCCGAAGTTGATGACCCGCCCCTCTCCGCTCGCCTTCAGGTGCGGATAGCAGGCCTGCATCATCCGAAGATAGGCGATCGGCCCCGTCTCGAAATTGCGCTGCAACTGCTCCGACGAGAGATCGATGATGGACGAGTTCGGCACGGACGGGTCGAAGGCGTTGTTCACCAGGATGTCGACCCCGCCATAGGCCGCAACGACATTGTCTATTGCCGCCTTGATCTGACCGCCATCACCGATGTCGCAGACGACACCGAGGGCAGTGCCGCCGCCAGCCTCGATGTCCGCGACGACGGCGTCTACGTTCGCTGGCGTACGCGAAAGGACCGCGACCTTCGCACCCTCCGCCGCGAACAGTTTCGCGGTAGCGCGGCCGATGCCGCGACCGGCGCCGGTCACGACGGCAACTTTTCCATTGAGTCGGTTCATGTTCATTTTCCTTGGCTAGTTTCTGTGTTTGTGATCTTTTTTCGTCAGAACATCGCCGCCAAGCCATAGGGCGACGGGATTGCGCGGGCGGCGTTTTGCGTAGCGAAGGAAGCGATCAGCAACGCGAGGCCGATGAGTGCGGGCAAGGCTTCAGCGGGCTTCCTTACGGCGATGTGCGCCAAGCCGGCCAACAACAGGTGATAGAAAATGCCGGCGTAAGCGAGATCGCTAAGCGCCACATTGAAGCGCGACAGGATCGCCGCCGTGCCCAGGACCTTCACGACGATCATGACCGGCCTAAGGTAGGCCGGATATCCAAGCTCAGCGAGCGCCTTCCGAACGAAGTCCGGTTTCGTGAGGTACATAACTGCGGACGTCAGATACAGCAGGGATAGAAGTCCCGTGCTGATCCAATACGTGTAGATCGAGGCCATGCGGTATCCTTGACTGTCGCGGCGGCGACAGCCCCTTCATCGGTTTTGTTGATGTGTCCGGATGCGCAATCCGATCTGCGCAATCCCATATCGTGCGCGGAAAATGTCGACTAAGATTGATATTGGCAAGTAGGATGAATAACTTGCTGTTAGTATTGAAAACCTGACTATGGCCGAAAAACAGATCAACATGCACGAGGAGATGCGACGCGCCTTCGCACTGCTCTCAGGCAAATGGAAACTCGAGATCATGTGGCTGCTCAACCAGCGCGTCTACCGCTTCGGAGAGCTTCGAAAGGCGATCCCCGGCATCACCCAACACATGCTGACCGCCCAACTCCGCGAGCTCGAAGCAGACGGTTTGGTGTCCCGCACCGTGTTCGCGGAGGTGCCGCTCCGTGTCGAATATGGGATCACCCAGAAGGCCCGCGGGCTCGGACCGACGATGCAGGCGCTGACGGCCTGGTGGCACAAATATGGAGCGAGCGTGCCGGCTAAGCCTAGCTCGCGCGGCCGCAAAACCAAGCGTGGCTGATGTGAGTTGAGGATAGTGGCAGACCGCGCAACCTTTGGCGCGTAGCGCCGTCTTGGCGACAAGACCGAGGTGCCGCTCAGGCGGAGCGCAGGATAACGATGGGGGGATTGTTGAAAGTGGCGACAACTGGCCCCCAATGTATTTGTTCCCTATTTGTTCTGTATATGATAGGAACGCAGACCCCAGTCGTAAGGTGGAAGAAACGTGGCTCGTCCGTACGCGCAAGAGATTGAAAAGCTTGCCGAAACGCTGGCTTGGGCCGGATCGGCTTCGGTAGAAGATCTGGTTCGCGCTGCGCGAACGGCCTCGCTTGGCCCTGTGGTGGCAGTTGGTTCAGGCGGCTCGCTCAGCGCCGCACATTTCCTCGCTCAGACCCATCAGCGCTTGTCCGGGCAGCTCGGACTGACAGCGACCCCTTCCGAGTTGCTGAACGAGCCTGCGCCACGTTCGGCCGCGATTTGGCTCTTGAGCGCCGGTGGGAGCAACGTCGATATTAACGGGGCTTTCGGCGACGCGGTGGCACGGGAACCACGCCAGCTTGCAGTCCTGTGCGGACGCGCGCAGAGCAGATTGTCGGACGCAGCGCAGCAGCATCCCTATTGCGATCTGCTGCTCTATGAGCTGCCAGCCGGCAAGGATGGTTTTCTGGCAACCAATTCCCTCTTCGGCTTTTCCGCTTTGATCTTGCGGGCCTACCTGGAAGCGACCCAAGCAGGTACCAACTGGACCGCCATTGAGCAGCAAATATCTCGCCTGCTCTCAGCAGAAAATCAAACGACCTGGCGCAACTCCACCGCACAAGTTTGGGGACGGTCGACCACGGTCATTCTCCACAGTCCGAACGCCCGAGTCGGTGCGATAGATCTGGAATCAAAATTCACCGAAGCCGCAATCGGGAACCTTCATTACGCCGATTGGCGAAACTTCGCGCACGGGCGTCATCACTGGCTGGCTAAACGCGGAAATGAGAGTGCGATCATTGCACTTATCGGCGATGAAGACGAAGCGCTCGCGGAACGGACGCTCGCCCTGATACCGGATGATATTCCGATCTCTCGCCTCCGATTGCCTGGTCCGCCGGAAGCGGTCTCCCTTGGCGCCCTCGCAGCGTCACTCCTTCTGACAGGATGGGCGGGCGAGGCTCGAGCGATTGATCCTGGCAGGCCCGGCGTCCCCGAATTTGGTCGAAAGCTTTACGGTCTCCCGCTCAAGAAATCCGTAAAATCCCGTCGCGGCGCAGACATTGCGGCGATAGAACGAAAGGCTTTCGCCTCACACGAGCTGCTTGTCGAACGTGAGCAATTCAAGTTCTGGCAGAGCGCCTACAACGACTTTAACGAACGACTGCGTGCGGCCTCGTTTGCCGGCGCCGTGCTCGACTACGACGGCACAATCGTGGACGCCCGCGCGCGCACTTTGCCTCCTGACAAAGATATTGTGCGAGCTCTTGTCCACCTCATCGAAAATGGCTTGATCTTGGCCATCGCGACGGGGCGCGGAAAATCGGTACGCCTGTCCTTACGCGAAGTCCTGCCGACGGTGCTGTGGCCGAGTGTGACGATCGGCTATTACAATGGCCTCGAGATCGCGCCATTGAGTGACGATCGATCACCGAACGACACGACCCGGCCGACAGAGGCTCTGGCCGCTATTGCCGCTCGTCTGCGGGCCCAACCGGAGGTCTCTCTTTGTGCGGAGCAGACGGATCGCGCGCGCCAGATTACCCTGGAGCCCAAGCATTCCTTGCGAGAAGACCACCTTTGGCTCCTTGCTCAGCAGGCTATTTTGTCGGAGCGGGCTAGCGGCGTTCGCGTCGTGAGATCCAGTCACTCGATCGACATCGTCGACGCCAAGCGCGCCAAGGGAGCAGTCGTTGATGCAATGCGAAACCGGGTTGGGAGCGGCGCCATACTGTGCGTAGGCGATCGGGGGCGCTGGCCCGGAAACGATCACGAATTGCTGGCTGAACCTCTTTCGCTGAGCGTTGACGAGGTCAATCTCGATCCTGCGACGTGTTGGCATCTGGGGTCCGAAGGATCTCGTGGCCCGGCGGTTCTGCTCGAATATTTGAGAAGACTGCGACCGCACGACGGTCGTTTCCTGTGGGAATGATCCGAGAAATCGACAATCGGGTCGCCCTATGCACACGTAAGTTGTAACCTGGCTGTTCAATTCGCCCCTGAAGGGAGCAGAGTAAATGCCCGTCAGATCCCAGCGCGATGCCGAGCCAATGCCGGCCGTCAGGTCATCGAAGGCGCGCGGCACGAAACAAACCGGAACCAAACGCCTCACCGCGTTCGGATCCGGTTTGATTGCGCTCGATCTCATCGTCAACGCCGATTCGTCCTCGTCGTTTCAAGCCCATGCTGGCGGGACTTGCGGCAATGTGCTCACCGTGCTCGCCTATCTGGGGTGGAACTCCTATCCTGTTGCGCGGCTCGGCGACGATGCCGCCTCCCAGGTCTTGCAGGCCGACATGAGCCGATGGGGCGTGCATCTCGATCATGCCCGCTGCACCCCCAGTGCGCACACGCCGATCATCGTCCAGCAGATCCGCCGCAAACGCGATGGCACCCCCACTCATTCGTTTTCCTGGGCATGCCCTCGCTGTGGCAAGCGATTGCCCAGCTTCCAGCCGATCACCCGAACCGTGGTGGATTCGATTGCGCCTCACCTTGCGTCGGCGAAGGTCTTCTTCATGGATCGCTTGTCGAGAGGCATTCTCGACCTAGCTGCTTTGGCTGCCAAGAATGGCGCTCTCATCATGTACGAACCATCCGGCGTCGCCGAACCGCGGCTGCTCCGGGAGGCGATCGAACTCGCTCACGTTTTGAAATACGCAGATGCGCGCCTTTCCGAAATCGAGAAGGCCTGGACTGAGCGCGCGGCAACTGCGATCGAGATCCAGACCATGGGTGGCCGTGGGCTGCGCTACCGGCACAAGCTTGGCAGCAAGCGAAGCAACTGGCTGAGTATACCGGCCATAAGTGCACCCCGGCTGGTTGACACCTGCGGCTCCGGTGATTGGTTCAGCGCCGGCTTTCTCACCGAGATATTCAGGCTGCAACCTGAGGGCCTGTCAAAATTGAAGGCTGGCCAACTGACCCAGGCGCTTCACTATGGCCAAGCGGTCGCTGCCTGGAATTGCGGCTTTGAAGGAGCTCGAGGCGGCATGTACGCCTCGACCAAGAACGTGTTTCAGAAGCAGATTGCAAAGCTGCTGGAGGGCGGCACCCCGGCTCTCCCAGCATCCACTAAGGCGACCGTCGAAGCGGAGAGTCTCGCCTGCCCCGCTTGCGTCGCGTGAGAGCTCCATCCCGGAGGAGGAATGAAGGAAGAACTTGCGCAGCGCCTGCTCGCTCTGGTCATGGAGTGGGACGAGAATCGACTTGCCCAGGAACTTCCGCGATTGGATCGGATGGCCCGGTTCAAGTACGACGAGTATCAGCAGTTCGGTCCCGGTCAAAAGTTTCTCGAAGCCCTTTGCCTCTGGTTGAAGCAGTTCGCCACCAAAGCCGAACGTGAGATTGCCTACGCCTTCGTGCGCGATCGCGTCGTCTTCGTTTCTGCAGCCGACATGCGCCATCTCGTCGAGTCCAGTTTCCCCGACGTTATCCGCCCGTCCTTGATCGCCGATGTCGCCAATTCCATCGGAATCGCTCCCCATTGCATCACTGAAGTGGTCCGTCATCCCGACTATCAACGTTCGCTGCGTCAGACGCTCTTCCTGGGGCTGAGTGACGGCTCGAGAATGGATATCTTTCGGCGGGCAGCTTCCCTCGACAATGAGCAAGTCTGGCAGGCGTACGAAATCGGTAAACCGAAATCGGCGGGGATGCTCAAAGACCTGCAATCAGCCCTCGGCGATACGAATGCCCAGTTCGCCAGGATCGTGCTGATCGACGATTTTTCGGCGAGCGGCATTTCCTATATCCGCAAAGAGGAGGATCAGTGGAAGGGCAAGCTGGTCAAGGCATTGAAGCAGTTTCAGCCTAACGAAGACGCGTCCTGTCTGATCAAGTATTCTGCGATCAAGATGCACATCGTTCTGTATGTGGCGACCAAGGCGGCCGTCGATTACATCGGCGACAAGTTGGCGACCTACTGCAAAGAGCAATCGATCCCCGTCCCAAGCATCACCGCCGTCTACGAGCTTGCGCCCGACATGGCCCTCGCCTCCCTTCGCGACAAGGAGTTTCTCGCGCTGGTCGATTCCAATTCCTACTATCGTACTCGCCCCCTTGATGAGCACGAGGCAAAGGGAGGAACAGACACTATCAAGCGCGGCTTCGCGGCCTGTGGCTTGCCGCTGGTCCTGGCCCACAACTGCCCTAACAATAGCATCTATCTGCTCTGGGCCGATCCTCTCGAAGTCGGCAGCGCGCGTGGCCTCTTCCCGCGCATTGTGCGTCACCGCGAGGTCTCATAGTGGCTCGAAATGCCTTTGCCATCCGGACCTCGGAGACATCGTCCCCCGACGACGTATTCTCGCGATACTTTGCGCCCGAGGTTCTGAGTATTCTCCCGCAGGATCTGTTCGCCACAAGTGCGCTGGTGCTGCGAAGCGCCCCTGGCGGGGGCAAAACATCGCTTCTGCGAATATTTACCCCAGGTCCCCTGATCCAGGTCATTCGTAATCGTCATCTCTCTCCGCACGACGAAATTCATCGAAGCCTGGCTCAGCTGGGCGTGGTCGACGAGGCGACGGCGCTCGCATTTGGAATCCTCGTTCCCTGCGCGAGTGGATACGCCGAAATCGGCCCTCAACTTGAAGAACGCACCTCTCGCGCGCTGTTTCGCGCTCTGGTGAATGCTCGCATCATCCTCAGGTCGTTGCGAGCACTGTGCACGCTCCATGACCTCGATTATCCCAATGGCTTGGGCACGATCACCTGCGAGTACGCCGCATCGCTGTTCGACGAGGGGCCCATTCCGCGAAACGCCGACCTCGGCGCCCTGCGCGCATGGGCCGAGGACGTCGAGTCTCGCTGCTTCGCTCAACTCGACGCCGTCGGAAACACGTCCGTAGATCTGCCGCTTCACATGCAATTTGATGCTGTGCTGTGGCTGTCGCAGGTGTCATTCGTCATTCATGGCAGGATCGTCGCAGCAAAGCCAATCGTCATGTTCGACGATGTCCATCGGCTCCGCCCTTGGCAAAGAACTCTGCTGTACAGCGAACTGCTCGATCACAGACAGGGGGCATCCGTCTGGTTCGCCGAACGAACCTATGTGATCAATCCTTCTGAGCTTTTGACAGGCGCGATCCCGCGACGGGACTACGAAGAAGTGCGCATGGAGCAAGCCTGGAGCACGGCCAAATCCAAGCAGTATCTGAACTTTGTGACGTCGATCGCGAACCGACGCATGGCACAGATGCGCACCGATCTGGAGAGCTTCGGCGACTATCTTTCGAACACTGTCACGGACTACGCGACTCAAGACAAAATCGCAAAGGCCCTGCCGGAGATGGAGCAGAGTGTTCGCGACCTTGCAAGTGGTAGCGGCCTCTTCGACGAGTGGATCTCCAGCGCGGCTTCCTCCACGGCAGAACCTTTCGACAAGGCGATCGAATGGACCCGAATTGGCATTCTCATCACGCGAGAGAAGCAGAAGGTTCAAGCATCCCTGGATCTAGCGCCCCTGTCGGACGACGATCTGGAAGGGCGGACAGGCTCTGGCGTGCCCGCCGCTGCGGAGCGGTTTGTTTGTCGCAGGCACGACGTACCCTATTTCTACGGAATTGACCGCGTGGTGCGGCTCAGTTCCTACAATGTCGAGGAATTTCTCCAGATCTGCGCAGTCCTATATGACCATATTTATGCGCAGAAGATCACGCGCTCACGTGGCAGCGGTCCGTTATCGGTCAGCGCAAAAATTCAGAACGACGCCCTGACCAAACTTGCCGAGAAGAGATTTAAGGAGCTGCCACGCCTGTTCGCGCTCGGCCCCCAGGCGCAACGCCTCATCGAAGCAATCGGGCTCATGTGCCGTGAGAAAACCTACGAGCCAAACGCTCCTTATGCACCTGGCGTGACGGGTATTGCCCTTTCCACGCAGGATCGCGAGGCACTGGTGCAAGCCGGCCGGGACGGTCCCGGCAACCCGTATTTCGAACTCGCATCCACGATCAGTTCTTGCGTGGCGCAAAATCTGTTCGAGGTGCGCGACAATCACAAGCAGGACAACAAGACGTGGGTCGTTCTGTATCTAAACCGGCTATTTTGCGCGCAATTTGATCTTGTCTATCACGTTGGCGGTTGGCAGCGCGTCTCTCTTCGACGGCTTCAGGATTGGTCGCGCGGGGTGGTACCGCGCGCGAATGAAAAGATAACATTGGTCTGATAGCATGTGGTGGGACCCCTACAATCTATATCGATCCGACCAGTTCAGTGCCTTTTGGCGCAAACACCTGGAAGATCGAGAGCGACGCCTGCTGTTCATCGTCGGAGCGGGATTTGATCCGCGCGTGATGGGCCCGGCGAAGGAGATCATTGCCTGCGGGCCTGACGCCGCGCGCAAGTGCCTGGCAATCGACATGTCGGAGGGATATGGCACGGACGCCGCGGCCTCCAAACTTGGCAAGAAAAACCTCACCGGCCTGAAGACGCTGTTTCCTGACGGTCGTCTCGAGGTCAGAGAACTGGTCACGACCGACACGGATGGAATTCGAGACGTTTCGCGGAGTGCCGCAGTTCTATTTGCCGATTTTGAGACCTGGATATCCGATTATACCGACATCATTGTCGACATCAGCGCGCTCCCTCGCCTCGTCTATCTCACTCTGCTCAACACGTTGCTTACCCATCTTGTGAAGCCTGGCTCCGAAACACCACTTGGTTCCGCGATCAACCTTCACGTCGTTTATGCGGAATCCGCGGTGATTGATAATGCCATCACCAAATTTGAGATCGATACGGATCTTGCACCTATCCAGAGCTTGGGGATCCGGCTCGACGAAGAGGCTTCATTGGGCTGGCCGGTCGTTTGGTTTCCGGTGCTCGCGGAGGACGTGCTCGAGCAGCTCACCCGCATCGGCGAACGCACCAATCCCGATGAGATCTGCCCGGTATTGCCCATTCAGTCCGCGGATGCTCGTCGCGGCGACAACATCATAAATGCGTTGGGCGAGTTTCTGTTTGACCGCTACGACGTCGATATCCGCGACATCTTGCGGGCGACCGAATGGAACCCGTTCCAGCTTTATCGCTCGCTGATGCAGACGATGGCGCGCTACGAAGACAGTCTCAAGCTCGCCGGCGGCGCAAAATTTGTCCTGTCGCCCTTGTCGAGCAAAGGCCTGTCGATTGGATGCTTGCTGGCGGCCTTTGAGAAGCGGGCGACCGGCAATCGCGCGGCCGTCCGTGTCGGCATGGCGCATGTCGAATCCCGGCGATATGAAGCGGCCAAGATACAATCGAATCCACAATATCAGCTCATTTCCGCCTGGGTCGCGGGCGAGTGCTATAGCGTCACCGCTCAACAAAAGCAGAGCGAAGAGGCGCGGCAAGCGCTTGTCACCGCGGACGCCAAATGACGGTCTCCCCAGCCGATCGACGCGGGCTCGATTAGTGTCGGCACATTGCCAAGCCGCGGCGCAGCTGCGAAGTGACGAGACTCGTCCTGCCTTTGCGAAGCTGCGGTCTTCACAGCGCCCGTGTAGTCGCCGGTTTGCCGTTCGAACGGCTCTCGCTATAGTTGCGTGATCGCTCTTTGTCAGCAACAGCATGCAAGAGGCATGGCATGGCACGAGGCCTCATCAAGGTCGTCCAGACCGGTAGTCCGATCCGACGACCGGCGTATCAGCGGCGCACGCTCATAGGTCTGGGGCTCAACAAAATTGGACGCGTGCGAACCTTGGAGAACACCCCTTGCGTTCACGGATGATCGACAAGGTCAAGCACATGCTAACGATCCTTGTCGAAATCAAGGAGCTCTCCTTCCGCCGCTTCAACGCGCTCGCAGGCTATTCGCGCGATCCAGCGACGGTTACCGTGTTCGAAGAAGCGGAATGGTACGCCACCGGCGACGAACGGGTCATCGGCATGGTCGTTCGAGATATCGAAGATAACGACTGGGGCTGGATCATTCTGGGCCGCGACGAACGGCTCCGCTATCGCGCAATCGACGCCAACAGTTCCATGGCGTCCATCGCGGACGCGCGGCGCGACCTCATGAAAGAAATGGAATTTCATAATGGGGAGCCCGACGAGGCCTTCCATCAGGCAGACGCGCCGGGCGCGCCCATGGACTTCCTCACACCTATCGTATCACCGGATCAACTAAATCAAGGCTTCCGTATCTTGCTTTCAGAGGCCCGCTACTCGCCGGCCCGCGAGATCATCGAAGCTATGATGCGATTCTACGAGGACATGGACGGCAATTTTGTCGAGCAATTGCCGACGACGGCATTCGACGCGCGATTGTGGGAATTATATCTGTTTGCGACCTTTGCCGAGCTCGGTTACGCACCGGCGCCGGAGCTTGCAATCCCTGACTTCATCTTCCTGGGCCCGGATGGCGCAATCGGAATCGAAGCGACGTCCGTGAATCCAGGCGCGCTGGTCCCCCCGCCCGCCAGTCCTCAGGAGCTGTTGGCTTACATCGAAAACTACGTGCCGATCCGACTTGGCCGAGTTCTGCGCCGAAAGCTCGAGCATCCGACGCCGTATTGGGAGAGGCCGGAAATGGACGGAATTCCGTTCGTTATCGCGGTGCAGGACTTCCATAGTCCCGGCGCCATGAGGTTCATCTCGGCGGCCATGAGCGACTATGTATTCGGCGTTCGGCACAGTCTGGTCGATGGCAGCCCTGAACTCATCGACGAGCATGTTTGGGGTGAGCTTCGCGAGCAGTCCGGCTTCTTCTCATTCCCGAATGCGGAGAATGTCTCGGCCGTCATCGTCAATGCTCAAGGCACGCTACCAAAATTCAACCGGCTCGGTTATCTCGCCGGCTTTGGCAGCAAGCATGTCCGGATGGTGCGCAGCGGCGTTGCGCAAGATGATCAGCATCGAACGCCGTTTGTTCATGTCATTCACGCGCCGCGATATTCCGAGACTTGGGTTGAGGGAATGACCGTCTTTCACAATCCGGGCGCAAGGATTCCGCTCGATCCGGATCTTATTCCGGGTGCCTGTCACCAGTTCCTTCAGCCAGACAACTCGATCGTGTCTCTGGCGCCGCAGTTTCACCCGATGTTTTCAGGAACTTCAATTTGGGTGGCTGGCCGAAGGAGACGTCATCAAGGCTAGCGGCCTCTCAACCGAGCCGCCGGCGCAATTGCGCTGACCTGCTTCCCGCTCCATCCTCTTAGGGCTTCTTCAAGCTCTTCACCAGGCCACCAAGGATCTCGTTGATGCGCGCAGGCGGCAGCAGAGCCGTCATGTTTAGCCGGATCGCCAGTTGACCCTGATCCGACCTGAACGAGGCGTCTACAACCGTCGGATTGAGATCGGCATACTCTTTCGGAACGGAAATCGTCAGTCTGTTGGGATCGATCGCCCGTTCCAGAGCCTTCTTGGCCTGATCGTTGATGTTGATGCCGGCAATGCTGAGAAGCCCGTTTGTTATGAAGACAAACTGCCCGCCGAGCTTCACGTTCGGTTCGCCCAAGACCAAGCCGAGCGACGCATCTCCGGTCTTTTGGAGGTTGACCGGCAGTGTGGCTTCGAATGGCTGGGTGAAACTCTTGTTCTTGATCGGGCTTCCGGGCCGGGTCTTGGGGCAGCCAAACACGTAGTGGCCCCCGAACGGGAGGTCACCCCGGCAGCCCGTTGAGTCCCAGTACGTCTCCGGCACGGGATTTTCAAGGCAGGTCCAGCCGTCGACGTCACCCGATAGCGCGATCACCGCCGTGTCACCTTCAGCCTTCAACGTGCGATCGGTCAGGCTGACGACAGGATTGACCAATGTGAAGCTTTTGCAATTGTCACGTGGCAGCGGCAACGTACCGACGATCTGGGCAAATTTCTGCTGCAAATCGACAAGGCTGGCATCGAGGACAAGCGACAGTTGCAGACCGTCGGCTTTCGTCTCGACCGCAAAATTCATGGTAACCGACGTGTTGACCGTAATGCCTTGCACGTCCTGGCTAAGAACGATCGGGCCGACAGCTATTCGATCACTTTGCGCGGCCGCGGGAGCATTGGCCGGAGCGGTCTCGGCGATCGCCGCCGTGCACAGAGCAAACCAAAACACGATCAGCAGGCCACGCACGCCGCACCTCTTCGGTCAGATCCTGCTTGAACATAACGAAGAACGTTTGGGCATTCAACCAGTGCGTTTACGCACCTTTAAGTTCCCGTGTCAACAGTTTTGGGCCTTTTCTCGAGGCGGCGGATTTGCCAAATTGACGAAGGTCGCACGACACAGGTTATGAAATCACACCCATGCTTCCTCTTGCAAAATTCTGGACTTGGCTCGGCAACTACTACGTTCCGCTCGCCGTTGCGTGGGGCTATTTTGTCCGCAACGGCCCTGATCAAGGCGTAAAAATCTCCAGAGCCTATTGGGGGCTTGGCGTCTCGCTGCTGGTGGGAGTCCTGCTGATATCGACACTGACGCTTTACATAAAGGAAGCACGCAAGGCCAAGGCAGTCGCCATCCCCCCTAACACCACGTTCGAAAGCGACACTGACCGCAACCTCGTCATCTCTTGGGGCTGCGCTGTGACGTACATGGTCAGCCTGATCACCGCGCTGATCGTCTTTGGCAACATGTACGCGGACAGCAAGATCCACGAATGGGAAAAGAGATCCCCTTTGGTCGAGTCGTTCTGGGGAAGCCGCGTAGAAGCATTCACTCGAACTTGCGACAAAAGCTCCTGCTATGCCATGGGAAATCGGTTCGCAGCCGACGGCAAGCCGTTGGAATATGTCGATCAATATCTGCCGTACGTCACCGATCCAGCGCTGGCAGTGTTGGGTCTGCTCCTGTTTGTTTCGATCATTGCCTCACTGCTCGCAATTTTTCGCAAAGCTTCACCCGCGCCCGAAGCGAACGATTACTAGGCTCCTCGTTAAGGAGGACGTGCGTTGTGTTTCCCCGGGACGAGGTCTGGAAGATGATACGTACGAAGCAGATCAGAATCCCCGCCGGATCTTTGAGACTCTACCACCCGAAAACGCGACCGATGTCTCTGCCCAATTTGGGGATGAATGCGTTCTCCCCGCCCAAAGGCGTCGCCCACGTCACGTCCTTGATTTCGATTCCTGCGACATTCTTCAGGAACTTGACCGCTTCATTGTTTTCGCCAGGCCCCTTTGTGATGTCGTGAATTGCGTTGTTGACTGCCACGACAATGGAATTCCCCGGGCCGAAGCAACCCGATCCCCCAATGCCCTTTGAAAAACATTTGCCAAATTCGTTGAATGTCAGCCAGCCTGCCGTGCAAGCCGCCGCCGTGACCGGCACTCCTCCAGATGACGCCGCACATTGCGCCGCGATCATCCATTCCTGATTCATTTTTGGCCCTGCCGCACAAAGCGCCATGCCCGCATAACTGCCGGACTGTGTAGCGCAATTGAGCAAGCGCCGTTCCTCCTCACCGAGGAACGAGCCGGCGATGCACCCCCCAAAAGCCTGCGCGTTGTTCGATTGCGACGCACAAGCTAGTGCCTGACGGACCTTGGGATCCTTGACGAAGGACTGTGTGCAGGTCGCGATCAGATCGACGGCTGCCTTGCCGTTCGTGATGCACCGGATCGCAGTCAAGGTGTCCCGGATGGCAGGCTTCTCATTCGCAATACAGCTCAGCACGTTTTCCCTGTCGCCGGAATATCTCGGAAAGCAGGATGACGGCCCCTGCAGTCCTTTTGCGAAGCAGCTCGCCTGCCACCCGTCGGAGCCGGAAGCCTTTCTTAAACAATCCAGGTCCGCCGAGCTCAGATTTGCGTCGGCCAGGTTTCCGCAGCTGAGCAGCGCCGAAGCACCCGATTGCGCAGCCCTGAGGCATCGGACCATCGCAAGCGTGGATTGCGCATTAGGCAAATATTCTGCGCATTGGAGTTTGTCGGCGCCGCGCTCGTTGAGGCATTTGCCAAGCTTGATCGCCGAGTCATCGAGACTGACGCCCACACAGGCCGACGCTGCTTCGGCCGCATTTGTATGCTTTGATAGGCAATCCTTTGCTTCGACCCAGGCTTTGGAAGCGCCGGCGTTGACGCAGCTGAGAGGATCACCCCTTGCGCTGCTCAAACATTCGATTTGTGCGCGCCGCACGCCCGCCGACTGCAACAGGCAATTTGCGAGTTCGCCACTTTGGGCTTTCTGATCGCATGTCGATATCGCGTTCGCGCTCCTGACAATACCGATCGCGCAGTCGACATACCCCTTCTCGTCCTTCTTGTGGTCATCGAGACACTTGTTCACCTGATCCATGTTCGGCAGCGTCAATTGAACATTGAGCGGCGTGTTCCAATCAAGTTTTTGACTGGTCAGATAGGCCGAGGCTGAAAGCGCCCCGAATCCGAGCTCGCAAACCCCGCGCTTCACGCAGCTCTGAAGCACCTGTGGCGTCACCACGCTACCGGAGCATGCGTACATCTCGAGGATCGTGCGCGCGTCCTGGGCGAGGCATTTCAAAACAACCTCACGCAATCCAATCGGCTTCCAATCCGCCGGTGGCTTAAACGGCTCCGGCATCTGCCAAACGCGAACGTCAGCGCCCATCCCGAGCCATTTGGCGAGTTCGGCGGCTTTCTCGGCCCGCTCCTTGTCTGTGTATGAGGCGATCATAATTTCCCACTTTCCCGTCTCGTTGAAAGGGGGAAAGAGATCGAACTGGATCGACTTGTAGTTCGACAGCAGCGAATTCAGCAGACCATTGATCTCGCTGCGGCTCGCGGCAGACCGAACGATCGTGAAATAGGACGACGCCAGCGTGACCTCGCTGGGCTGATCGTTCAATCGGCCAGAGAGCATGGATGACGCCGTCGCCTTGTCGCTCAGCAGAGCGTCATACGTTTTGCCGTTACAGACGATCGTTCGGGCGGCGTCGGTTGAGATGGTGCACGGATTCCAGTCAGTGTCTTCGACGAGGTACTCTGGAGCCAGCCAGACGTCTGGCAGCGCCGATATCGCCAGCGCTCTGGCCAGGTCGCGCGCCCTTGTTGCCGTGCCGACGGGAACATAGGATGCGAAGGAGAGCAGCCATTGCCCGTTCGCACCGCGCGGCGGGTAGAGCTCGAAGCTCTCGTACGGGTAACTGTATCGCGCCTGTGCGAATGCGTTGATGGCATCGGTAGGATTTTCGTGTCGCGACAATATTGTGAAATAGCGCCGCGCGCTGCGGGCGCCTTGGCGACTCTGAAGCCTCTCGTTCTGAGGCGTCACTTCCTTACCAAGCTTCGAGATCCTCGCGACATATTCCCGCGTCAAGCAGGGCCTAGCCGTCAGCGCGTAATCGGGGCTCACCCAGCGCCACAGGTCGCATCGGGTCGAAAGACCTGCCTCCCAGGCAGCCTGCTCGTCGACCAGTCTGCTTCGAGGCGCGCCCTGCAGCGCAGCTAGTGCTCGCCGATAGACCGATGTGGTCTCGCTGGCCAGGACACTCAACTCGCCATCGAAGCAGACAATATGCGCTGGCGATGATGTTAGGCTGGTAGAGCAATCCGAGTTCTTCGCCAACTGCGCGGACGCACCGCCGGCCTGCGAGATCCATAGCAGGCCCGCCAGCACGATCGCTAAGACAGCGCGCATAGCTCCGTGGGCTCTGATAGTCAGAAGCAAGAACGCGAAGCGTCCTAAAACACGCCCTAATGGGGCGGCTGGCGATACGAACATAAAAACCCCTCGACGAAATAAGCGCTTCTTTAAGAGGGACAGTGCAATACGTTTCGACCTCTACGTGCAACACGTAGAAAAGCATAGTGAACAACATTACTCGCATTTGTTGCGTCGTTGCAACATCGAAGAGTCTTCCGTCCTAACTGGACGGCAACCCATCCACGCAACACAACATCCCGAAAAGAGAACTGAAATGATAGCTGGACTCAAAACTCCGAAGGAGTTTCTCACGCACGTGGTCGATCCGGACATGAAGTCATTTGCGGGACCCGGACTGACGGAGCTGCGGCTGGCCTATCACGCGTGCAATTCGCTTCTCTCGCTCAGCGACTGGGTGATCGAAACGCACCAGGGCAAGCGCTGGACCTATCGGGGCGCGCCTCGTCCGGCCATCCCTTCAGGCAAGAAAGACTTCCTAAAGCAGCTTTGCGAGCTGGAACCTCATTTCGCGATTGTTGCGGATATCGCCAACGCAACAAAGCACCTGGTGCTCAATCAGAGGCGGACGGCGCTGGAAGGTGCGCCCGACATACAGGTCCGACTGAGCGGCGGCTTCGATCCCCGCAGCCACGGCATGGGCGGCGGCGCGTTATATTCGCTACCTCGCCTGAGAATCCTTGTCCGCAATGGGCAGGACTACGTCGACGTGCGGATGGCTGCCGGAAGAGTACATGAACTTTGGAAGGAGCTGATCGAGGAAAACGGCTGGTGAACGATCTCAAGCTCGACATCAGCTGAATGGCGTCGCAATCCATCCGCCAGTGCCGCATTCTCTCCGACCCGCGTCCCGAGGTTGGCCCGAAAGCCAGGGGACAATGTGTGCGCAGCGCCGGTCATGCAGCCCCGCAGGACGGCTGCTCAAAGGATTCGAATGCGGCAGAACAGTCGTCGGCGCACGAAGGACTCGATTACAGCGATGAGCTGATTTGAGCCGGTTTGTACGGCGGTTGTATGAAAATCGAGAGCGGGCGGAAAAATCGGCGTCCAAAACACACGCAATCGACTGTTTTGATAGAAATCGATTTGGAGCGGGTGAAGGGAATCGAACCCTCGTGTTCAGCTTGGAAGGCTGATGCTGCCCTCGGACTCTTGCAATATCAGCTGCTGGTCACACCTGAATTCCAAGCATGGTCCATATGGCAATCTGGGTCGCGTCCGGCAGTTCGATGCGAAGGACATGGCCTCAACATGCGACAAGGCGAAGATTGTTTGTCGCTCCTGTAAGTCCAAACGGCACCCCAGAGACGACGACAGCTAGGTCGCCCGATCTAACAAAGCCTTCACGGTGCGCGGCTGCTGTGGCGATCTGCGTCATCTCCTTATAGCCGGAAGGATCGCTGGACACGGCGCTGTGCACTCCCCACGACAAGCACAAGCGCCGAGCCACCCTCTCATCCGGAGTAAGGGCGAGGATCGGCACTGGCGGCCGGCTGCGCGAAATCCGAGCGGCCGTCGTCCCGCCTGCCGTGAAGCCGATGATGACCTTGGCGCCAATGGTAGCGGCAAGATCTGCGCCTGCAGCCGCGACGGCATGCGAAGGGGTGCTCTCCACGTCAGCTCGAGAAGCCTCGATCAGCGGCCGATAGAGGTGATGCCGCTCCGTACTTTTGATGATGCGATCCATCATGGCGACCGATTCGATCGGATACGCCCCGCTTGCCGATTCAGCAGACAGCATCACTGCATCGGCTCCATCATAGATGGCGGTCGCGACATCTGAGGTTTCCGCGCGCGTCGGCGTTGGCCCTGCCACCATGGAATCCAACATTTGCGTTGCGACGATGACGGGTTTTCCGGCACGCCGACAGGCGCGCACGAGCTCCTTTTGCCGGCCAGGCACCTCCTCGGGCGGGATTTCGACGCCAAGATCACCGCGCGCGACCATAACGCCGTCTGACAAGCTGATGATGTCGTCGATGCGATCGAGCGCCATCGGCGTCTCGAATTTCGCAATCAGACCTGCTGCCTCTCCGATCAGGGCGCGCGCCTCGATCAGGTCGGACGGTTTCTGAACAAAGGACAATGCGACCCAGTCGACCCCGAGATCAATGCCGAACGCGAGGTCGGTCCGATCTTTTTTGGTGAGCGGAGATAAGTCGAGCACCGCCCCCGGCACGTTGAACCCCTTGTGGTCCGAGATCGGGCCCCCAACCGCCACTTGCGCAACGATTTCTCCATCTCCTGGCTCGGTGACCCTCAAGCGCACCCGGCCATCATCAATGAGAAGTTCTTGTCCGGGATGGACGGCTGCAAAAATCTCCGGATGAGGCAAGGGTATCGATTGCTTTGTTCCTTTGGCTCCATCGATCACAAAGCGGACCGTTTCACCAGCACGCAAAACCAGCCTGCCTTCTTCAAGGGAGCCGATGCGGAGCTTTGGACCTTGGAGATCCTGCAGGATGCCTATCGGCCGGCCGAATTCCCGCTCGAGTTCACGGATACACACATAGACCTTGGCATGGTCTTCATGGGTTCCGTGACTGAAGTTTAGCCGAAAGATATCTGCCCCGGAAAGGTACAGAGCACGTATCTTCTCAAGTCCGGCACTTGCCGGGCCGACGGTTGCCACGATCTTGGCGTGACGCGAGCGACGCAACGTATCCCTCCATGTGAAAAAATGCGATAGATCTAGCGCTAAAGTCCAAAGCAGTGGCTTAAGGACCGCGTTCGACGGCGGTTGAGCAAGCCAACGTCCTCTTCGTCAGTCGCGCTCAACACCATGCGATGGAAGCTATTGGCAAAGTGAATCCTGCTTTGAATCGATCCATGACAACCATTGTTTCAATGCGCTTTATGTCTGAACCTTCGTCGGTAAGACGCCGGGCAAACCGCTCGTAATCTTCCATATCGTTTACGGTAACTAGCAAGACGACGTCGGCTAGACCCGTAACGTAGAACGCGCTCATCACCTCGGGCATCTTGCGAATTTGTCGCTTTAGGCGATCAACGGTGTCGGCACGCGCGCGCTCTAACGAAATCAGGACCACTGCCGTCACATTCCGCCCAATTGCTTTTGGAGAAATGATGGAAACGTCGGCCTCTATGATACCCTTGGATCGAAGGCGCTTCAGCCGACGTTGAACTCCGGATGCGGATAGGCCGACCTTCCCTCCAAGTTGTTCGCTACAGAGGCGATTGTCTCGTTGGACGAGATCAAGAAGACGAAAATCGATCTTGTCGAGTTGCATCACTGCCTCGCGGCCAACGGATTGCGATCGCCTCGGGGAAGCAGACGCCTGCGCGGCTTGTCCTGACATTTTCGATTCGTCACTACGCAGCCAAGCTGCTGAACGATCGATTTTCTCCCGCTGTCATATGCCTTGTAACACCTATGGGACCCCAGCCCTTTGTGATACATCGAAGACAGTTGGTGCGGCGATCTCACCGTCCGCCGGGGCTTACCACCTCGAACCCGGCCGCCATCTCGAGAATGTCGCGCGTCGGGAACCCACGTCCGCTGCCGATGAGAAGGCTGTCCGGCTCCGGTTCTATCGATGCGCGCCCCGGACCCGAACACATACTCCCCCGCCACGCACGAGTGTGGTTGACGGTCAAGCTCCGGAAGCGACGGCTTTTTGCTCCTGATCTGCGGAAAGCACTATTGCGTTGACGGTGCGATATGCGAATACGATGGCGGGACCGATTGTTATGCCTGCCCCGGGATAAACTCCGCGCATCGGCGAAGTCATGTCGTTGCCGCAAGCGTAAATACCCTGGATTGCGTTGCCTTGTGTATCCAGGACGTTTCCGTAACTATTGGTCGCCAATCCCGTCGCCGTGCCTAGCGTTGCCGGGACGATCGGCAACGCGACAAATGGCCCGTGTTTGATTGGTCCAAGATTTGGATTTTTTCCCACGGTCGGATCGCCGAGCGTACGATTGAAGGCCGATTCCCCACGCATAAAGAGGGGGTCCCGTCCTTGGGCAGCGTGCGCGTTGTGTTCCTCGATCGTTTTTTTTAGCACAGCGGAATCCAGTCCCAGCTGCTTTGCGAGCTCCGAAATCGTTTCACCTGCCTTGATGTAGCCAAGGCGGACATATTTACCGATGCTCAACGTCCAGGGCCATGGCAGCAGGTGTCCCATGCCCCTCAATCGCACGAACTGGTGATCGCAGATGAAGTAGAATCGCTTATCTTCTGGATATCCGTTTTCAAACATTGCCAGGCAAATATCGTGGTACGAATTCGATTCGTTGACGAAACGTCTGGCATTTGGACCGACAGCAATGACTCCAGGACGGCCGCGGTCGAGCCAGCCGTATGGGACAACCTGAGACCCCCTACCGCGTTTCAGGATTGAAACTGGGGTCCAGAAGCCGGCGGATGCGACATCTTTGTCGACGGCGGCCCCGAGCGCGGTTGCAAGCCCAATGCCGTCACCATTAACATCGGTGTGGGCCAAGGTAAGGTCGTGCTGGTGTGCACCACTGAGGTCCGCCCTCAATTGCGCGTTCCGGGCAAAGCCGCCAGTTGCGAGAACAACACCACGCGAGGCATGCACGCAGACGTCAAGGTTGATCCTCTTGACGACGGCACCCGTGACGCGCCCGCCTTCCTTGATGAGTTCGAGCGCTGGAGAGGATGGCCAAATCTCCACGCCGTACTCGCGCAGGCTCACCAGCAGCCGCGCGATCAAGGCATTCCCGCCGCTGAGCTCAGTGCCACGCCTGAAGCTGAGTCGATCCCGCGCATAGCGGCTCAGGCGAGTGAAGACGTGCTTGAGCGACACAACAGATTGGAGCGGGTTGAGAAAGCTTCTCACCTCACTTGATGAGATCATCATGCCCCCGAGCACAAGCCGAATGGGGTCGCCAATCAAATCGAAGTCTTTGCCTAGAAGCCGCCCATCATAAGGAGCCGGACTCAGTGCCCGTCCCCTATCAGCGCCGCCAAGTTGGCTCGAGTGATAATCGGGTGTAGAGGCCAGGGTAAACTTGACGCTCGTGCCGTTCTCGAGCGCGGTCAACGCCCCTGGGCCGTCTTCAAGATAAGCATCAATGAATTGCGCACGATAATGAACGCCAAGTTCATGCTGCAGATATGTCCTCGCATTGGCGATGGTGTCATCGATGTTAACCGCGCGCGCCTGAGCAGAACAAGGAACCCAGATCATGCCATTCGACAGGGCCGTCGTTCCGCCAAGTCGCGGAGATTTCTCGCATACAATAACGCGCAGTCCGGCCTTTGCCGCATAGAGCGCCGCCGACAGTCCAGCCGCGCCGCTGCCGATCACGACGACATCTGTTTCCCAGTCCTGATCCGGTCTCGCCCCCCCTTTGGAGGCGAAAGCGATCGTGTCAGGTTTAGCACGGTTATTTGGCGTGTTCATGCGGCCTCGCTGCACGTGTTGCAGTGAACGTCAATGAGTCTGCGGAAGCGGGACAGCTTTGAATTCCGCCGCCGCTGCTTTCACCGCCCGCTCAATTGGAATTCTTTCGATTGAGGATGCGCCAACAAAGCCGACACACTCGGTCGCCCGATAGACCTCGACCGTATCTTCAGGCTCGGCAATTGCCCCACCATGGCAAAGCGAGAGCACGTCCGGCCGGACGCTTCGCGCCGCTGCGTTGATCTCGTTGATGCGTCGGATTGCTTCTTTTATGGATTGGCCGTCCTCATGACCGACAAGCCCGCCGCGTGTTGCGCCGACATGGGGGACGATGCAGTCGGCCCCTGCACTTGCCATGGCTTTGGCGTCTTGAGGGCTCGCGACATAGGCCAGCGAAAAGATATTCTTCTTGCGCGCGAGAGCGATCAGTTCGACCTCACGTTCAAAGCCGAGGCCGACGCGGCCGCGGCGGTCACGCCAGTTGTCACCCATGGTGGAGATCGTCGGATAGTTGATGACGCCGGAGAACCCTGCAGCCCAGAACTTGTCCAAAAGATCATCGAGGTCGAGCCGGAGAGGATCCCAAGCCTCGATACCGCCAACCACCGGCACCGAAGACACCACATTACGAATTTCCGCCGCAAGCTCGAGCGTGCGCGCGTTGGAATCGCCAATCCGGCTCGTGGGAAGCCCCATCAGACGCGATAGGCCGGTCGAGTAGACCACCAGCATGTCGGCACCTCCAAGAACGGCACATTTGGCGACCAGGCCGCAGCTACTACCTGCCGCGAGAATTGCTTTTCGCTCCGCCACCTGTCCTTCGATCCTGGAAAGAATTTCGGTTCGCTCAAACATCCGCATGGGATGAACCTCCTTGCGTGAGTTGTTCCAGGATCCATGCTGCGGCAGCCTCGGCGAACTCGCCATCGTTAATGTGACAGTTCAGGTCGCGGACCATGACATGCGCGGGGACATGTTCCTTGACCGCGTCCAGCCAAGCCTTGTCGGCGTCGGGATCGTAGAAGATGCCCCCTTGGCGGTCGTAATCGGACACGCCTTTCGCCGGCCAAAGGACCATTGTGGGTCCTTTTGCTCGCGATAGCCGTTCGGCCGTGAGCCGGCCAATGCTCGCGTTCTCAGACGCAGTTGTGCGCATGAGCGTCGTGTAAGGCGTATGGGCGTAGAACTGGCGACCGCGAAACTGATCAGGAACGCTCGATGGCAAGCCAAAATTGACCATATCGACCGCACCGGGCGCGATCACTTGCGGAATCTTTTGCCGCGACGCTGCCTGGAGCCGATCCGGACCGGCGCTTGCGGTGCCTCCAACGATTTCGTCTGCGAGCTCCGTTGTGGTCAAATCAATGACGGCGTCGAATTCACCAGCCGCGATCAGCTGCTCCATCTTACGACCGCCCGCCCCGTTCGCCGGAAAGACGATGGCGTCTACGCAGGCATCGGCAAGCCGCGCTGCGCACTGATTGGCCGCCGGCGTGGTCACGCCGAAGGCAGTGATCGCAACGATCTTCTTGTCTCGTCCAAGCTTGACGGGAGCATAGCGCGTGGCCGCAATGGCCCGCCCCGCGTTTTCGAGCACCCTTGTGGTAAAGGCGTTGATGCCGAAGAGATCGACCAGCGTCGGATAGAGGATGATGTCGCTATGAGTGGCCAATTCGGCGAGTAGCGCAGGCCTTGCGCTGCTCACCAGAAGTTTCGGAAAGCCATAAGGCAGCTCAGACACAACCTCGCCGAAAACCGCGCTCCCCCTGCCCCCCGCAACCCCGACAATCGCGCTGATCGTTCCTGAGCCCAGGAGGTCACCAACCTTAACGCGCGTCCTTTCAGCAATCCGCTTCAGGAGTTCGGCGGGAGCCTTCGCATCGGCTTGTTTGTCGCCGTCATCCCTCTTCGTGCCGACGTCGACCAGGATGGTCGTGCGGCCACAGGCCTCGATAATGTCGGCGAGATAAGATGCCTCGCGGCCCTTGGTATCCAGCGTGGCCACGATCGCGACCGCGTCCGTGGTCGCGGATCCAGTCGCCAGTTCGGACAGGTTACCATCCCGGGCCGACCTTTGGTCGTCCGTACAATGGTGAGACACGATCTTCCTCCCAGAACCATTCCTAACAACAGGTGGTCTAGACCCGGCTATACCCGGGTATAAGATCGGTGAAGCGTCCAAATGGGTAAGATTGGGTAGAAACGGTGAGAGCGAGAGTTCCCGGCAAACTTGCCACCCACATGTCGGACATAGCTAAAGGCGCACAATTGCAAGTCTACGCGCCCTCTTTGCGCAGCCTTCCGGCGGGCTCCCTGCTGGTCATGGCGACCCTGCCAATCCTCGACTGGAACGACTGTCTTATGCGAGACTTGCGTACCCTCGACAAGGCAACGTCCGCTCCTCATGTCTATGCGGCGATCCTCATGATCGATCCCTTCGCGTGCTGGGAGGATATTGCCGAATCGTTGAAGGATGCCGGCATCACCGGCGTCGCCAATTTCCCGCCGGCATCTATGATCGAGCGGTCGGCGGCAGGCGTGCCTGTTGATGCCGGACAGGAGCTCGAACTTCGGCGGATGGAATGGTTCACAAGCCTTGGTTTCAAGGCGTTGTTTGCCATCGCGAGCGATTCCGAAATTACCGCGGCGGAGACGCGACTTGGCTCCCATCTGGACGGACTCATCCATCTACCAGCAGAGGCTCTTACACGGACGATGAGCGAGGAGATGGAGCTGGTAAGCCTTGGCCAACATGGATCGTCATTACCAATGTTCGCGCTTTTGGATGGGACGGCTTCGACGCGGCCAACCTGAGCAAAGTGACGAGCGGGACTGCTCTCCAAGATCCGCAGCTTCCTGAGGAGAGGTTTTTCTTGAAAAACCCACAACACTGGCCGCCTTTCCGCGATGAAGCCTGGTTCGTTTCAGGCCTTCGATGAATCATTCTCACTCTGACAGCGCATTTTTCAACTTGGCTGGTGCGGACGCGATCAACAGCGGTCTCAGGGACGTCCTGATATGCGTATCTGGAAGCGTCAACAGCTGGTTCACCATCTGGGGGCATTCAGCGCGCAGTTTGTGCATTTCCTGCTCGGAGCGACAACGCCGGGCTGCCTCGCGAGGTGACCTCGTCGCTAGCAGAATCAGTCGCAGCCGGCGTTGCAATAGGCATTAGCTAGCAGTTGGATGCGGCCCCATCGCTAACTGCTGCTATTGCGGCTATTGTCACAGAATATGGGGCAATCGTCGTGACGCCGCTGAAGAACCGCGGGATCACAGATTTCCGAGCGCGCGACTTTGCGACGGGGGTGCAACGGCATCGGGACAGCGCGCGCGTCCAGGTCGACGAACTCGCCAGCTCCTTTTGAGCCTCGCATGAGCCTGAAGCACTCGTCACATCGTTTCCAGTGCCGCTCCGTCCAATGATCTCGTTCGCAGCCCGTCATTTCTTTTCGTTAAAATGCGATTGCGCAAGGGCCGGGTGTTTCGGCACGACCATCGTTACGCTGTCCCGTCGGCCTGGCTGCAATCAGCTCACTCTCTCGACTGCGATGATGAAGCTAAAAAAAACCGCCGCCGGGCTTTCTCCGGCAGCGGCTCAAGTCTCGGGAGAAAGCAGACGAGCCGGTCTGCCAGCGGACCCAAGAGATCAGAACAGAATTCTGGCCGCCGGTCGCTATTATTCAAATGATGTCGGATTGGTCACGGCGTACGAGCTCAGCATCTGGGTAGCATTGGGTAAACCGACCGCATCAGGCGCAGCTCTTTTCCATCTGACGCGACAGTTAGCTGCCCACGGCTGTAGAAACCCGATGCTTGCGGAATGTCACGGGCACGGTTCACTTAACAGATGCTCGCCGGCACTATCGGCCCGCGCGGCTGTCAGAGCGACCGACACTTCGTCATCACTTGCAACCGAGCTCCCTTCCTAGTGCAGAGGAATCTTACCGCACACCCGTGCTTGCACAGGAACCGGCGACAGAGAGATATCGACGGGTCCGACAGCGCAGCTCGCTTCCGAAGCCACGCCCGGACCCGCATGCTCGCGGCAATGCAAGTGTACGCGAGCAGCCTCTCACCGATCGCAATTTTCTGATGACATCGGGCCGGCAACAAGTTGGACAGGTATTCGACTGATACATCCAGAAACGGAGCTCTCGACCCGCCATTCGCTTCTAACCGCCATCAGCAGCCTAACCGGCGATGTCGACCGACCGTACCTTTTCCTCAAACGCTCGAGTGATCCGGCCGCCGATCCTGTTATCGGCATAATGTGCGTTTCGATGGCGCGGGCCAGACGGAGGCAATTGTCGGTCCATATCGCGACTACAACGCGCCGTTATTTAATGGAGGCTAGCCTAGATCGATCGAGAGTTATTGTAACAGATAGAACTACGATGAGGCCCGTCACCATGATTTGCAGGTATGTATGTACGCCTGCGATATTGAGACCATTTTGCAGCACGGCGATCACCAGAACACCGGTCAGCGTTCGATGGACTCCGCCTGAACCTCCAGATAGCGCGGTTCCGCCCATCACGACCGCGGCGATCGCCTGGAGCAGCAGATCGTCTCCCATGCGCGACGTTCCCGTCGATGTCCGCGCGACAAGGAGCAAGCCCGCAACTCCGCAAAGCATTCCGGAGACCACAAATGCGGCGGCTTTGGTGCGAAGAACGTCAATCCCCGAAAGTCGAGCAGTTAGGCCACCACCGCCGATCGCAAAAAGGGCTCTTCCGAAGTGGCTTCTCGCACCGACAAAGGACGCGACGACAAAAATGAGAAGTGCGAAAACTCCAGAGTTCGGAATACGACCGATCACAGAACCGGAACCAATCCACGTCAGGTTGGGGCTCTGAAAGAACACATTGGCACCGCCGCTGATCCACGTGGACACGCCGCCAAGAATAGTCATCGTGCCTAGTGTGGCAACGAAAGACGGCAGCCGTAGTCGAAGGACGAGCGCAGCATTGACGAGGCCACACAGAGCTCCAATGCCTGCGGCAGCGACGGCTATTCCAGCCGCACCTACATCAAAGTCACGGATCAGAACCGCAGACGAAATTGCCACAAGTGTCACGATGGCTCCAACCGAAAGGTCGAGCGCTCCCATGAGAATTACGAATGTGATGCCTGTTGAGACGATCAGCAGGATCGAGGACTGCCGCATCAGATTAAAAAGATTTATCCAACTCAAAAAGCGCGGATTGATCGAGGCGAACACCGCGGCCATCGCCATCAGCAGCAACAATGGCCCTATTGCATTTATGATGGGACGGTGACGGTTGTAAAACTGGGCAATCTGCACTTTTGCTTCTACACCTGCTGTCGACCCAGTCGTCTGCGGCTCATACCATGTGTTGGACAAGTTCCTGCTCCGTTGGCTTGTTATCGGCAGGCGCGTTGCACAAGAACTGAATTTCTCCCTCTCGCATCACGAGGATGCGGTTTGACATTCCAATAAGCTCAGGCAGATCGTCTGTGACGAGAAGAACAGCTACGCCCTCCTCAGCCAAGTCCCTCAGGACGCCGTAGATCTCTTGTTTAGCGCCGACATCGACGCCGCGCGTGGGATTGTCGAGGACCATCACCTGAACCTTTCGAGCCAGCCATTTAGCTATCACCACCTTCTGTTGATTACCCCCGGAAAGGAACTGGCAAAGCTGTGCTGGCCCTTTGCATCTCACACGCAAGCGATTGATGTACTTTTCGGCGAGAAGCCGTTCTCGGGAGCGTGAAATGAAACCAGATAGGCGCGAGACGAGCGGAAGCGAGGCCAAAGACATATTTGCTTGAACCGACATGTAAGGCACGATGCCTTCGGTCTTGCGTTCTTTGGGGACAAAACCCATGCCGCGCAACATCGCCGCTTTTCCACGTCCGCGAAGCGGCAACGCTTCGCCGCCCACTTCGATGGTGCCGTTTGGGGGAAAGGGTTCAAATCCGACGACGGCTTTGGCTACAGCCTCCTTGCCGCATCCGACGAGGCCACCAATTCCAAGGATCTCACCTTTGCGAAGCTCAAAACTGACATTCTGGACGTTGTGGCCGCTTAGACCCTTGACTGAGACCGCGATGGGCGCCCCCTCGAGTTTCAGCTGGCGCTTTTCCATGAAGTATTCGTCGTCTCGCGCTCGGCCCACCATTGCCCGATGAAGGCTTTGTTCGGAGATCTGTTCTCCTGCGAACTCGCCAACATTTCGCCCGTCCTTGAACACGTAGATGCGGTCGCAAAGCTCTACGTATTCCACGAGACGGTGAGTAATAAGTACAAATGAAGCGCGACGACGGTACCGTCGAATCGACTCAAAGAGAATTTTGATCTGTCGCTCGCCGATTGCCGCTGTCGGTTCGTCGAGCAGGATGATTGGATGATCAATATGGCAATGCTCGGCCAAAACGAACGCCTTGGCAATCTCGATCATCTGCCGATCGTGAAACGCGTAGTCGCCTGTGCGACGGCACGGATCGATGTAGTCAAGACCGAGGTCTTTGAGATGTCTTTCGCTGACGGCTATCATCGCTCGTCTGTCGACGATGCCTATCCGATTGGCAAAGTTGGCTTCTAAAGAGAGAAATATATTTTCGTAGACAGCCAGGCTTGGAATAAGGGCCTGCTCCTGAAAGACCATCGAAATACCGGCCTCGACGGCCTCAGTATAGCTTGTCGGCGTGAAGCTCTTGCCGAAAAGTCTCATACTTCCCGCGTTCGGTGTATGGATGCCGGCAATCATTTTGAGGGTCGTTGATTTGCCCGCTCCGTTTTCGCCGGCAATCCCAACTATTTCGTTCGGAAATACATCGAGATCGATCCCTTCGACCACGCAAATGCCATTGAAGCGCTTCGACCCATTGCGCATCGTGTAGATGGGCGTCGGCACGCCGCTCATTTCACGTCCTCCGCGCTCGCACGATTCGTGTTCAGAAGAACAGCGAGCAGAATGACGGTCCCTTGAATGATTGTTTGTAGATAGGGCGGCAGGGCAAGAATGTTCATGCCGTCTGAAAGGATCGTTATGAAAAGAACCCCGATTATCGTCAGGCGCACGTTGCCTAACCCGCCCGTTATCGCAGTTCCGCCAACGACCACTGCGGTGATCGTGTCGAGAGTCATATAACTGCCCATTGTGACTGTGGCGGACCCCAGACGAGCGGCCAACAGGACACCGGCAACTCCTGCAAGAAGGCCGGACAATGCAAACGCCTGGATTTTGATCGTATTGACCTTAACTCCGATGAGCGCGGCTACTTGCTCGTCGCTTCCGATCGCGAGCGTCATCCGTCCGAAACGCGTGCGATCACCTACGAGAACGGCAACACCGTAGATCCCCGCCGAAACCAGTACCGCATTGGGGACCATAATGGCCAGCGCGCCCTGGGCCATATCGATTACGGCCGCGTGCGATACTGATAAGGACCGGCCATCTGAGATGAAAAGCACCGCTCCTGAAATGGTTGTTGCTGTTCCAAGCGTCACCAGAATCGAGGGAATTCTGAGATAGACGTAGACCAGCCCATTGATCGCACCAAACACCAAGCCGACCAAACACGCGATGGGAACCGACCATAAGCCCAGGTCTGGCGCGAGCCGAGCGACCAGCATGCCGCAAAAGCTAGCAACCGCTCCGATCGATAGGTCGATAGAGCCCATCAGGATCACGAAGGTCGCCCCGATGGATGCGATCAAGAGGACAGAACTCGATAGTTCGATTGCCCTGATATTTGCGATGGTGAAGAACGATGGAGCCGCGACACCAAAAGATATAATCGCGATGGTAAAGACGACGATCGTTATGGCACGCCGCCATAGCTCGCTATCTCTACGTCCAACCACCGACGCTTCTAGCATTTTTGCGGTCCGTCAACGTGAGGTAAACACGATGCCCCTCTCCAGAGCGAGAGAGAGGGGCACCGAAGCTATCACTCGGGAATGCGCTGCTTATAGTGGCCGTTATACTCGGCCTTGAGCTGATCCACGCAACCGGAATCAACGGCGTCTTGATAAGCCTTCGGAAATTTGTATCCGGCCGGCGTGCGCGCTCCCCAGTACGTCTTCACGTCGATCGGCCACACATAGTTTTGAGCATCCCAGTCGCTGGGATGAAGAACCCGCGACATTTTCTTCCAATCAAACGGAAGCTTCTCGCCGGCGAGAAACGCTTGATACTTGTCCACATTCTGAGCGGTTATCAGCGTGGCTCCCGTGTACATCATGCGTTCGCATGGGCTCGGCTTAAATCCCTTTGCGACATCGTATGCCCGCACGAGGGCAAAACCGGCTTGCCACTGTGGGGTAAAGCCCATTGTCGCAAGAATGCGGCCTTCCTTCACCAGCTTGAGGGTTTCTCGATTGCCATCGAGGCCGACGATCGGAATGTGCACACCAGCGTCTTCGACGGCTTGCATCGCGCCCAGTGCAATCGAGTCGTTTTGCCCGAAGATAGCATCAATCTTGGAGTGAGCCACTAACAGGTCTTCCATGACCTTGCGAGAGTCAACCTGATTCCATTTTCCCGGTTGGCGCGCGACGAGCTTGATGTTGGGATATTCGGCTAAGGCTTTATCGAAACCCGCGGTCCTGGAAATGTCTGCATCTACCCCGGGAAAACCAGTAATGTGCGCGACGTTGCCTTTTCCTCCGATCTTGTCAAAAAGCAATTTGGCAATTCTATAGCTATTTTCGACATCGTCCGGCGAGAAGAACGTTGCAAAAGCATAGTTGTCGCCCCCCGCATCCAACGGATGGAAGCCGGGCAACGATTCCCAAACGGCAACATGCACCGCACCGACCTTCTTCGCCATCTCAACGATGGGCTTTATGTTCGCCGCAACGAGATTCTCGCCGAACGTGATCCTGACACCGGCACCGAATTGAGCCTCATAGATTTCGATCTGCTTTGCGGCATCACCTTTGCCCGAAAGGATGCGATAGTTTAGACTAAGGGATTTTGCGGCCTGTTCGGCACCTTGCGACCAGTTATTGAAATATTCGTTTTCCAATGTGGAAACTTCAGACAGGACATCCTCAGCGCTCGCACCACCCGCAACGCCCAGGAATGCCGCGGTAGCAAAAAGGTAAGTCGACAGTCTTCGCATTGATTGACCCTCCTCGTACTTGTTTGTTGTAGATGATTTGCCTTTCGTTTACGTCGGTCGGCAGGCGCACGTCTTCACGATGGAACAATTCGGAACAGAGAACGTGTTTTCCTATCCGTCAGAACGGTCACCCCGGCTAAGCGAAGAGTTTCACAACGTAACGCGGACGCTGCGGTGGTCCGTTGCTGCCGGCATCATGCTCTAGTCACATCTTCTTCCAGTCTCCGATCCGCTCGAACGCATGCGCCGCCCTGTAGATGGTTGCTTCCTCGAAGTGGCGACCAACGAGCATCAAGCCCACCGGCAGGCCATCCACCATTCCGCATGGCAGCGACATAGCCGGATGGTGCGTGATGTTGAACGGAGCCGTGTTGGTGAACATCTCTGTCGCGCGAGCGATATAATCCTCTCGGCTGACGTCATGTGGAGGGAGTTGCGTCGCCTTCATCGGCGTCGTCGGTATAAGAAGCAGATCGTAGTCCTTAAGGGTCTTGTCGTAAGCTGCACTCAGGCGGCGAGACACGTTGACGGCCTTGCCGTAGAATCGCGGCCCGTACGTATTGTTTACGTAGGTGCCGAGCAACAGGAACAACTTGGCCTGCTCGGACAGGGAGTTCGCCTTCTGGCGCCACCCTCGATGGAAGTCCATGAGCGACAGTGAAAAGAGGTCGGATCGGCTGGTACCAAAGCCGTCGCCGAACATCATGGTTTGTGTGGCGCCCTCGGTGCCGATCGGCGTCCAGATCGCGGCACCTTGGAGGTGCATTGGTACAGAGACCGTTTCAACCGAGGCCCCAAGGTCCTTGAAGCGTTTGGCCGCTTCACGAACCGCTCCATTGACGCCAGCTTCCGCCCCGGGCTGTTCGAAGCCCTCCTTCAGAACGCCGATCTTCAATCCGCTGACGCTTTGACCGAGTGCTTTCGTGTACTCTTCGACTTTTGGTGCTTTGATGCGCGGATCGTAACCATCATCTCCGGCGATCACCTCCAAGAGCAACGCATTGTCGGCGACCGTTGCGGTCATCGGGCCCGTGTGGTCGAGCGTCAGCTCGTTAGGCATGATGCCGGTATAGGGGACAAGACCCCAAGTAGGCTTCATCCCGTAGATACCGCAAAACGAGGACGGCATGCGTATTGAGCCGCCCTGGTCGCCGCCGATCGCCATATCGACTTCGCCAAGCGCCACAACAACAGCCGAGCCCGAAGAGGAGCCGCCCGCAGAGTAACCCATTCTATGAGGATTGTGCACCGGTCCGAGCGCACCGGTATGGCTACCACCGGATGTGCAAAAGCATTCGCAATGCACTTTACCTGCAATTTCGGCACCCGCATCAAGCATGCGAGTGACAATGGTTGCGTCGATATCTGGTACGAATCCCTCGAGTGTCGCCGAACCGTTCATCATTGGGACCCCGGCCAACATGACGTTATCTTTTAGAGCGACGGTCTTACCCTTGAGTTTTCCGCCCGGCGCTCCTTCGATCCTCGCCTTGCGGTACCAGGCGTTGTGCAGATTTTCTTCTACCAGGGGTTGATAACCCGGGGTGCGCGCATATTTCACCGGAGGCAACTCGTCCGGAACGGCTTCGATGTATCTGTAAGCTTCGAGGGATTGGTTGATCAGGCCGCGGAAGGAGACGATGTCCTCGTCGGTAAGTGAAAGGCCGCATTGTGAGGCGACATCACGCAACTGGGCGGGTGTGGGCGGGACAACTGACACTGGGCGCTCCTGTACTTTCCGACGGCAGACCCACTCTGCGATGGGTTCAATACGGCAAGCCTATTCGACTGCAGGTTGGTCGAACCTGAAGTGGATCGTTCACAGTGGGTAAATTTGGGTAATTCCGCCAAGAAAGAGGCCGCCGAGAGCAGAAATTTTCCACTCACACGCCATCGGCAGCGCTTCTTTTCGCGCACGACCGCATGCTGAAAATGCAACCAATAATTGTATGTGGCGACCGGCTCGGCAGAAGCGGCTAGGGCACCTTGCCGCTGCCGGCGTAAACGCATCAGTCAAAATGAAGAGCCATAGGCGGTAAGTAGCCGGCGTCCGCAGTGTGATGCCTCTCGGACCCGCATAGCCGGGATGAAGAGCTGACGAGCTTGCATATCCGCGCGTATTAGCTTGGTTCGGCCTTCAGTCTGGGGTCGCGGATGAGTGGTGATGTACGATTTTCCACTCGCCGTCCTGGCGACGTAGTACGAAAGTGAATCGAGCCGGCGTGGTTACCTGATGACCTTTCCACAGCTGTGAAAAGACATAACTTCCCACCACCAAGGAAACGTTGTGCGCCAACACCACGGAATGCCATACGTCCATTTTCACGGTAGCGCTGCCGTGAAAATAAGTGCCTATCTCTTTGACGCCGATATAGAGCTTAGCGCTCGATGTACCGTGAAGCATCGCGTCATCTGTGTATAACGCAGCCAGACGATCCGGTGCGTGCGTGTTGAAAGTTCGCTCCCAGAGCCCTAGGAACTCGCGGATGTCCGGCATCAAGGGTTCGTTGTTCACTACAAATCTCGAGTCTGGCTGACAAGTTGACGGAGCTGGAATGCACCTTCCGCTACGCCACTATTATCCGCAAGGCCGGCTGCTTGCGATAAAGCGGCTAAGTCTCACTTTTCTTTATCCATGCTGAGGACAAGGAACCAGGTTCGGCGGGAGTAAGTAAAGGCTGACAGTATCGCGTACGTTGTCGACCAACAGTGTGGCGCTCGGCAGCTTGAATACGCGACCGCAGCCAAACAGCTGATTTATTCTGGGTGCGATTGCCTTGGCTGAAACCATCGAAATGCCGAAGGACATTACAGCCCGCCCGCGCTGTGTGGGCTCCAGGCGCAGAAAGGCCCAGTTCGACTAATTCGACTGGAGTGTCGAAGCAGAGTCGTAAGCGACCAAGATTAGCGCAACGACGAGGATGCGCCCAGTCCTAAGGTATTCGCGCCCGTGGGACCTCTTCGGCGCGCTGCCCGCAGCGCCTCACTGCATCCCCGAGCGGGCCGCGATTTCTTACGATAATTGCCTGCTCTCCAGCGTCTATCATCCAATCCACGCAAACCCTGGTGCCCTGAACGTCATGGCCCCGTCACTCCATCGCGCTGTTACTAGACGTCGCTGTTTGGCAGCCTCTGCGGCCATCCCCACTTCTCCGTTGGGCGCCAAACGCACTGTCGGGATCAGGTCATTCCGTTCTATTCGCGACACCCGCCCGATGAGAATAAGTAAAGAAAAGCAGCACTGGCTATTGGCACGCGCTTTGAAATTAAGAAGTCGTCCCGTCCTGTGATCATGCGAGAACAGACAATGTTGCAAAGACGCAACCGACCCTGGCGAAGCGAGCCAATTGGAGCTGACTAGGAGAATGAGGTGTCCCGCGCCCCTGCTACAGCTTGTACTTTCCTCTGCAAAGGAATCCCTCCCTTCACGATGGTCGAGATCGGATTGAAGTACTGAGCGGCGTTCTCGATCCCGATGCACTGCTCGGTCGTGAATGCGAGAGTCGACCGGGAAACCACCATGGCTTCCTTCGCATTGGCGCAAATCATGCACTGCACTACGCGCGGCATCTAATGATCGGACCTCCGGTTGGAGCACGCCGCTGATGCCAACACCGTCAGGACATACGCGCTGGATGACATGCTGATCGAGATTGAGGGTGAGCGGCGCGTGCATAATTCGATCCACGGCGACTGCTTACCCGCATGCCCTCGCGGTCCGAGTTGATCCTCGAATAATCGAATTGCCCGCATTAGACACAGAGGCATTATGCGCATCTGCGGTATCAAGCTGACGCATGACGGAGCGATCGCCCTTGTTGAGGACGGGCGGCTTATCTTTTGTATCGAGCAGGAGAAGCGGAGCAACAATCCGCGGTATCAAACGATCGAGAATCTCGATGCAATCGTGCTGGCGTTGGCGGAACATGGCCTAGACCCGCGGGAGGTTGATCAGTTCGTCATCGACGGCTGGGTTGGGAAGGTGGCCTCCGAGTTCCAGATCCTCAGCGGTAACGTTCCTATTACTCTCAAAGGCGCATCGTATATTGAACGCCACGCAGAGGGCCTTCTGAGCTCGCAGGACGGTTTTGGCCTCAGGCTCGACGGCAGGGATTTCCCTTATAGAAGCTATCCGCACGTCACGAGCCACCTCGCCGCCGCGTACTGCACCAGCCCCTTTGCCAAAGCTGGACAGCCTGCTTTCTGCCTCTTGTGGGATGGCGGCACCTTTCCACGTCTCTATCATGTAGGACGCCAGGGCGCCCGGTTCATCGAGTGCCTGTTCCCGGTGATTGGGCACGTCTATGCCGCTGCAGGCCTTCACTTTGGACCGTACAAGCAGGCGAACCGCGCCAACTGGGACCTGGGCGACCCCGGCAAGCTGGACCCTGGCGGTGCTGGCAAGCTCAACTTGGGTCTTGCAGGCAAGCTGATGGCCTATATCGCCCTCGGGTCCGTTGAAGAAACCATCGTCGCGCTCTTTCAGGAGCTCTACCAGCAGCACTTTGCGGCTGACACGAAGCTTGCCACTTATCGTACCGACATCCAGAGTATGGAATCTGAGCTTGCGGCTGTGCATGGTTTCTTCGATGCTAGCGAGCGCCGGTTGGAGGCCAAGGCACCCGAAGATGTGCTCGCATCGTTTCATTGCTTCCTCGAGCGTCTGCTCGTGCGCGAATTGGCAATTGCTTTGCAGCGGCACTCGTGCTTTGCGACACGCAATTTGTGCATAGCCGGTGGCTGCGGGCTCAATATCAAGTGGAACAGTGCACTACGTGCGACAGCCCTGTTCGACGCAGTCTGGGTGCCTCCCTTTCCGAACGACAGTGGTTCTGCGATCGGGGCCGCTTGCTCTGCAATGGCGGCGGACAAAGGCTTCGGGCCGCTGGAATGGTCGGTTTACAGTGGTCCGGCACTGCATGGTAGCGATGTGCCGCCCGAATGGGACGCCGTGCCGTGTAGCATGCATGAACTCGCAACTATTCTCGCCAGTAACAAGCCCGTGGTTTTTCTTGCCGGCCGCGGCGAACTTGGACCTCGGGCATTGGGTAGCAGAAGCATTCTGGCAGCCGCCACATCGCCGCGAATGAAGGATTATCTCAATGACATCAAACATCGCGAACACTTCCGGCCAGTGGCGCCGATATGCCTGGAAGATCGTGCGCCGGATATTTTCAGTCCCGGGACGCCGGACCCTTACATGCTTTTCGATCACCAGACACGAGCAGAATGGCGGGATAAAATTCCCGCTGTTGTACATCTCGACGGATCTGCGAGATTGCAGACGATTCGCAGGACCTCTCGGCACAAAATTGCCGAGCTTCTCGTCGAATACGAATCGCTCACGGGCATTCCGCTGCTTTGCAATACGAGCGCCAACCAACATGGGCGTGGGTTCTTCCCGCATGTCGCAGCGGCCTGCGAGTGGGGACGCGTGGAACACATATGGTGCGATGGCATGCTGTGGACGAAAGCTCCGTAGCGAGCGAGCGATTGGCGACCGACGGTGTGCTTCACGCCAAATTCACTGAGCAAATGGAGCTGGTAAGCCGTGGCCAGCACGGATCGTCATTAACCAATGTTCACGCTTTTTGACGGGGCCGCTTCGAGGCGGCTAGCTTGAGCAACGTGAACATTGGGACTGCTACTCTAAGATCCGCAGCTTTTTGATTTTGTTGTAGAGGGTTTTTCTTGAAAGCCCCAGAGAACTAGCTGTTTTTCCGCGATGAAGCCTGTTCCGTTTCAAGCCTTCTATGATCCATTCCCGCTCGGAGAATGCATTTTTCGGCTTAGCTGGTGCCGACGCATTCAACAGCGGCCTGAGGACGCCCGCGCTGATATGCGCATCTGGGAGCGTCACGAGCTGGTTCACGATCTGGCGCAATTCCCTTAAATTGCCGGGCCAATTATGGCCAGCGAGCGCCAAAAACGCAGAATTTTCGATCGCCAGCGTTTGGGCATTCGAATCCCCCTTCGCCTCGACTGTGAAATGCTGAACCAGCTGAGGGAGGTCCTCCAGTCGGTCTGGCAAGGCAGGTAGCTTGATGTCAAGCCCCGAAAACAAGCCGAGCAGCCGGGGACATAGCACCGTTGGAAGGCCCGCGCCGCGAGCAACCGTCGCAGTTGCGATAATTCGAGCACTGGAGCGCACAATCGATGCGCCGTTCAAGGGCGCGAAACTACCAGTCTCGAGGTAATCGGCAAGCCGTTCCTGTCCATCACGCGAAAGCTGATCGAGATGCAGCAGCAACACGGTCGTATCGCTTGCACTTTCCAGCAGCGACAGTTGGCGTCTCCTGCTCTGATCGCGCTCGGCCCCGAAAAGCGCACCGACCGTATCGATGGCCGAACCGGGTCGGCATTGAAACAACGCTGCCTTCGCGTGCTTGCGGTCGCTGAAGGCATGGACCAGGCTGGCTATCCTCCGCTTGCCCGAGCCGGCCTCGCCCCAAACGAGCACAGGACTGGGATGGGACGCCAGGCGCCTTGCAGTCTCAAGAACGCGTTTCATGATTGAGGACTGTGCGATGACGCCGTGCCTGAAGCCGCTCAACTGGAGTTGGCGCTCAAGAAGATCGACCTTCTCCCGCAACAAGTGAAGAGTCTTGAACCCGGAGGTGACCTCAAGGACAGACATCTCTAGCGGGACCCGATCGAGCGAGGAGCCCCCGATGAAGCCCTTGACACCCGTTTCGCCGCAGATATCCAAGAGTTCGTCAGGCTTCGTTATCGGTCCGCCGCCAAGGAGGCAGATCACGTTTCGGTCGACGGATTGAGCCACACGCGCAACTGCGCTCGTGCGCGCGGCAAGCTCCGACAAGCTGATCGATGGGTCAGATGCGCTTTCAACGCCACGGTTGAGATTGAAATTGATGCAGATGGCCTGAGTACCGGCTTCAACCATGCGCCTTGCTTCGGACTGGGTCCGAGTATAGGCGATCGTCATCAGGCCACGTTTTGCCGCCTTCACCAGCAGCTCAATTTCGCGGGCGTAACCTAGGCCGCATTTCTCAAGCAACGACCTCCTGTAGTCATCAATGTGGATGACCGAAGGGAAGTTAGTGACCCCCGAAAAACCCCATCTACTGATCCGGTCGAGCCAGCGATCGATATCGAGCTGCGGATCAAAGGTACAAGCGCCGAAGAATACCGGCAATTTCGTGCTGGGCAGGATCTCGGTCCGACCGAAGCCGGCGACGAATTCATTGGTATTGCGGATTGGAAGGATTGAGGCGGGTGAAGAGCCGCCCATCGCGCGAAATCGGCCGGCATTGAGCGCAAGCACGAAATCTGCCCCTGCTCGTTCGGCCGCTCTCGCAGCCATGCCCGATCCGATCCCCGCCCCCAGCACAAACGAACGGGAATTCCGGAAGAACTGCCTGATACCGCCTCCCTTCACCTCGACCGTCCGTGGCTATAGACCGCGTTCGCTTTTTGGCGCGACTAACTAAAATTAGTTCCAATTTGCGGGTGCATGCAACCGTCGCAGGGCTTTTCCGTCCGTCATGAACAGATGGCAGTCCGCCGGCGAAGCCGCAAGACGAACTTTGCCGGAGCCTTTGAGCGGATCGGGCTTTGACGCTTTTGCCACGACTGCCTCCTTTCCGGCGTTGCCATAAACGTAAGTGACGCTGCCAAAATGCTCGACGAAATCGAGATCGAGATCGATCGCGATATCCTTCTCTGCGGACGATGGGGAGAAATCATCGGGCCGAATGCCAAGCGTGATCGGCTTGCCGACGAGCGATTTGTCGGGCTCCACGGGGACGCAGACCACCGCACCCGCGTCCAGTCGAACGTCCATGCCCGACTCATGCGCTGCCTCGACCTTGCCGCCTAGGAAATTCATTTTGGGCGAGCCGATGAATCCCGCGACAAACCGGGACGCCGGATTGTGGTAGAGATCATGTGGGCTTCCCACCTGCTCGATAACGCCGTCCTTGAGCACGACGATCTTGTCGGCCATGGTCATGGCTTCGATTTGGTCGTGCGTCACATAAATCATCGTGTTGCCAAGCTGCTTGTGAAGCTTGGAAATCTGAACCCGCATTTGGACGCGCAATTCCGTATCCAGGTTGGACAACGGCTCATCGAATAAGAACACCTTTGGCTCACGCACAATGGCACGCCCGATTGCCACGCGCTGCCGCTGCCCGCCGGACAGGTGTCGAGGTTTACGATCCAAGAGATGATCCATTTGCAACAGCGACGCAGTCTGCGCAACCCTGGTATCAATCTCGGCTTTACTAAGTTTCGCCATGCGTAGAGGAAAGGCGAGATTCTCGCGGACAGTCATATGCGGATAGAGAGCGTAGCTCTGAAACACCATGCCAAGGTTACGATCAGCCGCGTCAACGTCGTTGACGACTTCGTTATCGATCAGCAGACGCCCACCGCTAATTCGCTCCAGCCCTCCGATCATGCGCAGCAGCGTCGACTTACCCGACCCGGATGGTCCGACGAAGACGACGAACTCGCCATGGTCGATTACCAGGTCGATGTTCCGCAGTACCTGGATAGTCCCGTAGGCCTTGCTGAGGCCTTCCAGACGAACGTCGGCCATCACGCTCTCCTCTGTCGCGGGCTTCCAACCAGGGCCGGGATCTCAATGTCTGCCAGGCTCGATACGATGAAATCTGGTCGCGCCAGGGTGGGGTTCTCTCGCGGCGGAACGCCGGTCGTGACCAGCACGGTTGGAAGGCCAGCTCGCTTACCGGCCTGAATATCCGTCGCAACCTGGTCACCGATCATCAGTGTGGCACTGCGCACCGTCCCTAAGCGGGAAAGCGCCGTTTCGATCATGTGTGGCTCGGGCTTACCAACGATCAGGGGTTTGACCTGGGCGGCAGCAGCCACAGCCGTAATTGTTGCTCCCGCTCCCGGTTCGAATCCATTGGCGGTCGGCAATAGGAGGTCAGGGTTGGTGCCGATGAGGGCGGCTCCGTTCAAAATCGCCTCAACAGCAATCCGCATCTTCTCATGTGTGATGTGGCGATCGAGACCCATCACCACGATCTCCGGCTCTTGGTCAGTCACGTCCAGACCTACCGCGACGACCGCATTCACAAGGGAGGTCGCGCCGATGACATATACGCGGCTCGCGTCCGGGTACTTCGCGCGCGCGAGTTCTGCGGCCGCAATCGCGCTAGTAACCACTTCGTTCGGCGCGATTGCAAGGCCAAACGCTTCCAATTTGCGAGCGACGTCCTCCTGCGTGTGGGTCGAATTGTTTGTCACGAAGCAGAACGGCAGTCCGGCCGCCCGCCATCGCGTAAACGCTTCTATGGCATCGACAATTGCGGCATCTCCGCGATAGAGGACGCCATCGAGATCCGAAATGATCCCAGCGACCGACGGCCAGTTGAGGTGAGAGCTTGGGCTAGCCATTCATCAGCATCCCGCCGTTCACGTGAACGATCTGTCCTGTCATGTAGGAAGCCGCAGGACTCGCGAGGAAGACCGCCAGCCCCGCGATATCCTCTGGCACTCCAACCCGTCCCAACGGAATCCGACCACCATGGCGCGCTTCGGTCTCCTCCCGCGGTCGACCGTGCATGGGAGTATCAATGATGCCAGGCGCGATCGCGTTCACGTTGATGCTGAGGGGCGCGCATTCATAGGCAAGTAGTTTGGTTAAGTCGTGAACGATTGCCTTCGAAAGACAATAGTCGCCTCCGCCGGCCTGGTAGTTGAAAACTGCACCTTGCGATGACAGGGAGGAGCCGACATTGACAATGCGGCCGCCCTTGCTTTTCATGAAGCGCTCGACGACCAGTTTTGAACAGCGCAGGATAGCGATTGAGTTGATCTGGATCGTACGTTCAATTTTCTCAGCGCTGCCGCTAAGCAATGGCTGGGCCGACTTTATGCCTGCATTATTGACCAACACGTCCAGCCGGCCAAAGTGCTTGGCGATCTCTTCGAGGACCCTTCCGACGTCTTCCTCGCGCGCGACATCCATAGCCATGGGCAGTATGCCGTTGCCATAGGGCAGTCTTGGCAGAGTATCTCTGAGGTTCTCTAGATTGGCATCGGTGGCGACGACGTTCGCGCCTCCCTGGCGAAACGCATTAGCAATGGCAGAGCCAATACCGCCACCTGCCCCGGTGACGAGCACCGTTCGGTCTGAAACTGAGAACTGTTCGGTCATTCCAACTCCAAGATCGTTTGAGACTGTAGAAACTCGTCAACTGCCTGGGCTGTCGGCATTGAGCTTTGAGCACCGCGCCGTGTTACACATAACGCTGCAACCGCTAGCGCCTTCCTCACTGCTTCCTCTAGAGGCAGCCGCTGAGCGAGCGATGCTGCGAATGCACCATTGAAAGCATCGCCTGCGGCCGTGGTATCGACGACCTTGACGGGAAACGCCCGCAGAGCAAAGGAGCGCGTGGCATCAGCATAATAAGCTCCCTGCGCCCCGAGCGTGATCAGCGCGGCACCGGGCCCGAGATCAAGCAGCTTCCCCGCCGCGCGCGCGGCGCTATCGAAGTCACACACTTCGATGCCTGTCAGCTCGAACGCTTCCGTCTGGTTCGGCGTGACGAAATCTACGCTTCTCCACGCCGCCGATGGAAGACCTGGCCTCACCGGAGCCGGGTTGAAAATAAGCTCAAAGCCTTTTTTTCGCTTCATCTCGAAGAGCCGATTGAGCGCAGGGATCGGCATCCCCATTTCGGCGACGACGATTGAATCGCGCTCGATGAATTTGGTTGCGCTCTCGATCATGTCCGGCCCCACCTTCGAATTGGCGCCTGGGTCTATGACGATCATGTTGGAGCCGTCGTCAGCGACCATAACCAAGGCCAAGCCCGAGACTTCGCCTGCACAGACCGTAATTGCGTCAGTGCAAACGCCAGCTTCCATCAGCGATTTTAAAAGCGACTGACCGGCATCATCATCACCGAGATGCGTGTAGAAGTGTGGTTTCAGGCCGAGCCGGGCGGCAGCAACGGCTTGGTTCGCGCCCTTTCCTCCAGGGTGACGGCTCACCGTACCCATCAGGCTTTCACCCGGCGTTGGAAGCCGCTCGACATTGAAGCACAGATCGAGATTCGTCGTTCCGAAGAACATCAATGGCCGGACGCTCATTTTACGGCACCGAAGGTTAGGCCGCGTTCAAGGTGACGCTGACCGATTACGATCAGAATGACGGGAATGACCATCGTCACAACCAGCCCTGCGGCCATGACCGGGTAAAACTGCACGCCTGGATTGAGCAACTTGAGAAGAGCGACCGTTACCGGCGCCTTGGTCGAACTAAGAATCAGACCTAAGGCGAAGTTATGCCAAGCGAGTAGAAAGATCAGCAACGAGGCTCCGATCAGGCCCGGTTTCAGAAGCGGCAGTACGATGTGCAGCACGACTCGGACCGGTTTGGCGCCATCCATGGCAGCTGCCTCCTCGATGTCTTTCGGGATCTCTTCGATATAGGAGCGGCTCAGCCAAACAATCATTGGCAATGTGACGACTTGGTAGACCCAGATCATCCCGATATAGGTGTCATACAGTCCAATCGCCTGAAACACGCTGAAGAGCGGGATGACGACCAAAAGGACCGGGGCAAAGCGGAAGCCCAAAATGAAGAAGGCAATGTCTTCCTTGAGGGGTATGTCTCGCCTCGCCAGGACGTAGCCGGCGGGCACCCCAATGAGCAGAGAGATGATTACGGAGCCCAGCGCAATGACGACGCTGTTCGTGATCGGCGTTAAGAAGTCGACTTTGATGGTGCCATAGCTGGTCGCCCCGGCCTGTGCGACATCAAACAAGACACGAAAATTATCCAGTGTCGGCACGAACAGGAAGGTTGGCGGCCAGGTCATCACCTCAGCCTGCTGCTTTAGCGACGTCATCACGATCCAGACGAGTGGAAAGGCCAGGATCAATGCGCAAATGCCGACGAGCAGGTTCAGAATCAAATTGGTGGAGGTCGGGCGTTTCAATCGCATAGGTTGCCTCCTCAGCCTACGCGCTGCCGAACGAGGCGCCATAGCTTCACCATGGCAAACGTTCCGATCAACACGATCATCCAATTGACGACCATAAGTGCGGCACCACGCCCAAAGGCGAGATTCTGGAACGCGGTAATGTAAGCCCGCACCGAAAGTACTGATGTGCTATTTCCAGGCCCACCTTGCGTTGTCCCAAAAATGATGTCGAACTGATTGAGGGATTCGATCAGCCGAAACACGGCGGCGATCAGAATGTATGGCGTAATCAGCGGCAACTCGATGTGCAAGAAGGTTGCCCACCCCTTCGCGCCATTTACACGCGCGGCCTCCTTGATCTCTTCATTGATGCCCTGAAGACCGGCGAAGATGATTAGCGCGAAGAATGGCGTATAGGTCCACACGTCAATAAGGACCAGCGAGAACATCGCCGTGTTTGGATCTGAAATCCATGCAAATCGGCTTATGCCCGCAAGGGAGAGCAGGTAGTTCATAATCCCGTTTTGCGGGTCCATCATTGTCGTCCACATGAGCGCTACGCTCATCGGAGGCAGGACGAGCGGCAAGAGAATGACGGGCCGCATCACACGCGCCAGGAAGACGTCAGTTGCGAACAGCTTGGCAAGCGCCAGACCCAATACAGCTTGCGCAAGCACTGCCGAACCGGCGTAAACGAGAGTGGCACGAACGCTGTTCCAAAAATCTCCTGTCTTGATCAACGCCGCGTAGTTGTTGAGGCCGATGAAGTGGACTAGAGGCCGACCGAACTTGAGATCGGTCAGCGACTGAAACACGCCATAGAAAAACAGGAAAAGAAAACCAAGAAGTACGATGATAGCGGGCGTGATTGCGGCAATGCTCCACCAATCAAGGCGCGAATCCTGTGCGCTCGTGACCGCCTTGTCTTTTGGCGATGCAAGTTGGCTGGTCGAAGACTGCAGCGTCACGATTCCGTGGGATCCTCGGATGTCCATCTCACTTCATCTTTAAAATGCAGGGGCGGCGATGTGCTCTCCGCCCAGCGCGTTTCACATGGACGAGCGGATCTCGGAGGCGAGGTCGGCCAGCGTGGCCTTCACGTCAGCTCCATTGACCATTTTTTGCATAGCGACGGCCCAAGCATTCATTGCTTCTGCAAAGCCAACACGAGCTGTAAATGCGAGTTTCGCTCTATCCTGCACGGTCTTGAACGTATCGACGAAGTTATTGAACTCCGGCTTTGCCGCATATTCGAGCCAGGCCTTGTCACTCCAGGTAGAGGCACGCGGAGAGTTAACGAGCTTGCCGGCGACGGCGCTGTTCAGCTCGACCTGCTTCGACGTTGCCCATTGGATGAACATCCAGGCTGCCCCCTTCTTCCGAGACGCGGCATTCATCGCAAGAGACCAGATCCAGATGTTGGATTCGAAATTCTTGCTGTTGGGAGCGCGCAGCGGAGGGGCGAACGCGATCTTCCCCGAGGCAGGCTTGCCGGCCACGTCATTCCAAAAGCCAAACATATTGGAATCGATCGCCATCGCCGTTCTTCCCGAATTGATGCCATCGACCACCTGATACCAGTTGTCGTTGGCAAAGGACGGAGCCGCGCACTTCTTGATCATGTCCACATAGTCCTTGTGGAACGCGATCGACTCTGGCGAGTCGAGGCCGGTGTCCACCTTGCCGTCCTTGACGACGAAATCATGCACCCCGTAGGACCTGGCAATCGAGATCGCAGCCGTGTAGATGCTGCTCCAAAATCGCACGCCGCGCACGCCCAAAGGTGTGATCGCGGGGTCCGCAGCCTTCAGTTTTTCGCAGGCCGCGGACATCTCCGGCGGAGTCGTTGGGACCTTAACGCCGTACTTATCGAGGATGTCCTTGCGGTAGAACAGCTGGATGTTCTCAAAGCCATGCGGAATGGCCCAGACCTGTCCGCTTCCCGGCTCGATCTGCCCTTCTTTGACCTTCCAGGTCAGCGCATCCCGAAGTGCAGGGAAGAAATCCTTGTAGTCGTAACCCGCCGCCGTGAGTTTCGGATCGTTCAGATAGCGGTCGAGCGGCTCAAGCAATTGACCTGGCGCAAGATCCCAAGCTGGTTGAATGCCCGTACCCACAACGTCCCAGCTCGATGACTTGGTACTGAGCTGGATTGTCAACTTATTCCAATAGGCATCGTCCGGATAAAGCTCCGGCGTCACTTTGATGCCCGTGAGCTTCTCGAACTCCGGCAACTGGGCCGCGACCGCGTCGGCATACGGATGAATGTCGTAGGCCCAGACGATCGACGCGCCTTCGAACTGGCGCCAATTGATATCGTCAGCCTTGGCTTGGGTAAACGCCATGGCCGTTCCGGCCAAAAGCGTGGAGCAGATGAGAACGTTTCGGGCAAGACTCATCGAACAACCGCGAAAAGCGGCGAGCTTCCTTGTCATCATTCCCTCCTCTGGGCTCTTTGGCCCGTAAACCCACGCGCCCTCCTCTTCCAGGGCCGCAGTGCAGGGATGCTAATCCGTCATTTTTCCACCTAGAGCGGCTTTTCAAACGAACGTTGGGTAAGATTGGGCAAGATCCAAGACTCCGCGATTCAGGGAATTTGCCCCGACTGGACTAGCTGTTCGCCTATGCTTCCTCTTTCATGGCGGGTCATGGCAGGCGGCGGGATAATGGACGTCGGCAAGATCACGCATGCAGTGAGTGCAGTCCACAGCGACGTGACGGTCGGTGACCTCGACGTGGCGCCAACCCCGATGTGGACCGAAGATGACGAAGAGATTGGTAACTGCGTAACGAGACCGGCTGTCATGCCGGACACAACGCGCCATGTGGCTTTCTGGGAGGCCTGGGTGAAGACAATTCCGGCGTTCTCGTCGCCGTCCACCGGCTCCAGGGAACTTGAAATGACGGCGTCTTCCAGAACAAAGCCGGGCCGGTGTTGACGGGATCGGCCGGAAAGGCTTGCACGATCAGCTAAGCCAGAAGATTGTCGCTGCGATCGTCAATTTAGGCGGGCAGGACGTCCGAAACACCTCGCCCCTTCGCGCTGGGCGGTCACGGGCTCGCGATCCGACAGCAAGGTGACGCCTTTCTAGATTGCGGATGATGCCGGCGTATCGGTGATTGCGCAGCCAGGCCCAGTCGTCGACGCCGATGACCTTGAGGCAATCGGCCGGCGAACGGCTGCGGCGTCGGACACACGCAGAAGCGTGTCTGCTTACTGGCAGCATCAGGCGTTTTGCGAAGCCCGCTGCGGGTCGGCCGCCAAGCACCAGATCGAGATAATGGACGATAGCGTCCAGCCGCGCCCGTGCGTCGCGCCGATGGCGCCAATATCCGTCGGCGAAATGCTCAGGAAGATCTGGCGTCCGCACAGGACGGCGTCGCAGCGGAAGCGGCGGGTGATCACCAGGAGCGATACGACCCGCCGGGCCAACGGCAGATCGGCCAAGTGTCGCCGATATCGGCTACGCAAGGTGGACCCACTTTGGTCGCTGATGGCAACAGTCGAGCGAAAGGATGTTCGGCAGCGCCACTCGTCAGCTGATCGACAGGTAGGCTTGCTAAGGGCAGAACGCTTCCACGTTGACGGTCCTCCGGACTTATCTGGTCAACGAAATGGCAGGAAGCCTCGCAGCCAGTATCGATCCATTTGCCGCGGTGGGATTCGTGTGAACCTGTATCGGCTCGAGTCGGGGCTGGAGCCGCAGCGCACGTGCGCTGGCTCTCGAATGGCCATCACAACCACCTGCTTCGCGGCTGAGAAGCGGCGGGCGTATTCTTTGTTCTGACGATGGAGAAATTGATGGACGCAGGACAGGCGCAGCGGAGTGCAGGTTCTTCCCCGGACACTTTTGATGAGGGGGAGCAGGAAAGCTACCTCGGCGGCTTCAACCGAGCCGTGGCGGATTGGGTCGAAGCCTTGACAGGGTATCGGACCCCCGCCTCCTCGCGCGCGCGGGTCCTGGAAAACTGGGTTGCCGAAGAGGGGCGGGGCGAAGCCGAGAATCGGCGAGAGGGGCGCTCGCGAATTAGGGCTGCGGACAACACGGGCTCGCATTCGCTAGATTTGTCCTCCCTCTCCCTGACCGCTTTGCCCGCCGCCCTGCCGCCAAGGTTGCTGGAACTGCGCGCCAGGCACAACGAGCTAAGCAGCCTGCCCGCTACGCTCCCACCCGGTCTCCAGCATCTTCTCATTAGCCATAACCGGTTGACCAGTTTGCCGGACGCTCTTCCGGCGACTCTCTCCCGGCTAGAGGTGGCCGATAACAGCTTGACCGGTCTGCCGGCCAACCTCCCGGCGGGGCTCGAGATCCTGAACGCAAATGACAACCGACTCAGTAGCCTGCCCGACCCTCTCCCGAGCAGGCTCACTTCGCTCGCGGTTAGTGGAAATCACCTGACCGACCTCCCCGAATCCCTCCCATGGGGGCTCATTGAACTCGATGTCAGCAGCAATCAATTGGCCAACCTCCCCGACCCCCTTCCGAGCACGCTCCAATCGCTCAATCTTAGCGGCAACCAGCTGACCAGCCTGCCTGAGGGTCTTGTTGAGGGTCTTGTACCGCATCTTAGTCTCAACTACCCGCATTTGGAGAACCTCGAGTTCGGGGATAACCCGCTGCCGGACGATGTCCTCGCTAATCTGGCGGCGGTTGCAATGCCACCGCAGCTTGCACAGCAATCTTTATATGAGGCTGCCGCGCACTGGCTCGCCGACGACCCGGCGACGCTGGCCGAATGGCAGCACTTTGCGGATGAGCCTGGCGCCCAGGACTACGCGCGGTTCCTGGAGAGGCTGCGAGGGACCGTGAACTATGGCAATGGCGAGTTTCGGCAGGCAGTGGCTGATGACCTGCGACAGGCGGCGGCCAATCCGAGATTGCGCGAGCAGTTTTTCACACAGGCTTCCGAGGCCAACGCGAGCTGCGAGGATCGTGTTACTTTGCACTGGAACGGTATGCAGACCGCGCGCCTTAACGCTGACGTCGAGGACGGTCGATATGACGATCGGCTTGGCGAACTGATCCAGCGCGGCCGTGTTGCGTTCCGCTTGGAGGCGCTGGACGCGATCGCGCGCGACAGGGTCAACTCGCTCCTCAGCGTCGACCCGAGCATAGACGACGTCGAAGTCTACCTGGCCTATCAACATTTGCTGCGCGAGCCGCTCGAGCTCAGTCACGTCGCCCCTGACATGCGCTTCCTGGCGGTCTCTCACGTGACCCCGGATGATGCGGCGCGGGCGCTGGACCTGGTTCGGGAGCAGGAAGCGAACCAATTCACCGACTACATGGCAACCCGCTGGCAACCCTGGGAGACGGTGCTGAGGCGCATCGCCCCGGACGAACATGCAGCAATGCAAGACCGCCTCGTCGAGGCCATGGGCGAGGAGTTTCAAACCCGGTTGGAGCAGCGACTGGCCGAGCATGGTCTGCTAGGCGACCCGGATGCCGAGCGGGTGCTCGGAGCCCAAGTCCGAAACGAAATCGCAGGCGAGATCAAAGGCGAGGTCATGCACCGGGTGCTCGCAGAGCGTGGCCTCGAATAATGAGGAAGCCGCTGTTTTCCCTGTTCCCCATGAGCGGCTGGGCGCAGACGTCGCCGCCGCTATCGTGCTGCATCAAACGTAGCCGTTCATCTAGCATTCCCCCTTGAAGGGTCCAGACACTCCAATTCCTACAGCGGTCAGCTGGCTGCCCGGCTTGGGCAGCTGAGCTGGCTCATCGCATCATCGTTTTGCGGACAGTGACGTTCCCAACGCGACCCGTGATGGACAACGCGACAGCTCTGCCATTGCTACGTTTCAGACGACAATGAGGGCGCCCGCTGTGCCGACGACAGATAATTTCGCTCTCCGTGCCTATTCGGCTAATCCGGCTGGCGATTTGACCGAGTGGGCCAGCATGAGACCGGCGGCTATGCAAGCGATTACGTTGCGGTCCCAATATCCGCGAGTTGCGGAAACAACCTGCGCAAGGATCGGATCGCCCACGCTTTGTGAACCGCTGTACCGGGCCCCCTGGGAGCGCCGATACTGCCAAAACGACCTGTGCGGTCGAAGCGAAATGACCTGAGCATCTGCTTTGTATCCCAGGCTCCCTGCCGTTCGGGCAAGATCGATGCTCTGTTGCGCTCTGCAAGCGGCCGGATGTCGAACTTAATATGTTGGACGATGGAAGTTTGCCGCGCATGCCATCGCGCCATCCCTGAGTGCGTTTCATGCGTTGTGACAGATTGAGATTGTTGTCGACGCACAAATATTGTTCGGATCGGACCAAGGAATTTACGTGCGGCAGGATGTATCCAAACAGATGAAAAAACGGTACGCGTCGAGCGACCACTGTACGGCTTCTCTGGCCGGAAACATCGATCGCCCCCTATCGGCCGCCACAGTTTCGCGTTTCGACTTGTGCGCACGATTATTTGTGGCGGCGCCGAGCGGGCTGGGCCGACTTTCGCTTCATCGATCACGATAATCTTGCCAAAGAACAACCGCCGTCTCTTCCCAAAAGAAGAGGGCAGCTACCGCTTCGAGACTGTCGTGCTCCCCGCTAGCTGCGCAGGAGCCCCGCCCCGTCGCCCCGACCGCCTTCCGCCCTCGAGTAGCCAAGATGGCCGTCTTCATACGCGCTGCGCTTGCTGGCGCGAAATCACCATTCGAAGCACCATCAGCCCTGTCCGCGGCCTGAAGCAGCGCAGCCGGTGGTGTCATTCGAAAAGGTACACGGCGGCTTACGTACTCGGTCACGTTGGTCGGCTCGATTAAGCTCATTGTTTCCGCTGTATCGAGCAGGAGTCCATGGCCTGTCGAATGCCAAATGATTCGACCCTTTCGCTTTCAGGCCGCCAAGATGCGATTTTCCGCATCAACCAGCACGATGCGCGGCTTGAATGCATTGGCTTCCATCTCGTCAAAAGAGGCATATGCAACGATGATCACTTTGTCCCCGGTCATCGCGAGTCGCGCGGCCGCGCCATTTAGACCTATTGTGCCCGATCCTTCCGGAGCCTCGATCACATAAGTGGCGAACCGCGCTCCGGTTTCGATATTGTAGATTTCGACGCGTTCGTTGATCAAGAAACCCGCCGCATCCAGCAACCTACGATCTATCGATATCGAGCCTTCATAGTGCAGATCGGCCTGGGTCACCGAGGCGCGATGGATTTTTCCCTTCATCAATGTGACCTGCATGGATCGTCTATCCTGAAGTGTTCACGGTGCACGTGCTGCGCTGTTTGACCGAGCGAGGTTGCGGACCTGACGTCGTGCCGGGCCGGCCAATCGCGTTGCGTCGACTTACGATCACGGTTTGTCAAAAGCAAGTTGCCCACGAAGATCGAATTCGCGTCGGCCCAAAACACGGCGTCTGGACGTTCGCCGATCGTGCCCTTTCTTCGGCTGTCGAAGCCAACCGGCATTGCCTCGAGCTAGATCCCGATATAGAAGGCAGCCAACTTGCGCGTTAGATTTACGGCCACCATGATCCGTCACATCGTCTTCTTCACAGCCAAGGAAAAGGCCGATATCGACCAAATCATTGAAGGTCTGTCGGTTCTTACCTCTATCCCAAGTGCACGCCGGCTCGAGATTGCCCGCAACGGCAAGGGCGATCAGCTGGGCAACGACATCGATGTCGTGGTGTATGGTGAATTCGACAGCGAGGCGGATCTCGCTGCGTACAAAACGCACGATTTGTATCGAGAAGCGATCCGGCGCGTACGGCCACTCCGGGAGCTGCGGTTTGCGGCTGACTACGAGCTGTCAACAAATGTGTATTTCGCCGGAACCGCAGGCCTAAGCCAAGTTGCTCGGCGCAGCCGACCATCCAGCCGCAAGTAGCCTGATGATCGAACTCACGGTCTTGTACGCATCGGACGGAAGGAGCGTTTGTTCCAAGACGGCATCACGATCGGAGCGGGCCTCGCAACCTGCTGGTCGTCGGCAACCGATAGCTTAGCCCATGAATGTCCGCGAGTTGCCGTGGATTGATCCTGTCAACGCGCTGCGATGCCTTGCGAAGCGGCCACACCTTACCTTTCTCGATAGCGCGACACGCCATGAGCTGCTTGGGCGTTACTCATATCTGGCCTGCGAGCCGTTCAGCACCTATTTGGTTGCCAATGGACAAGCAAGTTGGAATGGAGAGGCACTTATAGGCGATCCATGGAAAGTCCTCCGCGACCTTCTTGCCAGATACAAAGAAGCGCATCGCCCCGATCTTCCCCCGTTCCAGGGCGGCGCAGCCGGCTTCCTTGCTTACGATCTGAACCGAACGCTCGAGCGGCTGCCGGCGCCCTCAATTCCCGGTCTCCGGTTGCCCCAATCAATCCTGCATTTTTACGATGTGGTGGTCAGCTTCGATCACCGGGACCACAGGTGCTGGATCGTCTCGACCGGATGGCCGGAGCGGGACCTCACTCGACGAGCCGAGCGCGCGCGTCGTCGCGCCGACGAGTTTGCAGCACTGCTTGCCAGGCCAAGATCGCCGCGGATCATAATCCCCGGCACGGCGGGCACATGGCATTCGAACTATAGCCGTGAACGCTTCATCGCAGCGGTCCAGCGCGTCGTCGGTTTGATCTTGGAGGGAGATATATTCCAGGCGAACATCGCGCAACGCTTCAGTGCCAGGGTTTCGCCCCTGTTCGATCCGCTCACCTTTTATTGCCAGCTCCGGTCATTGAACCCGGCACCATTCGCGGCTCTCTTGCGCTACGAGAGGCTGACTATCGCATCGAGCTCGCCCGAGCGATTTCTGAAACTTGACGGGCGGCGGGTCGAAACGCGCCCGATCAAAGGCACGATCGCGCGTTGCGCCGATTCCGCGGATGATGGACGCCGCGCCGAACTCCTTCTGGCGTCCGAGAAGGATCGTGCCGAAAACATCATGATCGTCGACCTGCTGCGCAACGATCTGTCACGCGTTTGTACCGACAATTCGGTCGAGGTTACCGCACTGTGCAACCTGGAATCCTATGCGTCAGTGCATCATCTCGTCTCGGTTGTCAGGGGCGCGCTTGCTGCGGACCAAGACGCCGTCAGTCTGCTTCGCGCCTGCTTTCCGGGCGGCTCCGTTACCGGCGTTCCAAAGGTGCGAGCAATGGAGATCGTTGCGGACATCGAGGGAGTGGCGCGAGAGGTCTATTGCGGGGCAATCGGCTTCATTGGATTCAATGGACAGATGGACACAAACATTGCGATCCGCACCGTGGTGATCGACGACGACCTGGCCGTCTTTCATGCAGGGGGTGGAATAACGGCGATGTCGGATCCTGAAGCCGAGTATGAGGAGACGCTTGCCAAGGCACAGCGGCTCTTCGACGCCTTTGGTGTCGATCTATCTGGTGTATTTTGATTTTGATCATCGACAATTACGACTCCTTCGTGTTCAATATTGCGCGCTATTTCCGCGAGCTCGGTGAAGAGACGCAAGTCGTCCGGAATGACGCGATCAGCTTCACCGACCTCACTGCGCTCCAGACGCGTGCAATCGTGATCTCTCCCGGCCCCTGCACGCCAATGGAGGCCGGCATATCCACTGCCGTCGTCCGCGAACTTTCGGGTCGCGTTCCAATTCTTGGCATCTGTCTTGGGCACCAATGTATTGGGAGCGTTTTCGGCGGTCGCGTGGCGCGGGCACGTTGCCCCATGCACGGCCGAGCCTCACGCATAACGCATGACGGCCGAGGGTTGTTCGAACAACTCCCGTCTCCGCTTTCCGTTGGACGCTATCATTCTCTGGCAGTCGAACTCGATGAGACGGACGCGCAGTATCTCGTGGTGACAGCCCGTTCGAATGAAGGTGAGATCATGGCTTTGGCACATCGGCATCAACCAACTTATGGCCTACAGTTCCACCCGGAGTCGGTACTTACTCAACAAGGTCACGTGTTGCTCATGAATTTCTTGCGATTGGCGGACAGTTTCCGAGCCTGAGCTCGGCGATTTCTCGCGCACCCGCGCTGCCTGGCTCGCGAACGGATGGCAAGCTGCCCACTTGAGAAGCTGGCTCGGTACAATGTCGCACGAACGGCGCTGACCTGTTGAAGGTGTAACGAGAGAGCGCGAAAGAGCTCAATTTGTACGCGGCGTACGCAACTTTTACTTTTAGTGCAGGCTCAATTGAACTACTTGAAGCCAGTACTGCGTAGCCCTGTTCGCATCATCTCCATTCGATGAGTAGGCGGATCATCCTCTAGCCTCGTCACGAAAAATGCTAATTCGAGATCCGCCAAGAGATTTGGCGGTGCCTTGCGGTAGTCTCGCTGCCGCTGCCCTAACGGGCGTTTCCTCCCTTGACTTCGCCGCCGGTCCTATAGGATCGGCGGCCTCTTTCGGTGTCAGCTCAACGCTCTCATGATTGAAGAGTCATAGATCAAATCTGCACTCGATCGACGCGGCGCCGGACATTGGCAACGGGCGTGATGGGGCTGGAAGATTTTATGCAACACAGAGGCGTGCAATTCAGCATTCAAGAAGCGTTGCCAGGCCAATGGCGCTACAGTTTCAAGATCGATGGCAAGACGATCAGCGGCAAGACCCAAACGAGATTGCAGCTTCTTGCGGTCCGTCGAGTCAAGGATCGCGTTAATCGTGAACTGAATCGCAGCGCGGAAAGTGAGAGTTGATGTTGGAGTGGACACTTGTCCCCGGGGCCGAGCTCGACGGGACGCGAAGCCATTCAACGCGCAAGAGTATCGTGGGTTCGAATCCCACCCCCTCCGCCACAGGGGAGCAGCATGGCAAAGTTCAGGGTTGGATATGCGGCCTACCCGGCCGCTCCACCTGATTTGGCGTCTGACATCGCCCGCGCTGTGAAGGCGGTTGAGAATTCACCGAAGGCTCGGATCACTGCTTGGCCCCAACTCGAAATTTTCGGGTCCGTGATTCCGAATGAAGTCAGAGCCGGTATCGAGACCGCAGATGTTTTGATCCGCGACGTCACCCGTCCAAATCTGAACGTCTACTACAAGATCGGCTACAGCATCGGTAAGCGCAAATCGATCGCACCGGTCGTCAATGTATCATTCAAAGGCGCAGCTGAAGACATCCAGAAGGATGGTCTCTTCGACACCGTTGGCTACCGTTCCTACGAGAACTCGGAGGGACTTACCGCGATACTATCCGAACTGCCCGAGCACGTCTTGCTGGACCTTTATGCAAAGCCCCTAAACTCGACTCAGCCGCTGTACTTCCTGAATGCATACCGAAAGACGAATTTCGTAGCAGCGATCTGGCCGACGCTCCTGGCAACGATGGGGCGCGCCGCTATTGAGACGACACATCAGAGCGCCCCGCCTTCCGGCGCCAGAGCTAAGCCGATCTGCGCCGGCGTTTGACTTTGGATCGCGGTTGCGGAGCTATCAAAAGAGGCTCGTCCATCGGGAGAGTTTCTTGGACTTTCGATTTCCCTCCCCGAATTGGATACTTGAAGCGGGGCGACTCCCTGACCTCCGCCGGGGTGGGACCGCGCTTGGGCTTCTTGCGATCTTCCGCTCTCGCGGCGACTGCAACTTGCACCGTGTTCAAATTGGTTATGATCCCCAAATTCGGTCCCGTAAGAAGGTCGGCGAGCGTAACGATTTGAATGCGAGGCCGTATGCCACCCGGCAGTTCTATGTTGCGACCTGTCGCAGCTTCGGTTCGCATCTCTTTCGATGGCTGATCGAGACAAACAAAGACGCCCATGTGCGCGCCTTCGCGCTCAACTGTCCCCTTTAATGCCCTGACCATATCCGGATTGACATTTTTTCCGGCCTTAACTGAGACGATCGCTCTGCCGTAATCCTTAGCGCCTCGCATAAAGATGATTTCACCATCAATGCCGCGATCAGCGCCCTTCCCGCGCGGTTGTCCACCAACTCTGCCCACCGCCCAAAGCTGGAACTGGTAGGGATCGAGCGCCGCCAATTTCCTACCAGACAGTTCGTCGCGAGGTATGCCGTCAACTTCGTACTCCGCATGTGGCAGCCACGTCTTGAAACGGTCTTGTATGACCTGAATGGCAAGGTACGTAACATCAATCCCGATCCACCCGCGGCCCATCTTTTCCGCTGCGTGAATCGCGGTACCGCACCCGCAAAACGGGTCTAGGATCAAGTCACCCTTTTTGCTTGATGTGGCTAGTATTCTTTCGAGAAGCTGCAGTGGCTTTTGTGTGGGGTAGTGAAGGCGCTCTTTAGCCTGCGAATTTATGGCGCTGATATCGCCCCAATCGTCACTCACCGTGACTCCCGGCATCGTGTCCAGGTATCGCTTAAATCTCGGGACGGCGCCGGGCCTAGGTTGAACTATCAGACCTTTGGATATCAGATCGCTCATTTTCTCACGCGAGTAGCGCCAATACCGCGTCACTCCCATCACCTCGTATGAGGGATTGCCCTTGGCGGCGCCACCCGGTCCAGTGATGTTATCGAGCTGATAGGCCCGGCCATCAGGGTCTTTAAGACCGTACTTCTTCGCAATGTATGCTTCATCGTATGCCGCGAACTGCTGAGTAAAGGTCGCTGCTGCGGTCGTGTCCTTCCGATAAACTAAGAGCACGTCGCGCACGCGGGGATAATGCGTCGCTCCCTGCGCATAATCTGATTTGGCTGTCGTCCTCTTCCAACTAATTTCGTTGATGTAACCCTGCCCCCCGAACACGCAGTCAAGGAGCATTTTTAGGTAGTGGCTGTTGCTCGGATCACAGTGCAAATAGAGCGTTGCGGTCGGCTTCATGACCCGACGCATTTCAAGCAACCTCGGAGCCATCATAGCGAGATATGCCATTACGTCGCCTTCCTGCAGAAAGGTCCGGCGAAGAGCGTCCAGAAGCATGAATGCATCGAGGCTCAGCGTCCGAGTGTGATCGAGAGCTCGTTCAGCGCCATTCTCCCAAGTCCACGTATCATCGAAGGCGGCGATTTGTGATGATGCATCCTCAGCCACCGGGGAGCGAAATAGAATGTTGTACGTGGCGTTGGAGTTAAAGGGCGGATCCAGATACACCAAGTCAACGGTGTTTGACTCGATCCGCTGCAACCAGTCTAGATTGTCACCAAAATACAGGCGATTGCCCGCAGTCCTATTCGACTTAGCCACGACAGAACCCCCGTCCTCACACGGGAGCGGATAGTCTGATACAACCGGTTGCACCCGGTTTAACCGTGGGTTGTCGCTCCAGCTATGTTTCGAGCGTGGTTAGCGCACCGTAAAGAAGCCTCGCGGCTCGAAAGGATCGACGAGCTCTCCGCAGGTCAGCGGCGGGATGCTAGGGCCGCCGGCTGGGCACGCGCGACTAGACAACAGAATCATTAATCGGATTCAGCAGCATGCGGCGCCAGAGCGGCCAGGCCATCTTTCGCGAGCTTGACTCCGCGCACAACTAGGAGTGGTTGAGCTGATCGGCGCCAGCCTCGTCATCGTCAGGGCTGCACGAACACAGTGGAAATGCATCATGGCCAGATATTTCGCGCTTCTCTTTGCTCTCTTGATTTCCTGTTGCGAAGCCTCCGCAGATGACGCTTTCGGGCACATCGTGACGCCGACTCGGATCCTGCCTGCTGTATGCAACGTGAAATATAGCGGAGCCGACCGAACCGGGCTCTACAATCTTGGCTTCACCGACCGGTGACATAGACTCCAAAACTGTGGGAGCGCTCGCGTCCGATATGCTTGTGGCCATGAAAAAGCTGACGGACAAGGTCCAGTAAAAGCACGAGGCCCCGGAGATGATCTGGGACCTCATCTACTCACCTGCTATGGAACCGGCACGGTTGGGCCGCGGTGCTTTGAACACCTGATGTCCAACTCATCCTGCTGCGAGCGCGAGGCTCGGGCCGCCGTAGGTTTCGAGCAGGCGCTTGGCGCGCCCTACGGTATTCTCCCTCTCGCGCATGGCCGCCAGCTCCTCGTCCAAGCGGTTGTAGAGGGGTGCGTACTGCGGACCATGCTGCACGACGACGTACGCAGCAATCGCGAGCGCGCGTTCGAGGCGTTCGATCGTTACCGGTTCACTCATGATGCAACTCCCCTGCTCGCTCGACCCGTTGCGCAGCATGAAAACGCTCTAGCTCTGACCAGTCATCCGCATCGCTTTCTGCAGCCGTGGCATCGACAAGTGCCCGAGAATAAGCCGCGCGGAATTCCGGCGACGTCGTATCGTTCGGCAACGGAGTGCGCGCGCCGTCGACGCGAAACGATAGCCGTCCATTTCGAGGATTGCGCTCGACATATCGCGGCAACGGCTTGGCACGCACCGAAGCTCTTCGCGCAACGCAACCAGCTAGATGAAGAGCGCAAACCCCAGTTCAGCGGGACGAATTGTAGCTCCACCATCATTAACTTTTCTCCCCTTCGTGTCCAAGCGACACTGCGGAGCACGGTGTTCGCGCTGCTCTTGCCATTCGCGCAAGAGTTGGTCTGCTTCTTGTTGTGATGCCATTGGTTGGTTCTCGCTGGCTGATCAAAGCCGCGCCCGTGGCAGACGGGGGTTGATCACGTGCGAGAACACGTCGAACGCTTTTGGGCTTACGCCTTGGACAGCGCGTTCGCCCCCGGCCTCATGGCCAATGATGTATACGGTCTCGCGTGGACGATCAAACCCACCAACAGCCTGACACGAATCGGGCGATCTGCAAAATTTCGACGTCCAACAAAAGCTCCCCAATCGAAGACGTCACGCTTGACCGACCGCTTTGCGCCTTGCGAACAGTGACCGGATGGCGGCGGCTCTCACCCGAAACGCGCATGTTGGGCGCAGAAAAATCTGATCCTCCTGCAATGTGGCCGTGTAGTTCACGCCGCCGACAGGGATTTTGTCTCCGGCTGAGACGCGCTCGGCAGCAGGTTGTGCGAGCTATCCCTTGCATGAAGTCTTCCGACGCCCATTGGGGGCCGTGCTGGAAGTCCAGGGGAGGTACATTGATAGATTCAGCAGCGGGCCCGGCTCGTAAGCCTACTGATCTGCCGGGCCTGAGCTAGATGCCCCCAACTGCGCCGGTTCATCATCCAGTAGTCGCCGAAGCTCCCCCGGTTCAAAAGTGAGCTGTTCTGGATCGAAATCCGGACCGACGGAAAATGATGGAGCGGGTTGATTATTCTGCCCTCCCTGAATGCCCTGGCGAAGCTCCTGTTCCAGTCGGAGAAGCCCCTCTGGATCGACGGAGGCTGGCGCAGGGATGGCTTGATCATCCAGATGATCGAGCACTCGCCGAAGCTCCCCCGGAGACATCTCTGGGCCGAACGCGACGTGCTCTTGAACGAAAACCGACGGGGCGGGTTGATCATCCTGCAGTCCCCGAATCTCCTCGGGCCGACTGCCGGCTTCCTGCCACGCGCTGTCCTGCGCAACGGCCTTGTCGACGCGCCTCGGCTCGATCAGTACCGCGTCTTCACGATGGCGGGCTACATGATCCACTTCGAAGGGCGCCGGTTCATCATCCAGTAGTCGCCGAAGCGCCCCCGGTTCAAAAGTGAACTGTTCTGGATCGAAATCCGGACCGACGGAAAACGATGGAGCGGGTTGATTATTCTGCCCTCCCTGAATGCCCCGGCGAAGCTCCTGTTCCAGTCGGAGAAGCTCCTCTGGATCGACGGAGGCCGGAGAAGCCATAGATTGATCATCCAGATGATCGAGCACTCGCCGAAGCTTCCCCGGAGACATCTGCTCTGGGTCGAACGCGACGTGCTCTTGGACGAAAACCGACGGAGCGGGTTGATCATCCTGCAGTCCCCGAATCTCCTCGGGCCGACTGCTACTCCAATCAAAGTTGGACGGCACCTGCAGCGACCACGTGGAAGCTGACCCGGCAGGTTCCTGCCGTCCAACTTTTTCTGCCTCCTGCGCTTGCTCAGGGGAGGCGTGCCCGGACCACGGTGGGCGGTCTTCCACCATCGCCCAAAGCAGATCCCGATTGTAGCCTTCCGCAGGAAGGACCACTGGCGAACCAACAGCGCCGACATCCGTCGTGACTGGATGCGGCGCCCGAGTGTATTCGTCCCCGCGCGCCTGAATCATGGGCTGCGCCTCCGATGGCGATGCACCGAGTTGTTGGATGGGAGCCTGCATCAGCACGCGGCCGCCTGAACGTTCGATCTCGCTCAGCTGCCGCTCAATGGCACCTTGCGGATTGTCTAAGGTCCTCTGCCTCTTCGCTAGTCTCGCCTCCGGTTCGTAATGCTCATCGTTGATGAGGACCTCCTCGCCTGGCAGTGCACCCATCAGCTCGTCCGGGGCCTGCTGGTGGGCGTGGGGCCAGTTCAAGGGATGAGAGGATTCTCCGGGGTCCGGTGACCAGTGATGGCGCGCGGTTGGCTCGAGAGGCAACGAGGGGTCAGCTTCGTCCGCCAGCGCCCAAAGCAGATCCTGATCGTAACCCACCGCAGGAAGGACCACTGGCGAACTGACAGCTCCCTCCGACGCGCTGTCCTGCGCAGCGGCGTCCCCGACGCGCCCCGGCTCCATGAGGACCGCTTCTTCGGGATCAGGAACGGGGGGAACATGGCGCCTGAATTCGATCGCTTGGGCGGCCGCCGGCGACTTTCGCAGATGAGCCAGCGCGGCACGGATCTTTGCGTTGCTACCGGGCTCCTCCTGATAGCGCTTGATATCTTCATCCAACGATGGATCGGAAAGCCGAGCAGCAATGCTCTGCTTGTTGTTTTTAAGCAGGTGGTCACTGAAGCCGGTGAGAATGGGTGCATAGTTCCTGGCAGTAGGTTGGGACTCTGCTGCTTTGTACTCTTCGATGAGGTCCGCGTCCTCCGGATAAGGATTCAGGTTGGCGTGGCGTGCGCTCAGTGCGACCCCGCCCGCAGACTGGGAGGCCCGGAGATGAGCTAGTGCCGTAACGACCTGTCGCTCGCCTCCGCTTTTTCTGAACGCCTCGGCATCTTTGTCCAGCGACTTGTTGTCAAGCCGAGCAGCAATTCCCGGCTTGTTGTTTGCAAAGAGCCACTGGCTCAATTTGCGAAGATAACCTCCATTGGCCTGGGCAGTGGCCTTATG
>NZ_JACMYO010000020.1 GCF_020889685.1 Bradyrhizobium oropedii
CGGCTTTCGCCGGGACGACCCGGGGAGAGAGCCCCGCGCGAAAGCTCACTTCTCGCGGAACGACCGCATGAACTGGTCGTGCAAGGGCTTCATCAGGTATGACATCATGGTGCGGTCGCCGGTCTGGACGAAGGCCTCCACCGGCATGCCCGGGATGATCTTCACCTCGCTGCCGAGACGCGCGACCTCGCCCGGTGGCATCGAGACGCGGATCGTGTAGTAGCTCTGACCGGTGCGCTGGTCAGTTGTGGTGTCGGCGGAGACCCGCGTGACAACGCCGTTCAGCTCGGGTGTGGTGCGCTGGTTGAAGGCGGAGAGACGCAGCATGGTCTTCTGTCCGACCTGCAGCTTGTCGATGTCCTGCGGGTTGACCTTGGCCTCGACCGACAGATCGTCGGCCTTCGGAACGATCATCATGATCGCGTCGCCCGCGGTGATGACGCCGCCGACGGTATGGACGGTCGACTGCAGCACCACGCCGTCCTGCGGCGCGCGGATGTCGACACGGCGAAGCTGGTCTTCAGCGGTAACCTTGCGCTCGACGAACTCGCCGATCTTGTCGTTGGCCTCGCGCAAGTCCTTGGAAACCTCCGCGAGCATGTCCTTGTCGACCTGAATGATCTGCAACTCGGTCTCGGTGATCTTGCCCTTGGCCTGGGCGCGCGAGGCAATGTATTGCGCGCGCTCGCCGGACAGCCGGGCCGCATCGCGCTCCAGCGTGGTCAGGCGGGTCAGTTGCACCAGGTGCTGATCATAGAGCTGACGAACGCCGACCAGTTCGGTGTTCACGAGCTCGATTTCCTTGTCCTTGGACTTCTCCTGCGCCTGCAGGCCGGAGATTTCCTCGTTGAGCTGGGTGACGCGCTCGCGCAGCTGCGCCTTCTGGCCGGTACGGCCGTTGACGCGCACTTCGAACAGCTTGGTTTCGCTCGTCATGATGTCCCGCACGTCGGGATCCTTGGCCTGCTCGAGGAGTTGCGGCGGAAACACGATCTTGTCGCGGCCCTGCTGCTCGGCCTCGAGCCGGGCCGCGCGCGCGTAGAGACCGTTCAGCGTCTTGACCACGATCGCAAGGCTCGCCTTGACGACGGTCTCGTCGAGACGCACGACGATGTCGCCCGCTTTGACCGTGTCGCCGTCACGCGCCAGGATCTCGCCGACGACACCGCCGGTCGGATGCTGCACCTTCTTGACGTTGGTATCGACCACCACCGAGCCCGGCGCGATCAGCGCGCCCGAGATCGGCACCGTCGCGGCCCAGCCGCCGACGCCGCCGCCGAGAACCAGGACCACGGCGAGGCCGACCACGAGGTGTTTTCTGATCGAAGCATGCGCGTTACGCGGTTGATCGGTCATGCGGTCGCTCATGACTTGGCCGCCCCCGCATCGGCGACGATCTTGATCGGCGTGGGCACCGGCGGCGCGGCACGCTGCAGCACCTGCGCGAGCACGGTTTCCTTCGGCCCGAAGGTCTGCATACGGCCGTCCTTGAGCACCAGCAGCTGGTCGACGCCCTCGATGCCGATCGGCCGGTGCGCAACCACGATGACAACGGCACCGCGCTCGCGGGCGCCACGCACCGCGCGGGTCAGCGCCTCGTCGCCCTCACTGTCGAGGTTGGAGTTCGGCTCATCCAGCACGATCAGGAACGGATTGCCGTAGAGCGCACGGGCCAGCGCGACGCGCTGCGCCTGGCCGGCAGAGAGCGCCGTGCCCTGCTCGCCGACCTGGGTGTCGTAGCCCTCGCGCATCTTGATGATCATCTCATGCACGCCGGCTTCCTTGGCCGCCGCGATGATGCCGTCGGATTTCGCCTCGGGATCGAACCGGCAGATGTTCTGCGCGACGGTGCCGGCGAACAGTTCGACGTCCTGCGGCAAATAGCCGACATGGCGACCGAGCTCGTCCGAGGACCACTGATCGAGCGCGGCGCCGTCGAGCCGCACCTTGCCGCGCGCCGGCACCCAGACGCCGACCAGCGCTCGGATCAGCGACGACTTGCCGGAACCGCTCGGGCCGATCACGCCGACGCCGCTGCCGGCTTCGACGGCGAAGGTGACGTCTTGCACGATGGCGCGCTGGTCACCCGGCGCGACCATGGTCACGGCCTCGACCGAGAGCTTCTTCTCCGGCGCCTGCAACAGCGTCTGCGCGGGGCGTGCGGGCATCTGTTGCAGCAGGCGGTTGAGACGCTGCCAGCTCTGCCGCGCGGCGACGAAGCCCTTCCAATGCGCGATCGCGAGATCGACCGGCGCCAGCGCCCGCGCGCTCAGGATCGACCCGGCGATGATGATGCCGCCGGTGGCCTCCTGGTGGATCACGAGATAGGCACCGACCGCGAGCACGGCCGACTGCAACATCATGCGCAGCACCTTGGCGACCGCACCGAGCCCGCCGGTCACGTCGCTCGCACGCTGGTTGCCCGACAGATATTCCTCGTTGGCCTCGTTCCACCGCTTGTTCATCCGCCCGGCCATGCCCATGGCCACGAGCACCTCGGCGTTGCGGCGGCTCGAAGCGGCGAGATCGTTACGCCGCGCGGCGAGCGACATCGCTTCCTTGGCCGGCGCGCGCGACATGTATTCGGTGATCAGCGTCAGCGTCACCAGAATGATGGCGCCGACCAGCGCGGTAACGCCGAGCAGCCAATGGAATGCGAAGCAGATCAACATGTAGAACGGCAGCCAGGGCAGATCGAAGAATGCACCGGGGCCCATGCTGCCGAGGAAGGAGCGCACATTGTCGAGATCGCGCAGCGGCTGCAGGCCCTCACTGCGATTGCCGGCCATCAGCGGCAGCCGCACGATGGTGTCGAACACGCGCGCATTGAGCGCTTCGTCGAGCGAGGTGCCGACACGGCCGAGGATTCGTCCGCGCAGGAGATCGAGCACACCCTGGGCGATGTAGAGGACCGCGGCGATGACCACGAGCCCGACCAGGGTCGCAACGCTGCGGCTCGGCAGCACGCGGTCGTAGACCTGGAGCATGAACATCGAACCCGTCAGATACAGCAGGTTGATCATGCAACTGATGAGGCCAACGCCGATGAAGGCACTGCGGCATGCGCGCAGCGCCTCAGCCAGTTCGGAACGCCGGACAGCGGGCGCGACTGCCATAAAAACCGATCTCTGCAAAACAAACAAAACAAAAGAGTTACGTGATCACCACGTTGTACAGGCGTTTGCGATCATCGTCCATTTCAAGTCGCGCCAAGCAGAGCATGGTTCGCGCCGTATTTCTGTGACCCCTCAGACAGTTGACGGAATAATTAGGGTTAACCGGCCGCGGAACCCTCGCCTGAGGCGGGCGCGCTTCTCGGAAAGGGCACGAGAATGACCGACATCGAGACCCGGCCGATCTCGCCATCGACATCGAACAGTACCCCGCTGCCAACGCCAAGCCCGGCCTCTGCCCGCCAGCGCGCCTCGGCGCGAACGCCGATCCACGCTCCGCGCGGCGGCCTGAACAGTTGCACCGCAAGGTTCGGGTTGGGGTCGGCCACCACATTCTGCACCGGGCGTGCGATGCCGTGGGTCCAATCGGCAGGACCGAGCACGCGCGCCAACGGGCCGGCGTCCGTAATCACGCTATGGTGCATCCGAAACCACGCGACATCGTCCCCGGCACGGGCTTCCATCGCGTCCATGAACCAGCTGCGGCCATGGACGGCGTGCGGGCTGCGCAGCGGAAACACCGTCGGATCGACGCGGGCGGCGGCGCTGCCATGAAAACCGGGGATCTTGACCGCACGTTCGCGCGACAGCGTCACGCGGACCGTCGCGCAGGGCTGCTCCTCGCCTGCCGGCCATAGCGTGTTGTCGACGACGCTGACCCGGCCGCCCTCGGTCACGACAGAGATTTGCGTACGCAATTCCGCCATCGGCGTCGGCCGCAGGAACCAGGCCGCCGCCGATATCGCCGTGCCCCAGTTGCGCGCGCCCGCCATGGCCTCGACCTCGGCGGTCAAGAGGCTGGCAACCGCCCCGCCCTGGAGACCGGCGAACGGCCCCGCCGCCAGCGCGGCAGGTTTCCAGTGATGGGGCGTGGCTGAAGGTTCGAAGATGGCCAAGACGGGGAATCCCTGAGGTGCGCAGGATTGAGCGTTTGCGCAATCTGATCCATGAATATCGACCATGACAAAAGGCTATTCATCACTCGAGGTGAACAGGATTCACCCGTTGGACGCCCCCGACCCGCGGGTCATCCCGCCGCTGACGGCGCTGCTGGCCTTCGAGCGCGCGGCCACCCAGCTGAGCTTCCGGCGCGCCGCGCGCGACCTGTCGCTGAGCCCGTCCGCGATCAGCCACCAGATCCGCGGGCTGGAGCAGCAGTTCGGCACCAGGCTGTTCGTCCGCGGCGCGCGCGCGGTGCGGCTGACCGCGGACGGCGAGCGCTACCTTGCAAAAGTGTCGGCCGCGCTGGCGGCGCTGCAGGAGGCAAGCCGTGACATGCTGCGGCAGCGCGGCGAGGCCAGCGGCGAACTCTGGATCAGCTCACTGCCGTTCTTCACCAGCGCCGTGCTGCTGCCGGCGCTGCCGGAGTTCAAGCGGCGCCATCCGCAACTGACGCTGCGGATCGAGGCCACCCATCAATATGCTGACTTCACCGGATCGCGCGTCGATGTCGCGATCCGCTACGGGCGGGAACATGCCGCCGGGTTGAAGGTCGAGCCGCTGGTCAAGGTCAAGGGATTGCCGGTCTGTACGCCCGCGCTGCTCAAAGCGGGTCTTCGAACACCCGCGGACCTGTCGCGCGAGGTGCTGATCCATGTCACGACGCAGCCGCGCGCGTGGCCGGCCTGGCTGAGGGAGGCCGGCCTGCCGCATCTCGCCCCGCGCGGGCATCTGTGGCTCGACAGCGTGCCGGCGATGCTGGAGGCCGCCGAGCACGGGCTCGGCGTGGGGCTGGCGTTGGCACCCCTGATCAAGGCGCGGCCGGGCTTCGGCAAGCGGCTGGTGGCGCCGTTTGCGTTCGAGCCTGCGCAGAGCGAGACGATCTACCTGGTCTCGCGGACCGAGCAGGCGCGGGACCGGCGCATATCAGCGGTGCGGCGCTGGATCACCGACGCGGTCGCGCGGGCGAGCTAGGCCGTCGCGACGCTGGGTTCCGCCAGAACGCAGCGCGCCTGGTGGCCGGGCGCGACCGGCACATTCGGCGGCAGGCTTTCGCTACAGCGCGGCTCGGCAAACTTGCAACGCGGCGCAAAGGAGCAGCTCGCCGGCGCCTGGTCGAGCGACGGCGGCGTGCCCGGGATGGTCTCCAGCCGCTGGCCGCGCAGCGCACCGTGGATGGTCGACGCGAGCAAGCCCTTCGCATAGGGATGCACCGGCGTGCGCACGATGTCGCGCAAGGCGCCCTGCTCCACGATCTGGCCGGCATACATCACCGCGACGCGGTCGCAGATCTCGATGGCGACGCCGATGTCGTGGGTGACGAAGATGACGGACATGCCGAACTCGCGCTGCAGCTCGCGCAGCAGCAGCAGGATCTGGATCTGCACGGTGGCATCGAGCGCCGTGGTCGGCTCGTCCGCGAGCAGGATTTTCGGCTTGCAGGCCAGCGCCAGCGCGATCATCGCGCGCTGGCGCATGCCGCCCGACATCTCGTGCGGATAGGAGTCCAGCCGCCGTTTCGCGGAGGGGATCCGCACCACTTCGAGCATTTCGAGCGCCCGCGCGGTGGCGTCGCGCTCGCTCTTGCCCTCGTGGCGCATCACCGTCTCCGCGATCTGGCGGCCGATGGTGTAGACCGGATCGAGCGCCAGTGCCGGCTCCTGGAAGATCATCGAGACGGTCTGGCCGCGGAATGCGGACAGCGCCTCGTCGTCCATCGCCAGCACCTCCTGGCCCAGCACCTTGACGCTGCCGGAGATTTGCGTGCGCTTCCGCGGCAACAGCCGCATCAGCGCGCGCAGCGTCACGCTCTTGCCCGAGCCGGATTCGCCGAGCAGCCCCAACACCTCGCCCTCGCCGAGCGACAGGCTGAGATCGTTCACGGCATGGACCGTGCGATCGCCGGTGAAGCGGATGTTGAGGTTGTTGATCTCGACGAGATTGGTCATGCGAGCCTGGGTACCCTGGCGTGGAAATCGGTCGCGCGCTGGAAAGCAGCGCCGATCCGAAGCAAGCTGGCTTCCTCGAACGAGCGCCCGATCAGCTGCATGCCGACCGGCAGGCCTGTCTTCGTGAACCCGCTCGGAATCGACAGCGACGGCAGGCCGAGATAGTTGACCGGACGGGTGAACCGCGTCAGCCGCTGGATCACAGCTTCCGCGCCCGGACCGTTGCCGACATCGCTCTCGGCGATCGTCGGTGCCGGCACCGGAGCCGACGGCGCGATCACCGCATCGACGCCGCTGACCGCCGCGTTGTGCGCAGCGAGCGCAGGGCCACGCCAGCGCATCGCCTCGAGATAGGTGACCGCCGGTATGGTCAGGCCGTTCTGCAACCGCATCAGGACCTGCGCGCCGTAATCCTGCGGCCGCTCGATCATCCAGCGCTTGTGGAAGGCGGCGGCCTCGACCGCCAGCACCAGTTGCGACGCGGCGCTGAGTTGGCGCTGATCGGGCAACTCGACCTTGACGATCTCGGCACCTTCCTGCTTCAGGGTTGCCACCGTCTCGTCGAGGATGCGCGCCACCTCGCCATCGAGGTCGTCGACATAGAACGCGGTCGGCACGCCGATCTTGATCCCCTTCAGCGACTGCCTGGTCGCAGCCATGTAGTCCGGCACCGGCTGCGTCGAGGCGGTGAGATCCTCGGGGTCGGCGCCGGCCATCAGGCCGAGCAGCAGCGCGCAATCCTCTGCGGTCTGCGCCAGCGGACCGACGGTATCGAGCGACTGCGACAGCGGCATTGCGCCGGCACGGCTGACACGGCCGACCGTCGTCTTCAGGCCGGTGACGCCACAGAAATGCGCGGGCATACGCACCGAACCGCCGGTATCTGAGCCGAGCGCTGCGAAGGTGAGCCGCGCGGCGACCGCCGAGCCCGAGCCCGACGACGAGCCGCCGGTGATGTGCTCGGTGTTCCAGGGATTGCGCACCGCACCGTAATGCACGTTGTGGCCGGTCGGCCCATACGCGAACTCGACCATCTGCAACGAGCCGAGCCGGACCTGCCCGGCATCCTTCAGCCGCTGCAACGCCGTCGCGGTCGTTTTCGGCACGAAGTCGCGGCGGATCAGCGAGCCGCAGGTCACGACCTTGCCGGCATCGTAATACATGTCCTTGTGCGCCAGCGGCACGCCGTGCAATGCGCCGCGGCTGTTGCCCTTGGCGAGCGCGGCATCGGCTTCGGTCGCGGCAGCCAGCGCCTGTTCGGATTCGACCGCCATATAGGCGTTGAGGCGCGGTTGCCATTCCGCGATGCGATGCAGTACGGCGCGCGTCACCTCATGCGAGGAGACCTTCTTGTCGGCAATCGCCTTGGCGACCGCGGCCAGCGTCATCAGGGCCAGATCAGAGCTCATTTCGACACCTTTGCGATCTGCGCCAGCAGGAAGCTCGCGGGTTCGAGATCGAACGGCAGCGTGCCGGAGATCGGCGCGAAGCCGTCGAATGCGGGTCCGATCGAATTGGCGATACGGGCGGCGACATCGTCATCGGCGGGCACGTCGGCGACGTGCGCGATCACTTTGACGTCCTTGGGAGTTGGTCTGGTCATGCCGCGTTTTCTCCTTTTGCTTTTGCCGGCGCGCGGCTGTGCCCCGAGCCAGAGATGGCCATGTAGCACGCCGCCTGATGGCCCATTGTATCGAGATCGCTGAGTTTTGGCGTGTCGTTTGCGCAGAGCGGCTCCGCAAACGGACAACGGGTGTGAAACCGGCAACCCGACGGCGGATCGATCGGATTGGGCGGATCGCCCGAGATCGGCGGCACTTCGGTGCGCTTGTCGGGATCGGATGACGGCATCGCTGCCAGCAGCGCGCGGGTATAGGGATGCGCCGGCGCGTCCCAGACCGCATCGACCGGGCCGAGCTCGACGACTTCGCCGAGATACATCACCAGCACGCGGTCGGAGATGTAGCGGACGACGTTGAGATCGTGGCTGATGAAGAGATAGGTCAGGCCGAACTCGCGCTTCAGATCGGCGAGCAGATTGAGTACCTGTGCCTCGACCGATTTGTCGAGCGCGGACACCGCTTCATCGAGGATCACGAGCCGCGGCGACAGCGCCAGCGCGCGGGCGATGTTGACGCGCTGGCGCTGGCCGCCGGACACTTCATGCGGATAGCGGTTGGCGAAGATCTCCGGCCGCAAGCCCACCTTGCCGAGCAGCTCGCGCGCCAACGTCCGCGCCGTGTCATCGGCCATGCCGTGGACTTTCGGCCCGAAGGCGATCGATTCCTCGATGGTGAGGCGCGGGTTGAGCGAGGCGTAGCTGTCCTGGAACACCATCTGCACGCCGCGCCGCAGATCGCGCAGCGAGAGCGCCGGGCCGACCTGCCTTCCATCATAGATGATGTCGCCTGCATCGCGCGTCATCAGATGCATCAGCAGCCGCGCCGTGGTCGACTTGCCGCAGCCGGATTCGCCGACGATGCCGACGGTCTCGCCCTTCATGACTGCGAAGCTGACGTCGTCGACGGCACGTACAGTCTTGCGCGGGCTGAACAGCCCGCCGCGCACCGGGAAGTGCTTGGTCAGGCCATTGACCTGCAAAAGGGGCTGCGCTGCACCGCCGATGTCGGCGACCGGCTCCAGCATGTCGGTGGGAAGATTGGCGTCGCTCATCGAACTAGTTCCTGATGTCCATGGCGCTGCGCATGCCGTCGCTGAGCAGATTGAAGCAGATCGAGACCGCGAAGATCATCGCGCCCGGCAGCGCCGCGACCCACGGATTGACATAGATCGCGGTGCGCAGCGTGTTCAGCATCAGGCCCCATTCCGGCTCCGGCGGCTTGGTGCCGAGCCCGAGGAAGGACAGACCGGCGGCGAGGATCATCGACACCGAGATCAGGCCGGTGGCGTAGACGAAGATCGGGCCGAGCACATTGCCGAGCATGTGCACGCGCATGATGGTGAAGGGACCGGCGCCGGAGGCGCGGGCCGCCTCGACGAAATCCATGTTGCGGACGCCGGTGGTGACGCTCTCGGCGACCCGGGTAATCTGCGGCACGAACACGATGGTCAGCGACACGATCGAATTGGTGATGCCGGCGCCGAGCGCACCCGAGATCGCGATCGCCAGCAGCACCGAGGGGAAAGCATAGAACACGTCGACGGTGCGCATGATTGCGGTGTTGAGCTTGCCGCCGACATAGCCGGCGACGAGGCCGAGCGAGGTGCCGACCATGAAGGCGAGGATCACGGGCAGGATGCCGATCACCAGCGAGAGCCGTCCGCCATAGATCAGCCGCGCCAGCATGTCGCGGCCGAGCTCGTCGGTGCCGAGCGGATAGCCCGGTGTGCCGATGTGGCGGAGACGGCGGATCATCGAGCCCTGATAGGGATCGGCGAGATGCAGCCACGGCGCCAGCAGCGCCGAGGCAAAGATCAGTAGCAGGATGACGGCGCAGGCCATACTGACCTTGTCGCGCCTGATGCGGCGGGCAACGGTCGCCCAGTAGCCGCGTGCCTTGCTCGCGGGGGCGGCCTGCAATGCGGTATCTGACATCGCACTCATGAACTGGCTCTTTTTGGAGCATGATCTCCGCGCAAACGCGTTCCGCGTTTGTCGCGTCGGAAAACCGGTCCCCACTTTTCCGGATCATGCTCTAGCCCCGCTTGATACGCGGATCGATCGCGGCCTGCGCGATGTCGACCAGGAGATTGAGGAGCACGAAAAACAGCGCCAGCACCAGGATCGTTCCCTGCAGCAGCGGCAGATCGCGCTGGAAGATCGCCGAGTTCAGCAACAGCCCCGAGCCTGGCCAGGAGAACACGGTCTCGATCAGGATCGAGCCGCCGAGCATGTAACCAAGCTGGAGTCCCATCACCGCGAGCGCGGTCGGCGCGGCATTCTTGATGACGTGGCGAAACACCTCGGTCTCGCGCAGGCCTTTTGCGCGCAGCGCCTCGACGAAATCCTGGCTCAGGATATCACCGGTCAGCGCGCGGACCGTGCGGGTGACGATGCCCATCGGGATCACCGAAGTGGTGATCGCCGGCAGCACCAGATAGCGCAGATGCTCCCAGTCCCACGCCCAGGCGCCGGAGCCGCCGGGACCGGCGCCGACCGCGGGCAGCCAGTTGAGCTGCACCGAGAAGATGATGACCAGCACCATGCCGAGCCAGTAATGCGGCAGCGAGACGCCGGCGATCGCAATCGAGGTCGCGACTTTGTCGACCCAGGTATCGCGGAAGTAGCCGGCGATCAGGCCGAACAGCAGGCCGAGCGTGAAGCCGATCATCGCCGCCGCGATCGCCAGCATCACGGTGTTGCCGACCGCGCGCATCACCTCGCTCAGGACGGGGCGCCCGGTGGCGATCGAATTGCCGAGATCGCCATGGATCGCGCGCCACAGCCACAGGCCGAATTGCACCGGCAACGGGCGATCGAAGCCGTAGGCGCTGCGCAGTTGCGCGGCGAGCTCCTGCGAGGCATCGGCCGGCAGCACCGCGACCAGCGGGTCGCCCGGCGTGATGTGCACCAGCAGGAAGCACACCAGCGCCACGCTGAGCACGATCGGAATGACGTAGACGATTCGTCTGGATGTATAGGCGAACACGAGCTTACTCGCTTCTTCCCTTCGCCCTTGTGGGAGAAGGTGGCGCGCATGACATGCGCGCCGGATGAGGGGTTCCATCCGCGACTACAGTTGATTTCGAAACGGCGAGGAGCATCCGCGGAGACGACCCCTCACCCGGCTTCGCTCTCGCGAAGCCACCCTCTCCCACAAGGGAGAGGGTGCACCGATCTACGCCGTCAGCATCACGGCACGACAGTGACCGGCGAGAAGTCGACGAACCAGCTCTTCGGTTGCACGAAGCCCTTGACCTTCGGGCTCATCGCGCGCGGCGCGACGTCGTGAGCGACGTAGAGGAACGCCGCATCGTCGACCGAGGCGGCGTGCAGCTCGGCAAGCGCCGCGTCACGCGCCGCCGGTTCGAAGGTCTGGCGAGCCTTCTTCACCAGTTCGTCGAACTTCGGATTGTTGATGAAGCCCCAATTGTTCGAGACCGGCGGCGCCATGCCCGATTGCAGGAAGCGCACCAGTGCGAAGAACGGATCCATCGCGGCATAGGTGACGTTGGTCGCATTCGATCCGTTGGCCGACGGATCCTTGGCGCCGCGCCGCCAGTTGGTGAACAGCGTATTCCACTCGATGACGTCGAGCTGCACATCGAAGTAGCACTCGGCCAAAGCCTGTTGCAGATACTCGTTCATCGGCAGCGGCAGCATCTGGCCCGAGCCAGACGCCGAGGTCTGAATCTTGACCGTCAGCTTCTTGTTCGGACCGAAGCCCGCCTCCTGCATCAGCTTCTGCGCAGCCGGCTTGTCGTATTTGATCTGGAAGGTCGGGTTGCCGCGCCAGGGATGGCCGGGCTCGAACGTGCCGGTCGCCGGCACCATCAGGCCCGCGAGCAGCCCGTCGCGCAGCCCTTCGCGATCGACGCAGAGATTGGCGGCCTTGCGGACGCGGATGTCGTTCCACGGCGAGCCCTCGACGCGCGAGAACTGCCAGGGCCAGACATGCGGCTCCTCGTTGGAATAGAGATTGAAGCCGCGCTGCTTGATCTCGGGCAATGCGTCCGGCGCCGCGCCTCGATCCAGTTGACCTGCCCGGACAGCAGCGCCGCGGTGCGGGCATTGGCCTCCGGCATCGGCAGCAGCACCATCTTGTCGGTCTTCGGCACGCGCGCCTTGTCCCAGTAGTTGTCGTTCTTCACCAGCTCAAGCCGCTCGCGCGGGGTGAAGCTCGACATCTTCCAGGGACCGGTGCCCGACGCGTCCTTGGCGAACGCGGCCCACGCGGCCTGCGACTTCGCCTTGGCATCGGCACCCTCGGCCTTGTCGTAGAATTGCTGCCACTTGACCGGGCTCGCCATGAACAGATTGGTGAGGTTGATCGGCAGGAAGCTGTCCGGCTCCTTGGTGGTCAGCTCCACCGTCATATCGTCGATCTTGCGCGCCGAAACCAGCGTAGGCATGCGCGAGGCGGTGACGCCGACCTGGCTCGGATCGAATTGCGGGGCGTCCTGCTTCAGCACCTTGTCGACATTCCAGACCACGGCGTCGGCATTGAACGGCGAGCCGTCGTGAAAGGTGACGCCGGGACGCAACTTGAAGACCCACTTGGTCTTGTCGGCATCATCGACCTTCCATTCGGTCGCCAGGCCAGGGATCAGCGCGCTCGCCTTGTCCGACGACGACAGGTCCCACATCGTCAGCGCGTCGTACATCGTGAGCCCGGTGAAGCGATTGCCCTCGAACCCCTGGTCGGGCTGCCCAAGCGTGCGCGGAATATCGGCAGCCGTCATGCCAATGCGCAGCACGGTCTCGGCGCGCGCGATCGCCGGCACACAATTGGCGATCGCAAGCGCCAGCATGATCGCCGTCGCATTGGTCTTCCTGTTACGCATCTGAGCAACCCCTTCGAAGTCTGGTGACGTTTTAGTGATTATTTCTTGGGCAAGCGTATGCAATGCCTGTGCCAAGGGGAATAGTTCTTCAGCAAATAACCGCTGGGCGCGTCATTTCTTCCCACCTCGCGCCTGAACCGTGCGAAGATGCCTATTCTGGCATCATGCTTGCAAGATTTGGCCCCGACTTCCCACCAACGGAGCCTTCATATGCGCGCGCGCAATTCGATCCTGACGGCGGCAATGGCGCTCGCCCTGACCGCGGGCTGGCCGGCCACCTCGGCGCGAGCAGAGTCCATTGTGCGCTACGGCATTTCGATGGCCGACATTCCGCTGACGACCGGCCAGCCCGATCGCGGCGCCGGCGCCTATCAGTTCACGGCCTACACGATCTACGATCCGCTGGTGGCCTGGGAGATGGACGTGGCCGACCGGCCGGGAAAACTGGTGCCCGGGCTTGCGACCGAGTGGAAGGTCGACGACAGCGACAAGACCAAGTGGCGCTTCACCCTGCGCAAGGGCGTGAAATTCCACGACGGCAGCGACTTCAACGCCGACGCGGTGATCTGGAATCTCGACAAGGTGTTGAACGACAAGGCACCGCAATTCGACAAGCGGCAAAGCGCGCAGGTCAAGACCCGGCTGCCCTCGGTCGCGAGCTACGCCAAGATCGACGACCAGACCATCGAGATCACCACCAAGACGGTCGACTCCTTCTTCCCCTACCAGATGCTTTGGTTCCTGGTCTCGAGCCCCGCGCAATATGAGAAGCTCGGCAGGGACTGGGACAAGTTCGCCAGCCAGCCCTCCGGCACCGGCCCGTTCAAGCTGACCAAGCTGGTGCCGCGCGAGCTCGCCGAGCTGACCAAGAACCCGGACTATTGGGACAAGAAGCGGCTTGCGAAGGTCGACAAGATGATCCTGATCCCGATGCCGGAAGCGCTCACCCGCACCAACGCGCTGCTGGCCGGCCAGGTCGACCTGATCGAAACGCCGGCGCCCGATGCCGTACCGCAGCTCAAGGCCGCCGGCATGAGGATCATCGACAACGTGACGCCGCATGTCTGGAATTATCACCTGAGCGTGCTGCCGGGTTCGCCCTGGACCGATATCCGCCTGCGCAAGGCGCTCAACCTCGCGATCGACCGCGATGCGGTGGTTGGCCTGATGAACGGCCTGGCCAAGCCGGCCAAGGGCCAGGTCGACCCGTCGAGCCCGTGGTTCGGCAAGCCGAGCTTCGAACTGAAATACGACCTCGCGGCCGCCAAAAAGCTGGTGGAGGAAGCCGGCTATTCAAAGGACAAGCCGCTGAAGACCACCTTCATCATCGCCCAGGGTGGCACCGGGCAGATGCTGTCGCTGCCGATGAACGAATTCCTGCAGCAGAGCTTCAAGGAGATCGGCATCGATATCGACTTCAAGGTCGTCGAGCTCGAGACACTCTATTCGCACTGGCGCAAGGGCGCGGCCGACGAGATGAACGCCGGCATCACCGCCAACAACATCGCCTATGTCACCTCGGATCCGCTCTACGCCATTGTGCGGTTCTTCCATTCCGGCCAGGTGGCGCCGACAGGCGTCAACTGGGGCGGCTACAAGAATCCGAAGGTCGACGCGCTGATCGACGAGGCCAAACAGACCTTCGATAGCGCCAAACAGGATGCCTTGCTGGCGCAGGCGCACGCGCTGATCGTCGACGATGCCGCGCTGGTGTGGGTCGTGCACGACACCAATCCGCACGCGCTGTCGCCGAAGGTCAAAACCTTCGTGCAAGCGCAGCACTGGTTCCAGGATCTGACGCAGATCGGGCTGGAGTAAGTTGGCTGTCGCCGCGTAAACTTCTCCACCGTCGTCCTGGCCTAGTGCGCAATTGCGCACGGGAGCCGGGCCCCATAACCACGAGTGGGTGTTGTGAGAAAGCCGTCCGGCCGCTTGCCCTTTACGTCGGCCGCGGCGTATGGATCCCGGCCCCCGTGCGCAACTGCGCACTAGCACTACTTTAGCAGAATGTGTTTGCGCCACTGTTTTTCAAGGATTTGCTTTCGGCAGTACGGACACCACGGAGCCGGTGGCCGCAGGATGAGATCGACGATGGCGTGACGTACGGCGGGCATGGTTGGTTGAGGCGGAGGCCCGTTGATTCTTTTTTTTCCGCCCCGCGTATGCGAGGCGCCGATGCTGCAGGAAGGCGTAGGCAATCATTGTCATCAGGGCGTGGCGATGCAGGCCCTGCCATGATCGCCCTTCGAAGTGATCAAGTCCAAGCTCTTCCTTCAACTGCTGATGCGCCTGCTCACAAATCCATCGTGCCTTGATGGTGGCGGCCAGTGTGCGCAGATCCGTCGCCGCAGGGAGATTAGCAAGATAGTATTTCTTCTCCCCTGAGGCACGTTGCTCGCCAATGAGCCAGGCTTCCTCGCCCGGAAGATGCTGCTGACCCTTATCCCATATCCGCTGCGGAGGCCCATCGGCGATGCGGATACGGACAGCAGCAAATCGGGCTTTCAGCCGACCTTTCGTCCCGCTCCGCCAACTCACGGCTTTCCACTTGGCGCTGGCCAGCATCTGTTCTGCCGCAATCGATAAGATATCGGGCACGTGGTGCTTTCGTGGTTTCCCGCGGACTTTGGTAATCGGCCAAATGAGCTTCACGTCGACCGGATACACCTTCAGGTGCCGGGGGATGCCGACAGCCCAGACCAGCCCACGCTCTGTTAGCCCTTGTCGAAACGGTGCGCTAAGTCCGTATCCTGCATCCGCCAGCACACATCCAAAGCGCACGTTGGCTGCCATGGCGCGGTCAATCTCGGCCAAAGCAATCTCCGGCTTGGACCGTGGTGCCTGGTGTTCGACAGGCACGCGAGCGCGCTTCAAACGAGACACGTCGCTTGTCCAACTGTCAGGCAGAAAGAGACGTAACGCGACCATCACTGGCACTTCGCCGCGCGCAAGCGTCAAAGACACCAGCGTTTGGCAATTTGCCGTTTTGCCGAGAGCCGACGCGTATTGAGCCGCAACACCAACCGAGCGTTCGCCCTTCTTCGGCAGTGAGGTGTCATCAATAACCAGCACCGCATCCTTGCCGCCGACAAGTCGGTCCGCCTGGTTGAGCAGCTCAGATTCCAGTGGTGATGCGTCCCAGACACCATCGGCGATGAAATGGTGCAGCTGATCGTAGTTGCCTGTGGCAAGGCGTTCTGCCATCGGCTGAACGCTCTTGCGATCGCCAGGGCCGATCAACCCCGCAACGTACAGCGGACACATCCGCTGCCGGGTCTTGTGACCCAGCCGGTCCAAGAACGGCTTCAGCCAACGCTCGAGTTCGTCTTCCCATCCCGGCATGGTCAGCCCTCCAAGAGCCTACCACCCATGAATCATTGAAAAATTGATTCGGGAATCCTATAACGCACGGCAAATTCAACAATCTGCCAAAGTAGTGCTAGGCCGGGACAACACGAAGTTTGCGGCGCCTATTTCGTCGTCAACGCAAAGGCGCCGTCCCAATCGTCCGGCGGCGGCTCTTTCTGGAAGGCGCGGATGCGCGCCTCATAGAGGCGGTAGAGGTATTGCAACGACTGCGCCTCGTCGGTCTTGCGGCCACGCTCGATCGTGGCCAGCGCACCGTCCCAATCACGGCCGCGGTAGCAGGCGAGCATCTCGATGGTCAGGTTGCGCAGCCGCTGGAAACGGCCCGATTGCGCAACGTCCTCGCGGCCGGCGATCGCATAGATCACCTCGGGCTCCTTCTTGCCCTTGACCATGATGAAGTCGAGTTCGAGGATCGCGAACCTCTCCTTCACCGCGAGCGCGGTCTTCGATCCCACGATGATCGGGAAGCCGTACTCCTTGGACTGACCCTCGAGTCGAGCCGCTAGATTGACGCTGTCGCCAAGCACCGAATAATTGAACTTCAGATCGGATCCCATATTGCCGACCACGCAGGTGCCTGTGTTGAGGCCGACGCCGATGTTGAGCGGCACATAGACGTGACCGCCGTCCTTGGCCTCCTGCTCGCGCGTCTCGTTGAGCTGGTCGACGCGCTCGAGCATGTCGAGCGCGGCCTCGCAGGCGTTGAGGTGGTGTTGCTTGTCGTCGAGCGGCGCATTCCAGAACGCCATGATGGCGTCGCCCATATATTTGTCGATATAGCCTTTGCGCGCGAGGATCGCGTTGGTGAGCGGGGTGAGGAAACGGTTCATCAGCGCCGTGAGGCCCTGCGGATCCCTCTTGTAGGTTTCCGAGATCGAGGTGAAGCCGCGCATGTCCGAGAACATGATGGTCATCTCGCGCTCCTCGCCGCCGAGCACGAGCCGTTCCGGCGCGTTGGCAAGCTGCTCGACCAGCGCCGGCGACATGTACTGCACGAACTGCGACCTGATCTGCCGGCGCTGCTGCTGCTCGCGCACGAAGGCGGAGAAGATCAGCGTCAGGTAGATCGCCGTGGTCGACATCAGCGGATAGGTAAAATCGATCAGGAGCCGGTGCTGGGAATAGAAATACCAGGACGTGCCGGTCAGCACCGAGGCGAACATCCCGCCGACCACGACGAGCGTGATCGGACCGAACTTCGGCGCGAAGGCGATGACCAGGAGTCCCATGATCATCGCGGCGAAGAACTCAATGCCGATGCCGTAGTTCGGCTGCGAAACGACGTCGCCGGTCAGCGCGCTCTCCAGCACCTGGGCATGAACCTCGACACCGGGCATCGCGGGCGTCACCGGCGTCGTCTTGATGTCGTTCAGCCCGACTGCGGAGGTGCCGATCAGGATCAGCTTGCCGGCGATGCGGTCCGGCGGGACGCGCCCATCCAGCACGTCGACGGCCGAGACATAGATCGAGGGGTCGCGGCGCGCGTAATGAATCCAGAGCTGGCCGTGGAGATCGGTCGGGATCGCAAAGCCCTTGAGGCCGAGACTCTGGATACCGGCCTTGTCGGCCTTGATCAGGATGGTGCCCGAACCACTCGCCACCCGCAGCATCTCGAAGCTCAGCGACGGCATGGTGACGCCCTGCGCCACCATGATCATCGGCACGCGGCGCACGATGCCGTCGCGTTCCGGCCTGATCGTGAACAGGCCGCGGCCGGCGGCGGCCTCCTCCAGCACCGGCACGTTGCGCAGCAACCCCGGAAACATGAACATAAAGGGCTGCGGCTCCTCGCCGAGCGTCGCAAGCCCGGTGACCGGAAGCTTTTCGTTGAGGTCGGCGCGCACGTTGGGGCCACCGGATTCGCCGAGCACCACGCGCGAGCTTTTGATGGCCTCGGCGAAGATGCTGTCGTTGCTCGGCAACTGCCGCAGCCTGGCCCGCATTTCCTCGTCGAGATTACTGAACGTATCGGCCGCGATATCGGGGTTGAGGCGATCCGGCTCGGAGAACACCGCGTCGAACGCGATCACCACGGCGCCGAGCCGGGTGAGATTGGTGACGATGTCAGCGAGCCGCGTTCGCGGCCAGGGCCATTGCCCGAGCCGGGTATCGGCGAGGCTCTTCTCGTCGATATCGACGATGGTGACCGGCCGCGCGGTCTTCCGGCGCGGTTCGATCACCTGGAACGTGTCGAACGTCCTGACGCGAAGCTCCTGCACCGGAGCCGGATCCACGACCCGCAGCGCGGCGATGCCGATCAGCAGCCCGACGCAGGCGAGCCGCGCATAACCGAAGCGCCGTCCGAACCACCTTCGTATCGCCTTCAGCCGTTTCATGCTGTCTGGATATCACGCGCGCAGGGTTGTTCCAATCGAGCAAGCAAGCGCAATGCACAATCAGCCCAACCAAATGCACCGCCTATGGCGGCACGGCCGCCCGTCCATCAGTTGACGTGAAGCAGGAAGTCGTTGTGGTTGAGCTCTGCGGGGGTGACGTTGCGAAGCGTAATGGTGTCCGCGCTATCGATGGTGATCAGCGTATCCGCCGCGTTGGTCGGCGATTGCGCGACGTGCTGGCTGATCCAGGTATCGACACTGCTGGTCGAGACGACCGCGGTGAGGTCGATATGGTCGAGGCCGGGCTTGAAGTTCATGATCGTGTCGTGGCTGAAGTTCGCCGCGAACACAAACTGGTCCTGGTAACCCGCCGTCCCGAACAGCACGTCCTTGCCGGCGGTGCTCGTGAGCGTCACCGGCGCGGTCGGATTTTGCTGAACGTTGAAGATCAGGTTGACCGTATCGCTCGCGCCATTGCCGTCGGTCACGGAGAGCGTGACCGTGTCGGTCGGCGCGGTGCCCGGGTGATAGGTGAGGACCGACGATGCGAGGGCTGCGTTGATATCCGCCGGGTGGCCGGCCTGCGCTGGTGGCGTCACGCTGCTGCCTGAACCGGCCGTCGTGGCCGCCAAGGTGAAATTCTCGACAGCGGTTGCATCGACGTCCGTCACGGTCAGGCCGGAGATTGTCTCGGTCCCGTTGGCATTTTCGACGATGGTGACGTTATCGGTATGAATCACGGGCGCGTCATTGGCGCCGACGACATCGACCGTCAGCGTCGCGGTCCCGGCCGCGCCGTGCGCGTCGATCGTCTCGACAGTAAACGTATCGGCATAGGTCCCCTTGGCCAACGCGTTGATCGCGGCATCATTGGGAACATAGCTGTAGGTGCCGTCTTTGTTGACCGTGAGCGAGCCGTAGAGGCCCGTGATGGCCGAATTGACGGCAACGTGGTCCGAATTGAGGCCGGCGTAGGTCAGCGTCGCGGTCTCACCATCGTCGACGTCATGGCCGTGCAACGTGCCGGTCAGCGGGCTGAACGTGTCATAGGCCGCGGTATCGGTGAGCGTGCCGGCATTGACGTCGGCGAGCGTCGGCGCGTCGTTGGCGCCGTTGATCGTGATGGTCACAGGCGTGGTGATGACGCCGCCATGATGATCATCGATCTGGATCGTGTAGGTCAGCGTCAGCGTCTCGCCGACGGCGAGATAGTCGAAATTCTTGTCCGCGGCCGAGAAGGTCCAGGTGGACGATCCCGTCGCGCCATTGGTGGCATCCGTCAACGTGCCCAGCGACAGCCAGTTCAGGACGGTGGACGTGTCCTTGGGCAGACCCGTGGTAGCCCCGGTTTCCGCCACGCCGATGATGGTGACGGAGTGGATGTCGCTGAGGTCCACATCGGCAAACGTCACCGCGCCCGATGCGCTGTCCGGCTTGGATGAACCGGTCGTGTCGGGCTGCTCGGCGATGGTGGCCGCCTGCGGTGCCGAGGTGACAATTGGCGCATCGTTGCTGCCGGTAATCGTGATCGTCACCGGTTCGCTGATCACGCCGCCATGATGGTCGTCGATCTTGACGGTGTAGGTCAGCGTCAGCGTCTCGCCGGCGGCGAGATAATCGAAATTCTTGTCGGCAGCCGAGAAGGTCCAGGCCTGCGATCCGGCCACCCCGCCGGTCGAATCGGTCAGCGTCCCCAGCGAGAGCCAGTTCAGGACCGTCGACTCGTCCTCGGGCAGGCCCGTGGTCGTTCCGGTTTCCGCCACGCCGGTGATCGATACGGTGTGAGTGTCGCTGAGATCGACGTCGGCAAACGCCACCACGCCCTGGGCGACGTCCGGCTTCGATGAACCCGTCGTGTCGGGTTGCTCGGCGATGGTCGCCGTCGGCGGCTCCGATGTGAACGTCGGGACGTCGTTGGTGCCGGTGATGGTGATCGTCACGGGCTGGGTGACGACGCCGCCATGATGGTCGTCGACCTGGATCAGGTAGGTCAGCGTCAGCTTCTCGCCGGCAGCGAGATAGTCGAAATTCTTGTCGGCGGCCGAGAACGTCCAGCCGCTCGATCCGGTCACGCCGCCGGTCGAATCCTTCAGGATGCCGAGCGATATCCAGCTCAGTATCGTCGCCTGATCGGGAAGCCCCTTGGTCACGCCCGTTTCGGTGACCCCGGCCACGGTGACGCTGTGGGTGTCGCTGAGATCGACGTCGGTGAAGGTCACCGTACCGGACGCGGTATCCGGCTTCGTCGAACCGGTCACCCCTTCGGTCTCGGTGATGGCAGCCGCCTGGGTCGGCGACGTGATCACCGGCTTGTCGTCGGTGCCGACGATCGTGATCGTGACGGGGACCGTGACGACGCCGCCATGATGATCGTCGATCTGGATCGTGTAGATCAGCGTCAGCGTCTCGCCCGCGGCGAGATAGTCGAAACTCTTGTCGGCGGCCGAGAACGTCCAGGAGCGCGATCCGGTCACGCCATCGGTCGAATCGGTCAGTGCGCCCAGCGACAGCCAGCTCAGCACGGTGGCCTGGTTGGCAAGTCCGCTGGTAACGCCGGCCTCGGTGACGCCGGTGATGGTGACCGAGTGCGTGTCGGTCAGGTCAGCATCGGTAAACGTCACGGTGCCGTGCGCCGCATCCGGCGCGGCGGAATTCGTCGTCCACGGGAGTTCAGTGATCGAGCCGACCTGCGCCGCAGACGTCACGACCGGCGTGTCGTTGGTGCCGGTGATCGTGATGGTGATGGTCTTGAAGCCGGTCTCGTTGCTCAGCTGGTAGTTGTTATCGACGCGCACGAGATAGGTCAGCGTCAGCGTCTCGCCGGCGGCCAGAAAGTCGAACGCGCCGTCGGCAAGGCTGTAGGTCCAGGTCGCCGAGCCGATGTTGGTGTTCTGCGGATTGGGGTCGAGCAGCAGCGGGATCTCAACCGCGTTGATGGCCGCCCGCTCCGCCGCCGTCAGCGACGAAGTCACGTCGTTGCCGCTGGCGTCCCGGTAGCTGAACGAATTGAAATTGACCGTCGCAGTCGGCTTGTCGCCGAGATTGACGTCCACCCATGTGATCTGGCCGGTCACTGTGTCGGGCTGCCCGCTATGGGTCTGCCCGGGCAGTTCGGTGAACGCGCCATCCTGTGTCACGACATGCGGCGCCCCGGGGATATGGTCGGACTTGCTGGGCGCGGTCTGTGACTGGGTATCGTTGGTCAAACCCAGCAGAAAGCTTGTCGGCACGACAGCGTCGCCGGTAGCGAGCTTGAGGATGGTCGTGAACGGGACGATGCTGTCCGTGAAGTTCGTCGTCAGCTTGGTGTTGGGATTGGAATTGTCGGTGAACTTCAGCGCGAAGACATCGGAGATCAGCTTCTGCGCGTCGGTCGACAGTTGCGCCGACGAGACGAAGCTGACGCTTCCCTGGCCGTTGACGATGGTCTGGGTGCCGGCCTGATCGACGGTTGCGATCGGATTGAGCGTCGTCTTGTCGAACAGGATGTAGGAGCCGGTGGTGCCATCGGGCTCGACCAGCACCTGGAATTTGGCGGGCGGTACGCCACCGGTGCCCTGGACGTCGAAATCGATCTCGACCAGCACTGCAGTGCCGCGGATGCCCATGGTCGCGACCGGCGTATCGACCTTCATGTCGCCATGCTTGGCGGTGGCGCCGGCCACGAACGAGATCGTGCCCGAAACGAGGCTCATCAACGACGAATTGCTCGACCCGTTCGGGTCATAGATCATCTCGTTCAGCACCATCTTGGCGTTCGGTCCGAGACCGAACACGGTGCCGTCGATGAAGGTGATGCCGAGCGTCGAGTCGCCGCCGGACTGTACCACGTCACCCTTGTTGACGTTGTCACCCTGGTTCAGGACGATCGCAACGCCGTTGCGAATCGCGGTGGCGCTGCCCGCCAGCTTGGTGACATGGCCGATGACCTTGGCCGGTTCGGCGGCACCGCCGGCCTGCGCATATTGGGTGTAGCCGGTGAGCGCGTTGACGAGGTCGCCGGTGAGATGCGCGCCTTCAGGCGATGCCAGGGCGGCGTGCTTCTCGCCCTTGAAGTAGTCGCGCAGGACGAGTTCCCGATCGTCCTTCGAGATGACGAGATCGAGCCCGGTCCGCTTGAAGTCGCCGGTGAACAGCAATTGCCCGTCGTCGACGGTGATCGCGCCGGACGGAGCGTGCGTGGAAACGCTGTCGACATGCACCGATCCACGGGCATAAGCGTCCGTGTTCGGCAAATGGCCGTCGAATTTCTCGACAAAGTTCACTGCGGATCACCGCACGAGGGTTAATATTGGTAAAATATCCGAATGATTACGCCTGCATATCATCGGATAAAGCTTGGCGAAACCATCCTTTGCTTTCGCGGGATGCTCTGGTCGCGCCATTTGAGCGGGTGTGACTTGGCTCACTCTGTCAGGAGTCGTGTAGTTCAGACTTGCCTGACGGTACCATGAGATGGGATTCGCGCCAAGATACGTAGTGAGCCACGTATTCGTGGTATTGATTGGCATTTCTGTACTTGCCTTTATTTCCCCACAGCCCCGAGAGGGCATTTGACCCCAATTTTCCGGCTAAAGCTGTGACCTGGCTTACAAATCGCAGCTACCCCGCGCGCGGACTGGCCGGATTAACCAGAAGGCAAGGATGAGGCGCAACGCGGTGGAAAAAGGTTCGCTGGGTTCATTTCACAAACCGGTAAAGTTTTCGGGACCCCGAGCAGGCGCCCTTTAGCCTGCCGTCCGGATTGCCCACATATTAAGTCGATTCGAAGGGATCGTTGGCCATGCTCACGGCATGAAACGATCCGGTCGCGTGTGCGGTGTAGTGTCCACCCGCCGATGAGCGGACAGGGGGTGTCACATGAGATTCTCGCTTCGCTCGTTTGCGCTGCGTTCCGTCATGTTGGGCTTCGGCTTGGTGCTCGCCGCGCCGGTCGCCGAGCTCAATGCCGCCTCGTTACTTTCGCCCGGCCCGTCGTCGCTGATCAGAAAATCGACCGAGCCGTTCGGTCTGGCCACCAGCCTGCTTGCCGGCGGCGGCCTTTACGATAAATGGCTCGGCGTGCAGCGCCAGCTCGCCGGCGAGTTGGTGCAACTCGCAGGCTGCGAGAGCGATCGCGCCGGCTGCGCGTCGCCGGAGGCGCTGCGGTTCCTGGCGATCGTCGATGCCGGACGGGCACGCCAGGGCCGCGCGCGGCTCGGCGAAATCAACCGCGCGATCAACCTTGCGATCCGTCCGGGTAGCGATCTTGCGACCTACGGCGAGCCCGACGTCTGGGCCACGCCGCTCGCCACCTTCGCGCGCGGCAGCGGCGATTGCGAGGACTATGCGATCGCGAAATTCGTGGCGCTGCGCAAGGCCGGCGTCGCGCCGGACGATTTGCGCATCGTCGTCATGCATGACCTGCTCGGCGGCGAGGACCATGCCGTGGTCGCAGCGCGGCTCGACGGCCACTGGCTGATGCTCGACAACCGCCGCATGGCGATGATCGAGGACAGCGACATCAGGAGTTTCCGGCCGACCTTCGTGATCGACCAGAATGGCGTCAGCCGCTACGTCGATGCGCCGCTGGTCACCGAGGCCGCGTGGCGGCCTGCCACTCGGTGAATGACGCGTTCGACTGAACGATCATGGCGTGGGCCGCTGCCCCGGCGTCGTTGCGAGGAGCGAAGCAACCAAGCAATCCATGTTTCCTTTTGTGGCGGCATGGATTGCTTCGCTGCCCTCGCAATGACGACCGGTTCGAGTTCTGTGCCGCTCAGAACATCAGATTGTCCTTCACCAGAACCCAGCGGCCACCCTTGACCTGCTGCACCTGGGTGATGGTGTTGGCGAGATGATCGGTCTTGGAGAACCTGGTCGGCGGCGAGCTGAAGATGTCGAGGAACTTGTCGCCTGACTCCAGCGCGTCCAGCATCTTCTGGCCGGTGAGATCCTTGCCCGCCTTCTGCGCGTAGAAGGCGAAGGTCATCACCGCGTTGTAGCCGATGATCGCCTGCGTGTTCGCCTCGCTGTTGAACATCTTCTTGTAGTTGACCAGCCAGTCCTTCACCTTGCCCTTGGCGGTGTCCTCATAGGGAATCTCGAAGCCCGAGGCGGCGTAGAGCCCTTCGACGGCCTCCTTGCCGAGCGCCGGCACTTCGAGCACGTTGGTCGGGGTGGCGCCGAGGAAGGTCACGTCCCAGCCGAGCTTTCTGGCCTCGTTCATCGCGCCGATGGTTTCGCGGATCACGGTGCCGAGCACGACGAGATCGCAGCCGTCGGACTTCATCTTGGCAACCTGCGCCGAGAAGTCGGAAGCGCCGCGCTTGTAGCTCGTGACCGAGGCCGGCGGCACCTTCATCGCGCCGAGCTGCTGGGTGAAGCCGTCGAGCACGTTCTTACCGTACTCGTCGTCCTGGTGCATGATGCAGGGCTTCTTGAAGTTCTTCCACTCCATCATGTATTTGAGCGCGGCGCGCGTGCTCTCGACATAAGGCAGGAGGTTGTTGAACTTCAGCCGCTCCTGCGGCTTGGCGGGATCGAACTTGAAGGTGAATTCGGCGGCGGTCAGCGGGAACAGCTGCAGCACGCCCGCATCGAACAGGATATCCTGCGCCGCAAGCACGGTCGGCGACCCCATCGGGCCGATCATCGCGAACACCTTGTCGCGCTCGACCATCTTCTGCGAGGCCAGCACGGCCTTCTTCGGGTCGTAGCCGTTGTCCTCCAGAATCATCTTGATCTTGCGGCCGTTGATGCCGCCGCTGGCGTTGATCTCCTCAACCGCCATCTTCATGCCGTTCGACACCGGAACGCCCCAGACCTTGATCGGGCCGGACAAATCCTGATGCGTTCCGATCACGATCTCGGTCGGTGAGATGCCTTCATTGGTGACCTTGGTCTGGGCTGCGGCCGGCAGACAGGTCAGCGCCAACGCGCTCACCGCAAGGCCCAGCGCCTTCAGCGATTTCGACATTGCAGTCTCCTCCTTACAGTGGCCCATGCTGAGCGAAGGGTCGGGCCTGCTCGCTCCCTCGCCAATTCCCTTATCGGCTCTCTCCTTGAGCATGATCTTTTCGGAAAACCGCTTCACACTTTTCCGGATCATGCTCTATGCCACCGCCCGCGCGCCATACATGGCGTCGATCTCGGCCGCGTAGCGCTTGTTCACGAAGCTACGCTTCAGCTTCATGGTCGGCGTCAGTTCCTCGTCCTCGGGCGTCAGCTGGCGCTCGATCAAATAGAATTTCTTGATGGTCTCGACGCGCGCGAATTTCGCGTTGACCGCCTCGACCTCGCGGTGGATCAGGTCCTGGATCTCGCGGGCCCGGCACAGGCTCGCGTAATTGGTGAAGGGAATGTCCTGGTCCTGGGCGTATTTCTCGACATTCTCCTGATCGATCATGATCAGGCAGGTGAGATACGGCCGCTTGTCGCCGATCACGACCGCGTCCGAGACATAGGGCGAGAATTTGAGCTGGTTCTCGATCTCGGACGGCGTGACGTTCTTGCCGCCGGAGGTGATGATGATGTCCTTCATCCGGTCGGTGATCTTGACATAGCCTTCATTGTCGATCGCGCCGACGTCGCCGGTGTGCAGCCAGCCTTTGGCGTCGATCGTCTCGGCGGTCTTCTCCGGCTGGTTGAGATAACCCATGAACAGGAAGTCGCCCTTGATCAGGATTTCGCCCTTCGGACAGATCATCACCTCGCCCCAGGGCGCGGCCTTGCCGACCGAGCCGAGCTTGATGCGGTCGGCCGGCATCATGGTCGCGACGCCGCAATTCTCGGTCTGGCCGTAGACCTCGCGCATGTCGATGCCGAGCGCGAGATACCAGCGGATCAGATCTGGCGAGATAGGCGCAGCGCCGGTCAATGCGATCCGGCAGCGGTCGAGCCCGAGCATGCGACGGATGTTGCGGAACACCAGCCAATAGGCAGCGTGGTTGGCGAGCCGCAGCGACAGCGGCGGCATCTCGCCGTCCAGGCGATACTCGGTCATCCGGTTGCCGATCGCGAGCGCGCGGGCGTACATCCAGTTCTGGAACGGGGTCGCGTCCTTCAGCGCGATGGTGATGCCGGAATAGAACTTCTCCCAGATCCGGGGCACCGCAAGGAACGCGGTCGGCTGCACCTCGCGCAGATTGTCCGGCACCGTCTCCGGGCTCTCTGCGAAATTCATCACCGAGCCGAGCGCGAGCGAGATGTAATAGCCGCCGACCCGCTCGGCGACGTGGCAGAGCGGCAGGAACACCAGCCGCTCCTCGCTGTCGGTCGAGGGATAGAGATCGTTGGCATGGCGCATCTGGTGCGTCACGCTGCGGTTGGAATGCATCGCGCCCTTGGGCGGGCCTGTGGTGCCTGAGGTGTAGACCAGGATCGCGAGATCGGAGGCGGTGCGGCTGCCGGTCATCTCATCCCACAAGGCGTCATTGCCTTGTGCATGATTGCGGCCGAGTGCCGCGAATTCGGCGAGCGACAGCACCATCGGGTCGGAGAAGCCGGAGAGGCCCTCCATGTCGAACACGACGATCTTGTCCAGCGTCGGACAGCGCGACCGGCAGGCCAGCACCTTGTCGAGCTGCTCCTCGTCCTCGACGAAGATCACCCGGGTGTGGGAATCATTGATGAGATATTCGACCTGCGCTGCGGAATCGGTCGGATAGATGCCGGACGACACGCCGCCGGCGCACAGGATGCCCATGTCGGCATAGACCCATTCCGGCACCGCATTGGCGATGATCGAGGCGACGTCGCCGGGGCGGAAGCCGGTCGCATGCAGGCCGAAGGCGATGTCCTTGGATATCTGCAGCCATTCGCGCCAGCTGGTCGGCTGCCAGATACCGAACTTCTTCTCGCGGATCGCGGGCCTGTCGCCACGCGTTTGCACCGCGAGCAGAAAGCTCCGCGCGATCGTGTCGGCAACCGTCAGCACCGCTGGTCCTGCCATGCGCGCTCCCTCCTCTGCCGCTTGTTTCACGCGCCGGCTCGGGTACCGGTCTTGTTTGCGAAACAGGCCTGAAATCTAGCTCCAACTCTCCCGCAACGCAGCGTCGACTTTCGTCGACGCCAACCTTCCTCAGCGCCAGGTTTTCTTCTTTTTCCAGCGCCGCTCGCCCCGGGCGCCGGCTTCCTTGGCGCCGAGATAGAACTCCTGGATATCTGGTGAATTCATCAGCCGCTCGCAGGTGTCGTTCATGACGACGCGGCCGATCTCCAGCACATAGCCGTAATGCGCCGTCTCCAGCGCGATCTTGGCATTCTGCTCGACCAACAGGATCGACATGCCCTGCTCCTCGTTGACGCGGCGGATGATGGTGAATATCTCCTTCACCAGGATCGGCGACAGCCCAAGCGACGGCTCATCGAGCAGCAGCAGCGTCGGCCGGTTCATCAGCGCGCGTCCGATCGCCAGCATCTGCTGCTCGCCGCCCGAAAGCTGGCCGGCCGGCTGGCCGAGCCGCTCCCTCAGCCGTGGAAAATAGCCGTAGACGCGCTCGAGGTCCTGCGCCACACCGTCGCGGTCCTTGCGCAGATAGGCGCCCATCATCAGGTTCTCGCGCACCGACAGGAACGGAAACACCTCGCGTCCCTCCGGCACATGGCTAAGGCCGAGCCGCACGATCCGGTCGGCCTCCATGCGCTGGATCGGCTTGCCCAAAAATTCGATCGATCCCTTCTGCGGGTCGAGAATGCCGGAGATCGTCTTCAGCACCGTGGTCTTGCCGGCGCCGTTGGCGCCGAGCAGCGTCACGATCCGGCCGCGCGGCACCTCGAGGCTGATGCCGCGGATGGCCATGATCGGCCCGTAATAGCTTTCGATGTTGGAGAGCCTCAGGATGATCTCCGATGTGCTCATGCCATCATCCTCATGCGCCGAGATAGGCTGCGACGACGTCGGGATGGTGCTGTACTTCCGAGGGCGAGCCCATCGCCAGCACCCGGCCGTAGTTCAGCGCGATCACGCGGTCGGAGACCCGATTGACCAGCGTCATGTCGTGCTCGACCATCAACACGGTGATGCCGAGCTCGCTCTTCATGTCACGGATCCAGAACGACATGTCGTCGGTCTCTTCGACATTGAGGCCGGACGACGGCTCGTCGAGCAGGATCAGCTTCGGCTCCGAGCACAGCGCCCGCGCCAGCTCGATCACCTTGCGCACGCCGTAGGGCAGGCCCGAGATCAACTTGTCGCGGTAGGGCTCGAGATCGAGGAATTCGATCACCTGCTCGACCCGGCGGCGATGCGCCTTCTCGCCGGCGCGGACGCTCGGCAGGAACAACAGCTCCTGCCAGAGCTGCGTGGTGGAATGACGATGGCGGCCGACCAGGAGATTGCTCAGCACGGTCGCATTCTCGAACAGCTCGATGTTCTGGAAGGTGCGCGCGATGCCGAGCCGCGCGATATCGTAGGCCGGCTGCTGGGTGATGTCCTGATCCTCGAAGAAGATCTTGCCCGAGGTCGGCGGATAGATGCGCGAGATCAGGTTGAAGATCGAGCTCTTGCCGGCGCCATTCGGCCCTATGATCGAGAGGATCTCGCCCTTCTCGACCGCGAAGCTGACAGCATCGACCGCTTTGAGGCCGCCGAAATGCAGGGACAGGTTCTCGGCGCGGAAATAGCTCATCGGTTCCGCTCCGATTTCACGTAGATCTTCTGCCGCTTGAAGGTCGCGCGCTTGTAGAGCGGGAACAACTGGAAGAAGAGCTTGATCTTGAGCCAGCGGCCATAAAGTCCCAAGGGCTCGAAGAGTACGAACACCACGATGATGACGCCGTAGATCGCGCCCTTCAGCCCGTTGGCGGAGGCAAAGGCTGCGACCGCATCCTGGATGTGGCCCGCGCGCTCGGCGCCGGCGCCCAGCGTGGCCGCAGCGCCCGCGATCACGCCGGGCATGTCGTCCTTCAGATAGGTCAGGAACGGATCGATCATGACCAGGAAGATCGCGCCCAGCACCGCACCGTGCAGGCTGAACGTGCCGCCGATCAGGATCACGATGATGAACTCGATCGAGAGCTGCAGCGTGAACATCTCGGGCGAGATGAAGGACAGCTTGTGGGCGAACAGCACGCCGGCAAAGCCGGTGATACCAGCCGAGATCGCGAACGACTTCACCTTGTAGAGCGCGACATTGATGCCCATGCTGCGCGCCGCGGTCTCGCTGTCGCGGATCGCGACAAAGGCGCGCCCGGTCGGCGAGCGCAGCAGATTGAGCGTGCCGACGATGGTCAGCACCAGCACCGCAAGGCAGAGATAATAGAAGGTCGGGCCGTCGCGCGACACCGTGGTGCCGAAGAGCTGCATGGTCTTGACCCGCATGCCCTCATTGCCGTTGGTTACGCTTTCCCAGCGCGCCATGATTTCTTCGACAATGAAGGCAAACGAGATCGTGGCAATCACGAGATAGATGCCCTGCAGCCGCAGCGCCGGAAATCCGACCAGTGCGCCGACGACGCCGGTCAACAGCCCGGCAGCGAGGAAGTACACTGGAAACGGCACGTTGAATTGCTGCAGATAGGCCGCGGTGTAGGCGCCGATCGCCAGAAACGCGGCATGGCCGAGCGAGGCCTGTCCGGTGAAGCCGGTCAGGATCAAGAGCCCGACGCCGACCGTCGCGTAGATGCAGACGAAGACCAGCTGGCTCATCAGATAGCTCGAGAGCACATAGGGCGCGATCAGCAGCACCGCCAGCAGCAGGCCGTAAGAATAGACGTAGCCGGAATGCGGAAACAGCCTGATGTCGTCTTCATAGTCGGTCTTGAAGAGAAACCGCATGCTTCCTCCTCAAACCTTCTTGCGGACATGAAGGCCGAACAGGCCCTCAGGCTTGAGCAGCAGCACTGCGAGCAGCACGATGTAGGGTGCGACGTCCTTCCATCCCTGCGGCAGATAGAAGCCGGCCATGCTCTCGATCACGCCGATCAGGACGCCGCCGACCACCGCACCCGGGATCGAGCCGAAGCCGCCGAGCACCGCGGCCGGAAACGCCTTCAGTCCCAGCACCAAGCCGACGTTGGAATGGATGAAGGTGATCGGCGCCAGCAGCACGCCGGCGCAGGTCGCCACCGCCGCCGAGATCGCCCAGACGATCGAGACCACGCGCTTGACCGGGATGCCCATGTAATAGGCAGCCAGCATGTTCTCGGAGCTGGCGCGCATCGCGGTGCCGAGCGTGGTGCGGTTGAAGAACAGATAGAGCAGCGCGCACAGGATGATGGTCGCCGCGATCACCGACAGCTTGTCGTAGGCGAGCACGAGGCTGCCAATTCGCAGCACGCCCTGGCTGAACGGCGTTTCGATCTTGAAGTCGTCGGTGCCCCAGATCATGCCGGCGACGGAACGCAGGAAATAGCCGAGCCCGATCGTCGCCATGATGATGGAGAACTGCGGATAGCCGAGGATCGGCCGCACCACGAGCCGCTCGGCCAGCATGCCGAACAGCGCCATGCAGATCACCGCGCCGGCGAAGCCGACCCAGTAATTCAGCCCGAGCATGCCGATGAAGGTGAAGGCGAAAAAGCCGCCCAGCATCATCAAATCGCCTTGCGCGAAATTGACGACCTCGGTTGCCTTGTAGACCAGCACGAAGCCGAGCGCGATCAGGCCGTAAACGCAGCCGAGCGCAATGCCGCTGACGAGCTGCTGAACAAAGTCCAGCATCGTTCCCTCCCCGATGCCCGGCGATTCTTATCCGATCGCTCGTTGCATCCCGCCTTCGCGCCCTTGTGTCGGGAGCGCTGAAAGCCGCCTATGTCCGCCCCGATTGAGCCAAAACGCCCGATCCCTGTCAACAAACCGCTGATCGGGCTATATCATCACATTTGCGGAGATATACCGCAGCACGGACTAATACGGATATCGCATTCGATTTGCCCCGTGAGATTCACTGCACCGAAACGGTTTTTGTCCAAGTTTGCGCAACCGACGAGCGAAATCCCGGATCGCCACGCACCATGACATCGCAACTGTCCGCACTCGCCGTGCGAGGGTTAACCAAGCGTTTTGACCGCCCGGCGGTCGACGCGCTCGATCTCACCATCCGGGTCGGCGAGTTCTATGCGCTGCTCGGACCGAACGGCGCAGGCAAGACCACGACGCTGCGCATGGTGGCAGGACTGCTGCGGCCCGATGCCGGCTCGGTGTCGATCCTCGGCATCGACGCGCTGGCCGATCCGGTCGCCGCCAAGCAGATCATGGCCTGGGTGTCCGACGAGCCGATGATCTACGACAAGCTGACGCCGCTGGAATATCTCGAATTCGTCGCCGGCCTGTGGGGCATCGATCCCCGCACGTCGGAGCGGTCGGCGCGCGACCTCCTGGTGTCACTCGGGCTCGAGCCGCATCTCAACGAGCGCTGCGAAGGTTTCTCCAAGGGCATGCGCCAGAAGGTGGCGCTCGCCGGTGCGCTGGTGCACGATCCGCGCCTGATCATTCTCGATGAACCGCTGACCGGCCTCGACGCGCTGTCGGCGCGTCACGTTAAGGGGCTGTTGCAGGAGCGCGTCCGCACCGGCTGCACCGTGATCATGACCACCCACATTCTCGAAGTCGCCGAGCGCATGGCCGACCGCATCGGCGTGATCGCGGCAGGCAGGCTGATCGCCGAGGGCACGCTGGCCGAACTGCGCGAGCAGAACGGCCGCAACGACACCACGCTCGAGGACATGTTCATCGCGCTGGTCGATACCGAAGCGGCGGCCGCGTGAGCTCGGTCGCCCATCTCTCCTGGTTCGCCCGCCACGAATTCCGTCTGGCATGGCGCGAATGGCTGGCGATGATGACCGGCGGCCGGCGCCGGCGCAATCGCGCGGTGATCGGCCTCCTGATCTTCGCGGCGATCCTGCATCTGCCGGCCTATGCCGTGGTCAGCCGCTATGCCGATCTGCGGTTTCCGCTCGATCCGTCCTCGCTGATCGTGCTGACCGCGACGATCCTCCTGGCCTGGGCGCTGATGCTCTCGCAGGCGATCGAGTCGGTGACGCGCGTGTTCTATGCCCGCGCCGATCTCGATTTGATCATGTCCTCGCCGGCGAAGCTCACCAACATCTTCTCGATCCGGATCGCCGCCATCGCGCTGACGGTGAGCAGCATGGCGCTGCTGCTGTCGACGCCCTTCATCGACGTGCTGGTGTATCTCGGCGGCCCGCGTTGGCTCGCCGGCTTCGGCGTCGTGCTTGCGATCGGGCTGTCGGCGGCCGCCACGGCGATCGCCGTCACCGCCTTCCTGTTTCGCCTGATCGGGCCGAGCCGGACCCGGCTTGTGGCGCAGATCGTCTCCGCCGTCATCGGCGCAGGCTTCGTCATCGCGCTGCAGATCGTCGCCGTGCTGTCCTATGGCACCCTGTCGCGGTTTGCCTTTCTGACCTCGGATACCGCGGCACGAATTGCTCCCGCCCTCGACAGCCTGCTCTGGTGGCCGGCGCGCGCCTCACTCGGCGATCTCGAGATCATGATGCTGCTGCTCGCAGCAAGCCTCGTGTTGCTCGGCGTCGTGATGGCGGTGTTCGCACCGCGGTTTGCCGACACGGTCGCAAGCGTCGCCGCCAATCCGGCCGCGGTCACGCAGGGGCGCGCCCGCGCGTTCCGCCCCGGCTCGCGGCAGCAGGCGTTGCGACGCAAGGAGATCTTGCTGCTGCGCCGCGATCCGTGGCTGCTGTCGCAGAGCCTGATGCAGATGCTCTATCTGTTGCCGCCGGCGCTGATGCTGTGGCGCAGCTTCTCCGGCACGTCGACCGCGATCGTGCTGATTACGCCTGTCATCGTGATGGCCGCGGGCCAGCTCGCCGGCGGGCTTGCCTGGCTAACCATCTCCGGCGAAGACGCTCCCGATCTGGTGGCGACCGCGCCGCTGCCGCCGTCGCGCGTGACCCGCGCCAAGATCGAGGTCGTGCTGATCGCAATCGCCGTGGTCTTCGCGCCGCTGGTGGCCGCATTGGTATTCGCCTCGCCGCAGCAGGCTGCGGTGACGGCAATCGCGATCATTATCGCGACCGCATCCGCCGCCGCCGTCCAGCTCTGGTTCCGCGCGCAGGCCAAGCGCAGCCAGTTCCGCCGGCGCCAGACCTCCTCCCGGATCGCCACCTTCGCGGAGGCCTTCTCCTCGATCGGCTGGGCCGCAACCGCGGCATTGGCGCTGACGATTCCGGGAGCTGCGCTGGTCAGCGGCATTCTGACGCTGATGACGCTCGCCATCGCCTGGAAGATCAGCCCGCGGCAAGCGTGAGACCGCGCTTAAGCCTTCATCACCTCGATCACCGCCACGGCAAATGCCTCCGGCGCTTCCTGCGGCACATTGTGGCCGACGCCCGGAATTGCGCGATGGGCCAGGCGGCGCGTGTACTTTGCCGCGGTGCGACTGCCGTCGGACACGAACGTCACGCCGTCGTCGGCGCCGTCGAGCGAGATGGCCGGGACCTTGATCACAGGCAATGTGTCGAGCCGCCGCTGCAGATCCGCATATTGCGGGTCTCCTTCGACAACGCCGTAACGATGCCGATAACTGTGGATCACGACGTCGACATAATCAGGATTGTCGAATGCGACCGCAGTCCGCTCGAAGCAGGCCTCGTCGAACGCCCAGGTGGGTGACCATTGCGACCACAGAATTTTCGCGATGCCGCGCCGGTTGGCGGCAAGCCCTGCGCGCCCCCGCTCGAGCTGGAAGTAGTACTGATACCACAGCGGCACCTCGCGATCCGGCGGCGCCGGCACCATCGCATGCGCGATGTCCTGGATCATGTAGCCATTGGTGCAGACCAGCCCGATGCAGCGTTCCGGCCACAACGCCGCACCGATCGACGCGGCACGGCCGCCCCAGTCATAGCCGGCGAACACTGCGCGCTTGATGCCGAGCGCATCCATCAGCGCCATCATGTCGGCCCCGACCGCGGCCTGCTCGCCCGAGCGCGGCGTCGCCTTGTCGCGGAATACCGTCGGCCCGTAACCGCGCAGATAGGGCACGATGACCCGGCAGCCCTCCGCCGCCAGTATCGGCGCAACGTCGACAAAGGAGTGGATGTCGTAGGGGAAGCCGTGCATCAGCAGCACGACCGGACCGTCCGCCGGGCCGGCCTCGTAATAGGCGATGTTGAGCACACCTGCGTCGACATGGCGCAATGGCTCAAGCCGTTTGGTCGGTGATGCACGTGGCGAAGAGGCGGTGTCGGTCACGCAGAACTCCCTGATCTCCAAGATCTGCACGGCATGGTAGCGCGTCCCGGCACAATAATCGCCTGGATCATGTTGCAATCAGCGCCATGGAGCGATGCGCTGGTCTCATCATGACGGCAAGGCAATTGCGCGGTAGGCTTGCGCCGCCAAAGACGGAACAGGTCATGCTGAGATTGCTCGCCGCGCTCGTCTTGCTGGGAACCTTGACCAGCCATGCCGTCGCGCAAGATGCCCAGCGCAGCGAGTGCTTGGCGATGGCCAACGCGCCGCCACGTGCCATTCCGGTGAACTTCCGGCGCGTCGCTGCCAAGGCCGACGAGGTCGCGATCACCTATGCCGGCCATTCGACCTATTATATCGACACGCCCGGCGGCGTCCGGATCGCGACCGACTACAACGGCGTCTATCGGACCGGGCGATTGCCCGACGTCGCGACAATGAACCGGGCTCACGCGACGCATTACACGCTGTTTCCCGACCCGAGGATCCCCCATGTGCTGCACGGCTGGGGTGAGAACGGCCAGGCCGCGCATTACGCTGACCGCATCGGCGACGTCTATATCCGCAACGTCACCACCGACATCCGCCGCTATTGGGGCGAAGACTCCGGCGGCGAGATGATCAAGGACGGCAACTCGATCTTCATCTTCGAGGTCGCCGGCCTCTGCATCGGCCATCTCGGCCACCTCCACGTCAAGCTGGACGACAGCCATTTCGCAGCGATCGGCCGGCTCGACATCGTGATGGTGCCGATCGACGGCACCTATACGATGTCGCTCGACGGCATCTCCGAGATCACCAAGCGGCTGCGTGCATCGGTGGTGCTGCCGATGCACCGCTTCGCCACCCCGCTCGATGAGTTCATGCGCCTGATCGGCCAGCAATTCGACATCGACCGCCGCGGCGGCGAGCGTACCTTACGGATTTCGCGCGACACCCTGCCTGCGACGCCGACGGTGATCATTCTCGACGGCGTGTAATGACTCTGTTCAAGAAGAAGCAAAACCAACGGGAGTGAAAATCGATGGCCAGCACGTTACCCGCCTCCGCCAGCGGACTCTATGCCGATCCGCGCGAAGACTGGCTCGCCCAATACACCGAGGAGATCATCGATCCTGACCGGCCGATCGTCGATCCGCATCACCACCTCTGGGATCGCGGGGGCTTGCGCTACCTGATCGAGGACATGCGCGACGACATTGCCTCAGGTCACAACATCGTGGCGACGGTCTATGTCGATTGCCGGTCGATGTACCGCGCCGATGGCCCGGAGGCGTTCCGCCCCGTCGGCGAGGTCGAGTTCGCCAACGGCGTCGCGGCGATGGCGGCGAGCGGAGGCTACGGCAAGGCGGCGATCTGCGCCGGCATCGTCAGCCACGTTAACCTTCTGATCGGCGACCAGGCCAAGGCGGTCCTGGAGGCCGAGATTGCCGCCGGCAACGGCCGGTTCCGCGGCATCCGCCACTCCTCGGCCTGGGACGAGGACCCCAATGTCGCCCACATGTATGCAAACCGGCCGAAGGGAATCCTGCTCGATGCCACCTTCCGCAAGGGGTTTGCCTGCCTGGCGCCGCTCGGCCTGAGCTTCGATGCCTGGTTGTTCCACCCGCAGATCGGCGAGCTTACCGACCTCGCCCGCGCCTTCCCCGACACACGGATCGTGCTCGACCATTGCGGCGGCCCGGTCGGCACCGGCCGCTTCGCCGGCAAGCGCGCGGAGACCTTTCCGCTCTGGAAGGCGTCGATCCAGGAGATCGCCAGATGCCCGAACGTCGTGGTCAAGCTCGGCGGGCTGGCGATGTGCCTGCTCGGCTATGACTTCCACCTGCGCCCCCGGCCGCCCTCGTCGGAGGAACTCGCCGCCGCCTGGCGGCCCTATGTGGAGACCTGCATCGAGGCTTTCGGCCCGAACCGTTGCATGTTCGAGAGCAACTTCCCACCTGATAAGGGACAGTGCAGCTATCAGGTGATCTTCAACACCTTTAAACGGCTTGCATCACAATATAGCGAAGCCGAGAAGACGGCGTTGTTCTTGAAGACGGCAAAGGATGTCTATCGGCTCGATATCGGGTAAACTTCCGACTCATGGATGACAGCATCACCATCCGGCCGCTTCGAGAGGCTGATGCGGAAGCGGTGGTCGCACTTTACGCAAAGGCAGCTGCGGTGGAACCGCGGCTAGGACCTGTCACGCTGCCGCAATGGGACCAGTTCCTGAAGCTGCCGCAGAACCGTGGCGGGCGCGACTTTCGTATTGCCGAGCTGAATGGCCGGCTTGTCGGGCTCGCCGAGTCCTCGCTGCGCGACCAGGGCGCGCACCATTCCAGGTTCCTCAAGATCGTCGTGGCGCCCGAGATGCGGCGCCGCCGGATCGGCCTGGCGCTGGTCGACGACGTCCTTGCGATCGACACCGACGCCGATCTTACCGTGCAGACGCTGGTGAGCAGCGACTGGCCGGCGGGAATGGCCTTCGTCGCTGCTTTCGGCTTTGTTCATGTCGAGTCCGAGATCGGGATGAAGTGCGTCGAGCCGTTGCAGCCGGCGCGAACGCTCGCGGCCGCCCGCGCCACCATCGAGCAGGTCTCAGACGTCACCGCCTGCGCGGGCGAGGTCGCGCGCATCCACAACGCCGCCTATGCCTCGGACGCCGCGTTCCGGCTGTATTCGCCGGAGGAGATGGCGCAGGTCCTGACCGAGAGCGAGGTCTGGATCGCCTCGGAGGACGGACAGATGTCGGGCTTCTGCCTGACCGAACCGGAGCGGAACTCGATGTGGATCGAGTCGGTCGCCGTCGACCCGGCGCGGCAGGGACGCGGGCTCGGCCAGCTCTTGGTCTATCGGGTGCTGAGCGCACACGACGTGTCGATCGAACATCCCTGCTGGCTCAATGTCTCGAGCCGCAACGCCGCCGCGCTGAAGATCTATCGCCGCCTCGGCTTCCGGCCACAGCACGAGACCTGTCGCTTCTTGGCGATGCGAGGCGAACTGATCGCCGCGCGCGAGCGGCGGTTTCAATAACGTGCGAACTGCGCTCCCTCGCCCCGTTCTTACGGGGAGAGGGTTGGGGTGAGGGGCCGCCTCCGCATATTCGTTGGTAGCTGCATTCGCCAAGGCTCCCCCTCACCCGGAACGTATCTAGCGACGCGTTCCGACCTCTCCCCGCAAGCGGGGCGAGGTGAAGCGGACATAGCTCTTACGCCCACTCGCCCTTGCGGAATACCGGCACGCTGCGACCGTCGGCATGGATGCCGTCGATGTCGGTGTGGGCGGAACCGATCATCCAGTCGATGTGGATCAGGCTCTTGTTGCCGCCCTGCTCGGCGATCTGCTGCGGCGTCAGCTTGTCGCCGTTGACGAAGCATTTCGAGTAGCACTGGCCGAGCGCGATGTGCGAGGCGGCGTTCTCGTCGAACAGCGTGTTGAAGAACAACAGCCCGCTCTTCGAGATCGGCGAGGAGTGCGGCACCAGCGCGACTTCACCGAGCCGGCGCGCGCCCTCGTCGGTGTCGAGCACCTTGTTCAGCACTTCCTCGCCGCGCGAGGCCTTCGCCTCGACGATGCGGCCTTCCTCGAACTTGACCGAGATGTTGTCGATCAGCGTGCCCTGGTAGGACAGCGGCTTGGAACTGACGACATGGCCGCTGACGCGGCGGCAGTGCGGCGTCGTGAAGACCTCTTCGGTCGGGATGTTGGCATTGCAGACAATGCCGTTCTTGGCGGTCGACGCGCCGCCTTCCCATTCATGACCGTCGGCGAGCCCGATCGTGAGGTCCATTCCCGGACCGGAATATTTCAGTGCGTGGAAGCGCTGGCCGTTCAGCCATTCGGTGCGCTCGCGCAGCCGGGCATTGTGCTTGTCCCAGGCGGCGACGGCGCCGTCCTGATCGACCCGGGACGCGGCGAAGATCGCGTCGGCAAGCTTGGCCACCGCGACGTCTTCGGCATCATCGGGGAACACCTGCTTGGCCCAGGACGTGCTCGGATAGGCGATGATGTTCCAGTTGGTGTCGAAATTGACGATCTTCTCCAGCGCCGGCTGGTAGGCGATCGAATTGGCCTTGCTGGCGCGCGCGACCTTGGTCGGGTCTTCGCCCGACAGCAGCATCGGATTGTCGCCGACGATCGCGAGCCGCGCGGTGTTGGCGCCGAACGCCTTCGCCATGCCCTCATAGAGCCAGCCTGCGGCGCGATCGAAGCTCGCGTCGTTGGCGCAGCGGTAGCGCGCCAGCGTCAGTTCTTCGTCGGAGAAGAACGGGGTCACGAGACCCGCACCGGCCTTGTAGGCATGCTCCACGACCCGCCGCACCAGCGGCATTGCCGCCGCAGGCGCCGTCAGCAGCAAATCCTGCCCCGGCTGCAGCTGCAGGCCGACCTTGATTGCGACTTCGGCGAGCCGATCGAGTTTCACCGGATCGATCGAGGCGGAAAGATTGCGTTGATGTGCGGTCATGAAGCGCCGTGTCGTTTGAGGGTCTCTTCACGATTCGTAGTCCAATTCGATCCGCATCCGCAAGGTTCCCGCCCGCTGCGCCCGATCACGCCACAGCGAGCAATTGCGTCGAATTTTACCGCTTCACAGACGTCAGCACCCGGTCGACCATCTCGGGCGCAAGGCCGAGATAGTTTTTCGGCGCGGTGAGGCGGTCGATCGTCGCCCGATCGATCCGGCTCGCGACGCGATCATCCGCGGCCAGCGCCTCGGCCAGCGTCAGGCCCTTGTCGTTGGCGACACGGCAGGCGTCATAAACGACGTCATGCGCCTCCTGCCGGCCGATCGCGGGCGCAAGGCCCATCATCACGGCTTCAGCAACGATCAGCCCGCGGCTGATGTCGAGATTGTCGGCCATCCGCTTCTCGTTGACGATCAGGCCGCCAAGCGCGAACCTGGCCTGGTGTAAGGCGCCTGCTGTCAGCACAAAGCTTTCCGGGATCGCCATCCATTCGGCGTGCCACGGACCGGTGGCGCGTTCGAAATCCTGCACCATCGCGTCCAGCATCAGGCCGGCATGCTGACGCACCGCCTTGGCGGCCGCGAGCATCAGCTCCGACGAGATCGGGTTGCGCTTCTGCGGCATGGTCGAGGACGCGCCGCGTCCCATCACGAAGGGTTCGTAGACCTCGCCCAATTCGGTCGAGGCCATGATCATGATGTCGAGCGCGATCTTGCCGAGTGTTCCGGTGACCAGCGCGAGGTAATTTACCGCTTCCGCCAGACCGTCGCGCGCGACATGCCAGGTCGAGACAGGAACGCCGAGCCCGAGTTCCTCGCACAGCGCCTTCTGGACCTCGAAGCCCTTGTCGCCCAGCGAGGCCAGCGTGCCGGCGGCGCCGGCGAACTGGCCGACCAGTGCGCGCGGCTTCAGCTCTGCCAGTCGCACGGCGTGCCGATCGAACGCGGCGAGCCAGATTGCGGTCTTGTAGCCGAAGGTCACCGGCAGCGCCTGCTGCAAATGGGTGCGGCCGGCCATCGGCGTGTCGCGGTATTTCTTCGAGAGATCGACGAGGATGCCGCGCAACGCAGCGATGTCATCCTCGATGATCTCCAGGCCATCGCGCAGTTGCAGCACCACCGCGGTGTCCATGATGTCCTGGGTGGTCGCGCCCCAATGGACATAGCGGCCGGCCTCGCCGCACTGCTTTGCCATCTGATGCACCAGCGGCAGGATCGGGTAGCCGACCACATCGGTCTCCTGCCGCAGCAGATCGAAATCGAACGCGGCGACATTGGTCCGCTCCGCAATCTGCTCGGCCGCGTCAACCGGAATCACGCCGCAGCGCGCTTCGGCCTTCGCCAGCGCGACTTCGACCTCGGCATAGCGTTCGATCAGCCGCAGATCGGAAAACACCTCGCGCATCGCGCGCGTGCCGAAGGCATCGCGAAACAGCACGGAATCGAGCACAGTGGTCGAGGTCGGGAAGGCGGACATGGGCAGATCCTGTTGCCGGTCGCAGTCGGCAACGTCCCTATCACGGCACGGGCCTGTGCCCTACCCCTCCGCAGGCACCTCGCCGAACACCTCGGCTGCAATCTTGCTGGTCTCGATCGCGGCCGGAATGCCGCAATACATCGCGACCAGCAACAGCACGTCCTGCACCTGCGCGGCGGTGCAGCCATTGGCGAGCGCGCCCTTGGCATGCACGCGGAACTCGGTCGGCTTGCTGCTCGCCGCGGTGATGCCGAGCATCACCAGGCTGCGGATCTGGTCGGACAGCCCGCTGCGCTCCCAGACGTCGCCATAGACATAGGCATTGATGATGTTTTGCAGCGGCGTGCCGAAATCGCCCGCGGCCGCCATCCGCTTGGCGACATCGCCCTCGCCGAACATCTTCTGGCGCCGGCGCAGCCCGCGCGCATGGAGATCACTGATGTCCACCATCGTCGTCTGGCTCCCCTGTATGGGCTATTTATACGGATAAATACTGCGCACCTCAATATTCCGAAGGGCCGGGCGCTTGCCATTCGGATGCATTTGTCCGTATAAATCTGCAAAAGCGGACGCGGAGGGGACCGGGATGAAGTTACGGCTGGGGCTGCTCGTCGTCCTGCTCGCGGCACTTCCGGGCCTGCCGGCACTCGCCGCGGACGATTTCCCGCAACGGCCGCTCAAGATCATCGTGCCCTTCCCGGCCGGCGCCGGCCCCGACAATGTCGCGCGGCTGGTCGGCCAGCATCTGCAGGACGCATTCGGTCAGACCGTGCTGATCGAGAATCGCGCCGGCGCGCTCGGCAGCATCGGCGCCCAGGAAGTCGCCCGCAGCGCGCCCGACGGCTACACGCTGTTGATGGGCACCAACACCACCCATGCCAGCAACGTCGCGACGCTCAAGAGCCTGCCCTACGACCCGGTGAAGGATTTCGCGCCCGTGATCCGCACCACCACGACGGCGATGGTGCTGCTGGTCAACCCGAAGCTCGCGACCAAGGACCTGCCGCAGTTCCTCAGCTACGCCAAGGCCACTCCCAATCTGACGGCCGGCTACGGCTCCGGCGCATCGCAGATCTCGATCGCGCAGCTGCAGTCGCGCGGCGGCCTGTCGCTGATCGCGGCCTCCTACCGCGGCGTGCCGCAGGCGATGACCGACGTGATGGCGGGCGTGATCGACCTGACCTTCGGCGATTTCTCGGTTGCGATCCCGCAGATGCAGGGCGGCACCTTGCGCGGCATCGCCGTCACATCCGCGGCGCGCAACGAGCTCACGCCCGGCCTGCCCGCCCTCTCCGAAGCGATGCCCGGCTTCGAGGCCACCATCTGGTACGGGCTGTTCGCGCCGGCCGGCACGCCGGAACCGATCGTCAACAGGATCTACGCCGAGTGCGCCAAATACCTCGCGATGCCGGAAACCAGGAAAAAACTCGCCGATGTCGGCGTGATCGTGGCGCCGCTGGCGCCGGCCGAGTTCGGCGCCTTCGTCAAGAGCGAGGTCGTGCGCTGGTCGGCGGAGGTGAAGGCGGCCGGCATCCAGCCGCAATAGCGCGAAGCGGCGTCGCATCATGTCTCGCGAGACACCAGTCGGCATGATCGGATTGGGGCTGATGGGATCGGCGCTTTCCGCGCGACTGATCGATGCCGGCGTAGGCGTAATCGGCTTCGATATCGATTCGGCGAAGACCGATGGGCTGAGGTCGAGCGGCGCCGAGTTCGCGGCCTTCGCCGCCGACGTCGCGGCACGCTGCCGGACCATCGTGATCGCGGTGTACGACGCGGCCCAGGTCAAGGGATTGCTGCCGGACCTTGCCAACGCCAGGCTGCCGCCGGTCGTGATCTGCACCACCACCTGCGCGCCGGGCGAGATCACGGCGATCGCCGAATTCGCGGCGCACGCGCGCGTTGGCTTCATCGAAGCGCCGATCTCGGGCACCAGCGCCGAGGTGCGCGCCGGCACGGCCACCGCGCTGGTCGCCGGTGACGCCGACATCATCGCGGCCGCCGCGGCAACGCTCGACATCCTCTGCCCGCAGCGGATCAATGTCGGCGCGATCGGCAATGCCAGCCGCACCAAGCTCGCCATCAACCTGATCCTGCAGAACAACCGCGCCGCGCTGGCCGAAGGCATCGCACTTGCCGAGGCGCTCGGCCTCGACGGCGCGACCTTCCTTGCGACGGCGCGGCAATCGGCGGCATATTCCAGAGTGATGGACAACAAGGGACCGAAGATGCTGGCGCGGGATTTCTCGCCGCAATCGCACATCGCGCAGACCTTGAAGGACGCCGAACTGATCCTGCAGGAGGCTGGCCGCCACGGCCTGCCTCTGCCGCTGACCTCCGTGCAAGCCGAACTGCTGCGCGCAGCGATCGCGCGTCAGGGTCCGGACAGCGACAGCGCCGCAATCATCGAGGCGATCCGTGCCGGACGCGATCAGGACAAGGACCACTCATGATCAATTGTGCGATCGCGGGCCTCGGCCGCTGGGGCCGCGCGCTGGTCGAGGCTGCGCAGAGCGAGCCCCGGCTCAGGATCGTCAGCGCGGTGGAACCCGACATCGCCGGCGCCGCGAGCTTCTGCGCGGCGCACGGCCTGTCGCCTGCGCCAAGCCTGGAGGCCGTGCTCGCCCAGCCAGGCATCGATGCCGTGCTGCTGGCAACGCCGCATTCGCTGCACAAGGGCCAGGTGATCGCGGCCGCCAGAGCCGGTAAGCAGGTGTTTTGCGAGAAGCCGTTGGCGCTCCGGCGCGACGATGCAGCCGAGATGTTCGCGGCCTGCCGCGACGCCGGCGTGCTGCTCGCAGTCGGGCATAACCGCCGGTTCTGGCCCTCGATGCAGGCGCTGCGCGCGATCGCAGCCTCCGGCGAACTCGGCACAATCCTGCATGTCGAGGGCCACAACAGCAACGAGAACTCGCAGGCCATCACGCAGGGCTGGCGGCTGTCGCCGGAGGAGTCACCCGGCGGCGGACTGACCGGCGCGGGGCTGCATGTGCTCGACGGCTTCGTCAGCCTGCTTGGTCCGGCACGCCGGGTCTATGCCCGGTTGAGCGAACGCGAGGCGGGACCGCCGCCGCTCGACACTGCAACTTTAGCGATTGAATTTGTGAATGGCGTCAATGCAACCCTTGCGACGATCCGCGCAACACCGTTCTATTGGCGCGTGCATGTGTTCGGAACGAAGGGATCGGCAGAGGTGCTCGACGAGGGGACGATGGTGCTACGGACATCCGGCGAAGCACCTGCGACGAGGCGTTATCCGGCCGTCAACACGCTCACCGCGGAACTCGCCGCCTTTGCCGACGCGGTCGAAGGCAGACAGCCGTTCCCGGTACCGGAGGCAGATGTGCTCGCGACGCTCGCCGCATTCGAGGCCGCGCTGCAATCGATGCAGACAGGACATCCGGTCGCCTGCCATACAGCATACCAGTGATCCGCCATGTCTGAACAACCGGACCGAGCGAGATCGTCCCGCTACCGCGACATCGCCACCGGACTGCAGAAGGACATCCGGCTCGGCACCTACGCAGTCGGCAATCTGCTGCCGACCGAAACCGAGTTGATGGCGAGCTACCAGGCGAGCCGCCAGACCGTGCGCGAGGCGCTGCGTATCCTGATCGACCAGGGCCTGATCGTGCGCCGCGCCGGCCTCGGTTCGGTGGTGATCGCCTCCGAGCCGCCGGTGCTGTTTACCCACAGCGTCAAGTCGCTCGGCGAGTGGCTGCGCTATTCCAACGAAACCTACCGCGACGTCGTTGCCAGCAGCGACATCGTGGCCGACCGCAAGCTGGCGGGACTTCTGAAATGCGAGCCCGGCAGGAGCTGGTTCCTGATCGAGGCGGTGCGCCGCTCGGACCAGTTCGCCGCGCCGCTCGGCTGGACCGAGATCTATGTGCTGCGCCGGTTCGCCGATGTGGTGACACGCAGCGACCACGGCCGCACCCCGGTGCACGAGCAGATCGCCAAGATGTACGGCCAGGTCACCGAGCGCGCGCAGATGGAGATCTTCGTCCGGGGCATGCCCGCGCCGATCGCCAAGTCGCTCGGCGTTAAGACCGGCTCGCCGGCGCTCACCGTGGTCCGCCGCTACTACGGCGTACGCGAGGAACTGTTCGAGGTGACTATCACAACGCACCCCGAAGGGCGCTACACCTACACGATGGATATGCAGCGCTCGCTGCGCCCGAAGCTCTAGCCGGGCCTCTCGGGCTCTACCGCGCCCGGGCCAGATGCGTGTTGGCGGAGGTGTGTGCCATCTGCGGGGTGCCGCTCACGCCCCAGATCACGACCGCGATCAGCGCGGCCGCCCAGACATATGGCACAGCGTTCGGCTTCTTCATTTCCGAGATCAACCCCAACGTCTCAGGAGGACCGGCGGACCTCACGACCCAGATCGTGAATCTCACGACCACGGTTGTCAGCGTCTCACCAGGCTCCGTCGTTCACAACGCTACTAAGGTTAGACCTTGTCGGTTTCAGGACGTCTTCGTGCGATTCCGGAAATGATTTCGTGGGAACCGAGCGCTCTCATCCGAATTGATGAGATCGCAGGTCCCGCCTGAATACGGTTGTGTTCGCGGCGAGGCTCAGACGAGGTCCGAGAGAATTTCCTGCTCAAATTTGAGTCAGTTGCACAACAAACATTCCAAACGGTGTCAGCTGAATTCTTTTTGATTGTCGTGCCGACGCTGGCCGTGGCATCAGGGCGTATGACACTGCGATGACAAGGGTTCTCCCGTGACTGCCCAACCGGCCAAACCGCAAGGCGGCTCCCGCCGCCACTCCAAGGAAACGCAGGACGAGGTTGCGCGGTCGCTGGAACGGGAGCTGAGGTTCTTGTCGGAAGAGCGCCAGGAACGTGCGCTGCGGCTCGGCTTCGACATTGCAGCCAAGTCGCCGAAGGTGGATCAATAAGGCCGCCGCCGCGCTAAAGCTGAGAGGCCGCGCTCCTTCCGGCGGTCGTCCCTGCGAAAGCAGGGACCCGTACTCCGCGGCGGATGTAGTGAGCGGGACTCGTCGTTCCACCGTCCTTCAACGTCAGACATCTGTGGTTATGGGTCCCTGCTTTCGCAGGGACGACACCAAATGTGTTGCGCGGTCGGTGGGCGATGGCTTCGCATTCTCGCGACATGATTGCCCGAGCTTTACTCTTCGTTCCGCCCTCTCTTGCAGCGGGCGCAGGGAGCTTGCGCCGTCGGGCAATCGGTTGCATGGGCCCGCGCCTGCCCTCGCTCGTCATTCCGGGGCGGCCCAAAGGGCTGAGCCCGAAATCCATCGCGCCTCAGCGTTGGTGGTGAAATGGATTCCGGGCTCGTGCTTCGCACGCCCCGAATGACGAAGCGAGCGCGCCCCGAAAACAAAACAGACAGGATCTACTGCGCGCCCTGCACTTCCGCATCGACTTGCGCTTCGTCGCCGAAGCGATTCGCGCCGCAGGATTTGTCCGCGAAGCCTCATCGGCGATCGCGGAGAATCTCCGCTCGGAAGCCGTTGCTGCCGATGTCAAGATGCCGAACGGGACTAGCGGCCTCACGCGCGCTGCGGCCTGCTGCGAATTCTCGGAGACTTGAATGCTCGGCCGCCCCGACGACAAGGAAGCCCTCAGACTGACGCTGGCGTTCTATTGCATCATGGAGCCGGACAAGCGCGCAATCATTCTAAGCCTCGCCGAACAATTTGCTCGCACATCGCAAACCGTCGAGGGCTGCGTGCACTTCCTGTTGCTGGACGACAGCCTACCTGCGAGTCACGATGCGATGCCGGAATTCCTGAGCAGAAAGCGTCCGACCGACCAATAGCCGTCGTCTCCTGCGGTCACCGCATTATCGCGCGCCCTCGACGAACGTAACCGGCGTCCCTTTCGCAACACCGGCCGCAACGCGCAGCGCATCCCAGTTCGTGAGCCGGACGCAGCCATGGGATGCCGCCTTGGAGACCAGGCCGGGATTGCCGGTGCCGTGAATGCCGTAGCCTTCCCCCGAGAGGTTGATCCACACCACGCCGACCGGATTGTTAGGGCCGGGCTTGATCGTGAACGGCTTGTTTGATTTGACGCCCTTGAACTTGTATTTGGGATTGTAGCGATAGGTCGGGTTCTTGTTGATCGCCGTCACCTTCAACGTGCCGGTCGGCGTCGGCTTCTCCGTGCTGCCGACCGTCGCGGGATAGAAGGCGAGCAGCTTCCCCGCCGCGTCGAATGCGCTGAGAGTCTGTCGCGTCTTGTCGACTTCCATGCGCGCAATCGCCGGAGGCTTTCCGACGTCGAGCACGTTCGCAACCGCGATAGTCTCCCCGGCCTTGTCGAACTTCCGTCCGGGATTGAGCGCCTGAAGCAGCGGCTCGCTCATATGGAATTTCTCGGCGAGCGCCTCGCGCGGGCTGGTGTAGTTCAGCGCCGGCAGACTCTTCATGCTCTCCATCTTTGCGGGAACCTTCGCCAGGAACGGGCCTTTCACATCAGCATCGACGATCGTGTAATTGACGATCGCGGCCCCTTCGCTGGCAGAAGTGAGCCTGGTCCAGAGATCCGGCGTCACGGCCTTGTCGAACGACAATCCGTTCGCCGTGGCGAACGCAGTGAGTGCTTTCTGCGCGTTCTCGCCAAGCTCGCCGTCGATCTCGCCGGGGGAGAAATGCGCGCGATCGAGCAGGATCTCCAGCCTGGCAATGGAGGCGCTGACCTGATGGCGGCCCGGCAATTTTGCCGGTGGCGCCGCCGCGTCGTTGATCGCGGCAGCATCGAGACCGGCTGCCATCGCGGGCACGGCCGGCATGAGCAAAAATACAATGGCAAAACGCCCAACGAAAAAATGTCGGAACATCGTTTATCCCAACGTGGCTACCTTCCGTAAAGTTACGGCAAGCGCCGAAGTTCCAATGCGGAAAGCTGCGGTGGAACGGCAGAGATCGCCGCTTTGCCGCAATGACCCGCCAAAAAGTCGTTATCCGAAGTGCACTTGCGCGCAGCTCACATCACAATTCAGGTCTCACGAAGCAAATGCGATTCGTCATCGCGGCGCTTGCCGCGTTTCTTGTCTTGATGCTCGACGTCGATCGTTCGCCAAGCTCACTCGACGCCTCCGCAACTCGCCTACGGCGCGGACGAAGTCGCAAGACTCGGCAACGGCGCAAACTGCATCTCTGCGATGGCCGAGCCGGCATACGCACTGGCGATCAGGATCATGACTCGAATGGCGACGAACATGGTGCCTCCTCAGTGTTTTTCTTGGTCTCTCAATGCCAGAGACTTCTTTCCCGCCGGTGAGGAAAGCTGGTTGCCGCAACCTTGAAGGCATTGGTAAGCGAGCTCTTTACGCAGCCCCGTTCATCAGTTGGGAACCGTATCGGCCGATCGACCGGCCCGCTCAACGCGCGGTTCACCCTTGCCGGGCATTGTTCGCCTCAATCAAGAAGGCGCAAACACAATGCCGATTTTCAGGACGATCCTTGTTGTCGTATCGATTTCTCTTGCCGGTTTGTACGTCTACGATACCTACCGCCGCAATGTGCTCGCCATGCCGGGGTCGGTAAACGAAATCCTTGCACGACGGTGGCCGGAACCGGATGCGTTTCATCCGACCATGGCGTCCGCTCCCGTCGCCACTGCGAACGCGACGCCGGCGGCGCGCGTTAGGGAAACGTTTGCGATGTTCATCCCGAGGGACGCACGGCGCCATCTGATGCAGCGCAGCCTTTGACGGCTTGGTTCAACCCAGGGATACGCCTGCCTTGGCACGGCTGATTCCGAGCGTCAGGATGCGATTCAACAGACCCGGGTAGTCCAGTCCATCATGCCCGGCTGCGGTCGCGAACTCCTGGCTCTTCGCGATTTCGGGGTTGGGATTGGCCTCAATGAAAAACGGAACGCCATTGGTGGACAGGCGGAAGTCGATGCGCGCATATCCATCGAGCCCCAGCGTCCGGTAGATACGTTTCGCCAGTCGTTGAATATGGGCGGATAGTTCCGGCGTGAGGTCCTCGGCCGGGCCATCGGCAATCCCGATGCGCTCCTGATAGCTGGTGTCGTGCTTGGCCTTTTCGGTGGCGATATGCCGCGCACCGGGACCGCCCATGCTGCCGAATTTCAATTCCCAAACCGGCAAGACCCGTAGCCGGTTATTGCCGAGCACGCCGACATAGAGCTCGCGTCCCTCGATGAACTGCTCGGCGATGGCAGCCGTTCCGATCCGCTCATGGATGAAGGCGACGCGCTCCACGAGCTTCTCGTCGGTATCGACGATCGATGCCTGCGAGATTCCGAGCGATCCATCGCTGCTCAGGCTCTTGACGATCAGCGGCAGCTCAAGACGCGGCGGCCGCTTGACCTTGCGGCGCATCGGGAACACGGCGAAGGCCGGCACCGGGATGCGGCGGTGATGCACCAGTGTCTTGGACAGATCCTTGCCGCGCGCCAGGATCAGGCCGCGCGGGTTGCACCCGGTATACGGGATCTTCATCAGCTCGAGATAGCTCGCGATATGCTGGTCGTACACGACGTTGTAGTGAAACTCCTCCAGCAGCGTGAACACCACGTGCGGCTTGAAGCCTTCGATCTCGTCGCGCACCGGCTTGATTTCTTCCTGCACGCCGAGCGGACGAACCTCATGGCCGGCCGCGCGCAGGGTGCTCACGACGTCGTATTCGGTTTTCCACTCGTTGATTTCCCGCGCCGAGTAGCCATCGCTGGAGTCGGGCGGCACACAGTCCGGGTGCATCAGCACCAGAATGCGAAAGTGTTTCATAGCGCGATCCATTTGCGGCGCGACGGGCCGAACAGCGCGTGCATGGTCTTGGCTGTCAGCAGGATGGTGAAATTGGTCACCAGCTTCTGCTCGGGGCCGACGGCACGCAGGTTGAGCTCGCGGCAGCGCGAGATCATGTCGTCGAGCACGGCATCGAGCGTCAACTGGTTCTCGCCCGTCCACCGTGCGACCAGCTGCCTGATCTGGGCGCGGTGCCGCCTGATGAAGGACGCAGCCGGCGGATGCCGGTGATGCCGCGGATCGGCAGAGAACAGCTTGGACAGATCGCGGTCGTAGGTCTTCGGCGGCGTGAAGGCGTAGAACGCCTGCTTCTTCTTGTAGTGCTCGCCGAGCGTCTGCTTGAGCGTATGCAGCGGATCGACCCGCTCGCGCGTCGTCAGCAGCGGCCGCTCGCCGGCAATCTCGCCCATCAGCTCGTCGACGTATTCGAGCTTCTTCAGCGCCGGCCATCCGGCATACCGCGTCCGCCAGTTCGAGCGCGGCCGCAGCCACACCGCGAAGGTCTCGGCGAAATCCTCGTCCGGATGGCTCTGCGCATACCACAGCCTGAGATGCTGGACATAATTGCGGCTGGCCGGATTGGGCCGGTAGTAGCGCGGATAGTGTTGCGACGACGGACCGAACAGCTGCTGCCAGCGCCGGCGGCGCTGCAGCTGGTAGCCGTGCTGTATGGCATGCCCCGCCTCGTGGCGGAGAATGGCCATGCACTCGGACCACGAGGCGCCCTCGACGTCGAGCATCATCTTCTTCTCGAGCTTCATCAGGCGGGGATGGGCGAGATAGAAGGGAATGGCGATGCCGGGCACATCGGCCGGGCTGAACCATTCGCTCGAGATCCATGTGTGCGGCCTCAGCCGGATGCCGCGCTCTTCGAGCTCTTCGTAGAGCGTACTGACACAATCCGCGAGCCAGGTGCCTTCGACCGCAACCCTCAGACTGCTGAGGCGCTGCTCGAGCAACTGCGCATCCGTGAGCTTCTCCCAGGCATATTTGCGACGCGGCATAGGCTTCCAAAGTCAAAAAACAAACCGGAATCGGGATGGTGTCATAGGTTGCCGCCGGCAACAACCGCCGGACCTTTGCGGACAGGGCCAGGTCCGCGGCGGCGTTGCGCCGCCCCCCGGGCCCTGTCCACAAAGGGCCTGGCGGACAGCGCGGAGAGCCCGGGTCACGGGTCCAGGTCGCGCGGCCAGCGCCTTCGCGCTTTCTGCTAGGGTCAGCCATTATTGGGGCAAGGCTACCAGAGGGGCGAGAATGGATTACAGACGACGGCTGCTGTTTCACGGCATGGCCCTGTTCCTGATCGGGCTGTTGACCGGTCTCATCGAGCAGCACTTCACCAACGTGCGGATGGCGCTCGCGGCGCATCTCGAAGGCGTGATGAACGGCACGTTCCTGCTCGCGGTCGGCGCAATCTGGAGCGAGGTGAGACTGTCGCACCGCGCGAGCGTCGCAGCCTATTGGGCGCTGCTCTGCGGAACGTACGGCAACTGGGCCGTGACGACACTCGCCGCCGTTCTCGGAACCGGTGCACTCTCGCCGGTCACGGCCGCCGGGCGGAGTGCCGTGCAGTGGCAGGAAACGCTGGTGACCGCCGGGTTCGTCTCGATCGGGCTTGCGATCATCGCAGCGTCGGTCTTGCTGTTATGGGGGCTGCGCGGCAAGGCAGCGCTCATTGGCGATGACGCGAAGTAGCGTTCTGTGGCCCGAACTTAGCGGCCGCCGTGGTTCTGCGCGGCGCGCGCAGCGGCTGCGGCGCGGCGCTTCAGGAACCCGCGCTCGCGCGCGTTGCCGGCCAATGCGGCGGCGGCCTCGAACGCGGCGTGCGCCTCGGCGAAGCGGCTGAGCTTGTGCAACAGATCGCCGCGCACGCTCGGCAGCAGATGATAGGACCTCAGCGCCGGTTCGTCCGCGAGACCGTCGACGATCGCAAGCGCTGCCTGCGGCCCCTCGGCCATGCCGATCGCGACCGCACGATTGAGCTCGATCACCGGCGAGTCCAGCAGCGCAGCGAGATCGCCGTAGAACGCGGCGATGCGGCTCCAGTCGGTCGCATCTGATGTGTCAGCCTCGGCGTGGCAGGCGGCGATCGCGGCTTGCAGCGCATAGAAGCCGCCGGCGCCGCCGAGCTCGCGGGCGCGCGCCAGCGCCAGGCGCCCGCGGCGGATCTGCAGGTGGTCCCACTGCGCGCGATTCTGGTTCATCAGCAGGATCGGCTCGCCGGCCGCATCGGTGCGCGCCGCCAGCCGCGAGGCGTTGAACTCCATCAGCGCCAGCAGCCCGTGCGCCTCCGGCTCCGATGGTGCGATCGAGGTCAGCACGCGGCCGATGCGCAGCGCCTCGTTGCAGAGCTGCGGGCGCAACCATTCGTCACCGCGGGCCGCGGTATAGCCCTCGTTGAAAATCAGGTAGACGACCTCGAGCACGGAGGCGAGCCGTTCGGACAGCTCCTCGCCGCGCGGCGTCTCGTAGACCAGACCGGAATCCGACAGCGTGCGCTTGGCGCGCACGATGCGCTGGGCGATGGTTGCCTCGGCCTGCAGAAAGGCGCGCGCGATCTCCTCGGTGGTGAGGCCGCAGATCATCCGAAGCGCCAGTGCCGCACGGGCTTCCCGCGACAACAGCGGATGACAAGCGGTGAAGATCAGCCGCAGCAATTCGTCACCGATATCGTCGTCGAGCGCGGAATCAAGATCGGGCATGGTGTCCTGCTCCCGCGCCAGATCGTGCGCCAGAATACCGTGCCGCTCGACGAGCATCCGAGCACGGCGCAGATGATCAAGCGCACGGCGCTTGGCGACCGCCATCAGCCAGGCGCCGGGCTTTTCCGGCACGCCGTCGGCGGGCCAATGTTCGAGCGCGGCGACCAGCGCTTCCTGGGTCAGATCTTCGGCCAGCGGCACGTCACGCAGCATCCGCGACAGGCTGGTGATCAGCCGCGGTTGCTCGATGCGCCACACCGCAAGGATGGTTGCCTGGATGTCGGCGGCCGTCATCGCCGCCGACCTGAGGTCTCTGCTCGTCGCGTTTTCTTCACGCGAAGCGATGTCCACCTCGCTTGAAGCGCTCCGGTCCGCGCATCAGGCTAGGGCGGATACATCGACCTGGCAGGCGCCGTCGACGCCCAGGGTCGCGAAGGGGCGCACCTCGCAGGTGCCGTCCCAGCCTGGCATATGCTCCTTGTGCAGTTGCATGAACTCGACGGCGGCCGCGACGGCCTCCTCCTTGCTGCGCAGCTCGAAGATCGCGTAGCCGCCGATCATCTCCTTGGTCTCGACGAACGGCCCGTCGATGACGTTGAGCTTGCCGTCGGTAATGCGTACCTGGGCGCCCATCGCGACCGGCAGCAGACCGCCGGTGTCGATCATGCGGCCCGCCTTGATTTCCCTCTCGGCGAGCTTGCCCATCGCCTCCATCAGGGCCGGCGTCGGCGGGCGCGGGGGCTGGGACGAGGTGACGATATACATGAACCGCATCGGAAAACTCCTGTTGGGCGAGAAGCGGCGTCGATCGCCGCAAAATCGGCTCGCTATGGGAGACGACGATCCAGTGGCCGCCGGATCGACATGGGGTCGGGAATTATTTTGCCATCGAGAAGCGGGGCGTACCCGCCCCACCGTCGTCCCTGCGAAAGCAAGGGACGACACGGAGTCTGTGGCAGGACGCCCCCTACTGCTCCCGCAGCATGATCAGCGGGTCGGCGCTGTCCGGGACGCGGCGCCATTGGGCGTTGTCGTCGGCCTCGAACTGCCAGGTCTCGCCCTTGGCCGACATCAGGACCATCTGGCCATGGTCGAGCCGCCACTGCGTCGGGTTGAAGGCCGCGACCACCGGATCGCATTTGCCCTTCAGGAACACCTGGAAATTGTCGTTGCCGGCATCGGTATTGGTCAGCACCAGGACGCAGATCGCCTGGCCGTTGCCGCGAACCATCGACCAGTCGCCGATCATCTGGTCCATCGACTTGGCGAGCGAGCGGGCGGCGGCGAGGTTTTGCAGGATGTAGACGCCCTCGTTGGTGCGCATCCCCTCGAAGATGCCGGTCTCGACTTCGGTGAAATCGATCACGCCCTCGCCGGCCGCGTTGTGCAGCCGCACGATGTCGCCGAGACCCTTGATGCTCCAGCCCGTGATGTCCTTGGTGAAGGGCAGCGCGGCGGCGCAGGCCGGCTCGAGCTCGAGCTTGAAGCCTTGCGGCGTCGCATCGCTCTTCAGCGTCACGACGCAGGTCTTGCTGCGCTCGGTGGTGGCGAGCTCCCACTGCCCGATCATGTCCTTCTTCAACGTCGAGACATCCTGCGCGGCTGCCGGACCGCACGCGGCCAGCAGCACAAGCAGCACGACGTTGAAGCGGGACAAGGCCATCAGCGATCCCTGACGGGCGTTTCCGCAACCGGGGTCAGCGGCGGCTTGCCGGCGAACCAGTTCGTGATGTTGTCGACCACGAGCTGGTCCATCGCATTGCGCGTCACCACCGAGGCCGAACCGATATGCGGCAGCAGCACGACGTTCTGCATCGCCTTCAATTCGTCCGGAACGTTCGGCTCGGCCGCGAACACGTCGAGGCCGGCGGCGAGGATGGTGCCGGACTTCAGCGCCGCAACCAGCGCCGGCTCGTCGACGACAGAGCCGCGCGCGACATTGATCAGCACGCCGCGCGGGCCGAGCGCCTTCAGGACGTCGGCATTGATCATCTTCGCCGTCGAGGCGCCGCCCGGCACGATGACGATCAGGGTATCGACCGCCTTCGCCATCTCGATCAGATCGGGATAGTGCTTGTAGGCGACGTCCTTGGACGGATTGCGCGAGTGATAGGACACCGGGACTCGCGAGGCTTCCAGCCGACGCCCGATCGCCTGCCCGATCCGGCCCATGCCGACGATGCCGATCTTGCGGTCGCGCAGCGAGCCGACGCTGAGCGGATAGTTCTGGGTCTGCCACAGGCCGGAGCGCACATAGCGGTCGGCCTTGACGAATTCACGCAGCGTCGCGATCAATAACCCCATCGCGACGTCGGCGACCTCCTCGGTCAGCACGTCGGGCGTGTTGGTGACCACGATATTGTGATCGCGCGCATAGGCGGAATCGACGTGGTCGTAGCCGACGCCGAAGCTGCCGACGATCTCGAGCTTCGGAAACAGCGCCATCGCGGTCCTGTCGGTCGCCATCGTGTGATAGGTGACGGCGATGCCGCGGATCTTGCCCATCGTGTCGAGCGTCAGGCGCTCGAGGTCGCCGCGGCTTTCGGCACGGTGCAGCACATACTGATCGGAAAAGCCGTTTTCGAGGATTGGCCGGATCGGTCCATAAACCAACAGATCGATCTTTTCGGAAGAAATCGGGGCCATCAATTGTCCTTTCCTAACGCGCTTTCATGCCAACGCCGCAACAACAGGTGCGAAACTAACGCCAGCACCCCATAGATGACAATCCCGGCCAGCGATAGCAGCAGAAGGGCTGCGAACATGCGGGGAATATTCAGCCGGTAGCCTGATTCAGCGATCCGGAACGCGAGGCCCGAGCCGGCGCCGGCGCTGCCTGCCGCGATCTCCGCGACCACGGCGCCGATCAGCGACAGCCCGCCGGCGATGCGCAGGCCGCCAAGGATATAGGGCAGCGCCGCCGGCAGCTTCAGGAACAGCAGCGCCTGCAGCTTTGATGCGCCATAAAGTTGAAACAATCCGGCGAGGTTGCGATCGACCGAATTGAGGCCGAGCGTGGTGTTCGAGAGCACCGGAAAGAACGCCACGATCCAGGCGCAGACGATCACGGCAGTCTGCTGTTGGAGATAGATCAGCAGCAGCGGCGCGATCGCGATGACGGGCGTCACCTGCAGCACCACCGCATAAGGGAACAGCGAGTATTCCAGCCATTTCGACTGGTTGAACAGCAGCGCCAGCACGACGCCGCCGACCGCTGCGGCGACGAAGCCTTCGAGCGTGGTCAGGAGCGTGACGCCGAGCGATTGCGACAGAATCGGCCAGTCCGCGACCAGCGTCTTCAGCACCAACAACGGACTCGGCAGCACATAGGGCTGGATGCCATAGGCACGGACGATCGCTTCCCAGAGCACGAGGCCCGCGGCAAACACCGCAAGCGGAAGCAGAAAGCGGACCAGATCCTGCGGAGACTTCATGCGCCCGCCTGCCCTGCGTAAGACGGCGCCAGCGCACCCGAGACCTCGCGGCAGAACGCGGCATATTCGGCCGAGGTGCGGAATTCCTCGCCGCGCGGCTCCGGCGAGGTGATGCGAAACTCGGCGCCGATCCGGCCCGGCCGCGCCGTCATCACGATCACGCGCTGCGAGAGATAGACCGACTCGAACACCGAGTGCGTCACGAAGATGACGGTCTTGTGCAGGTTGCGCCACAGCGACAGCAGGTCGTTGTTGAGGCGAAAGCGCGTGATCTCGTCGAGCGCCGCGAACGGCTCGTCCATCAGCAAGATATCCGGATCGGTGACCAGCGCGCGCGCCAGCGACACCCGCATCTTCATGCCGCCGGACAATTCGCGCGGATAGGCGCCGGCAAAATCCGCAAGCCCGACCTGATCGAGCGCGGCCGCGATGCGCGCATCGGCATCGGCCGCCGGCGCATGGGCGAGCTTCAGCGGCAGGCGGACATTGTCGCGCACATTGGCCCACGGCATCAGGGTCGGCTCCTGAAACACGAAGCCTATCCTGTGGCTGCCGCGCTGCTCCGTGCCGTGATGCGAGAGCTCGACCGTGCCGGCGCTCGGCGTGGCGAGGCCCGCAATCAGCCGCAGCGCGGTGGATTTGCCGCAGCCGGAAGGTCCGAGCAGCGAGACGAACTCGCCGCTGGCGACGTCGAGGTCGAGCGGCCCGAGCGCCGTTACGCCGCTGTCATAGGTCTTGGCGACGCCGCGCAGGCGCACCGCTGACTCGGCATCAGACCCAGACAACGCAGGCTCCGCCATCGCGATTTCGCAGCCGTCAGTTCTTCGGCCGAAGCTCGACGCCGACCGCCTTGTTGACGAAGCGCAGCGTGTAGCCCTGGCGATAGTCGATGGTGCCCTTGACCACGCCGGCGCGCACCATCTTGTCGAAGAAGCTCGCCATCCGCTCGTCGGTCATGGCGCCGATTCCGTTCTTGATGGAGTCTCCGGAATCGACGATGCCGTGCTCGCGCATCTTGGCGACGCAATAGGCGAGCAGTTCGTCGTTAATGTCGGGATTGAGCTTCTTGATCATCGCATTGCCGGCCGAGTTATCGCCGTAGACGTACGTGTACCAGCCGACAACAGACGCATCGACGAAGCGCTGCACCAGGTCGGGCTTCTTGTCGACCAGATCGCGGCGGGTCTCGATCAGCGTCGAATAGGAGTTGAAGCCGTAATCGGCAATCAGGAGAACATTTGGCTTGAAGCCGGCGGCCTTCTCGACCGCAAAGGGCTCCGAGGTGACGTAACCCTGCATCGCGGTCTGCTTGTTCACGATGAAGGGCTGCGGGTTGAAGGTGTAGGGCTTCACCTTGTTCTCGTCGAAGCCGTATTCCGACTTCAGCCACTGGAAGTAGCTGGTGATGCCCTCCTTCGAGATCAGCAGCGTCAGCGGCTTCAGATCCTCGATCTTGCCGACCTTGACCTCGGGATGGGTCAGGAACACCTGCGGGTCCTTCTGGAACATGGCGGCGACCGCGACCAACGGCACATTGTTGGTGACGGCGTCGAAGGTCTGCAACGAGTTCGCGCTCATGAAGAAGTCGAGCTTGCCCGCGATCAGCAGCATACGGTTGTTCTCGTTGGGACCGCCGGGCACGATGGTGACGTCGAGGCCGTATTTCTTGTAGGTGCCGTCGGCGAGCGCCTGGAAGAACCCGCCATGCTCGCCCTCGGCGACCCAATTGGTGCCGAACGAGACCTTGTCCAAAGTCTTGTCCGGGCTCTGCGCCCGCGCGGGAGCAACGGCCGCAGAAACGCTGAGGGCGGCGGCCAGCAGCCCCATGGTTAACGCTCGCGGCAAAAAGGCCCGGATCATGGTTGGACTCCGTCTGATATTATGGCCCATGATGGAAGGCGGGACGACGTGGACCGCGCCCGGAGACGCGAACGCCCCACTGATGTTAGACAAACTAGCCTGCAAATCCATCCAATGAAACGCTTGTATTGAAACGACCGGCTTGATGACCTCTCAGCTTCCGCCCCGCGACTGGACCGCCATCCATTGGCCTGACCTCGCCAAGGGAACGGCTGCGCGCTGGATCGCGGTGTTGCCGCTGGCCGCGACCGAGCAGCACGGACCGCATCTGCCGCTCGGAACCGACGTCATGATCGGCGAAGCGTATCTGGCGCGGGTTCAGGAGCTACTGCCGGCGGCCATCCCAGCGACCTTCCTGCCCTTGCAACCGGTCGGCATCTCCACCGAGCACATCGATTTTCCAGGCACGCTGACGCTTCCGACCAATGTGGCGCTGAAGAGCTGGATGGCGCTCGGCGAGAGCGTGGCGCGCGCCGGGGTCAGGAAGCTCGTGATCGTGACCAGCCATGGCGGCAATTCCGCCGCGATGTCGCTGGTGGCGCAGGATCTGCGCGCGCAACACAAGATGCTGGTGGTGACCACGAGCTGGTCGCGTTTCGGTGCGCCCGACGGGCTGTTCGATGCTGCCGAATTGCGCCACGGCATCCACGGCGGCGCGGTCGAGACCTCGATCATGCTGGCGAAATATCCGCAGGCCGTGCGCAAGGATGCGATCGCAGACTTCACACCTGCGAGCGTGCAGATCGAGAAGGATCATCGCCATCTGTCGACCCAGCGGCCGGCGCCGTTCGCCTGGCAGGCGCAGGACCTCAATCCGAGCGGCGCGATCGGCGATGCCACCAAGGCCTCGGCCGAGAAGGGCGAGAAGCTGATCGAGCACGGTGCACGCGCGTTCTGCGAGCTGCTGGGCGACGTCGACAGGTTCGATCCGGGCGCCTTTGGCAGCAACTGACCGGGAATTCCCTCGTCCTGGTCGAGGCGACGAAACAATCCACGAAACCATATTTCGCGGCCGGCCTTCGAACCGGAACCGAAAAGCCTCCGTCCAACGGGCATGCGGACCAAACCGGACCGCGCTCAAACAGGATGGAGTATCCCATGTCGATCAAGACCAAGTTTGCCGCCCTCGCTCTCACCGCGCTCGCCGTGACCGGCGCCATCGCGTCCACTACTTCGCAGGCCGAAGCCAAGCCGTATGGCTGGGGCTGGGGCGTTGGTGCGGGCCTGGTCGGCGCCGCCATCGTCGGCAGCGCGATCGCGGCCAGCGACGGCTACTACGATGCCGGCTACCGCCGCTGCGGCTGGGTGCGCCAGTTCGACGCCTACGGCAACTACATCGGCCGCGTGCGCACCTGCTACTGATCGACGGGTTTTTACTCAGGCTGCGGATCCTGTGTTCGGCACGGGTCCTCATCCACCCCGTGTCGCAACCGACCCGTCCGGTGATCCCCCCGGACGGGTCAACCCTTTTCAGTCCGCCACATGCGGCCTTGGGTCACAGCTTATCTTGAGTCACAGGTATTTGGCGATCAGCCGGAAGTCGCGCAGCACATTGCGGCCCTTCGGACCCGATGCCTTCAACGTCTCCTCGAGGCTGTGGCCGATGTGATCGTGGATCAGCGCCTTCTTGGCGCTCTCGATCGCGCTCTCCACCGCCTGCAATTGCTGGGCGATCTGCGCACAGGGCCGGCCCTGCTCGATCATCTCGACGATGGTCTCGAGATGGCCGTTGGCGCGCTTCAGGCGCCGGGCGATAGCGATGTGCGGGTGGTCGTCGGACATATGGTTCTCCTATCCTCCCGGGAGGATAATCGCTATCCCCCCGGGAGGATAGTGAAATCAGCTTGACAGCCCTCTGCGTCAGGCGTACCGGCCGATTGTCGGAACATTCGTTCCGCACCGGGGCGTCGCCCCGACCACGAGCCAGCACAGAAGGCACATGGGCAGTAGCAACTCAGGCGACAGTAGACCCACGACGGGACTGTTGACGCCGCACAGCAAGACTGATCGCGCAGGCTTCCGCTGCGTGGATGGGTGGTCGCGCCTCGGCTGACCGCCTGCTCCTCACCGGCCTGCCGCGACCTGCGGAAGTGGAGGTGAGCGATGTTCGAAAAGCTCGCAAAATTCCGGCCGTTCGAGCCGCGGCAGATTCCGCCGCGGGCGGCCACCTATTCCAATGACAACCTGCCGGGCTTTCGCCGCCCGGCGGACCGCCGGCGTCCAACCCCGGCCTGTCATTGGATCCTGATCGACGGCCGGCTGGAGTGCCGGTGGATCGTCGAAACCACCCTCGAATCATCAACCAATGATCTCGACCGACAGCGACGCGCGGACCGGTATTCCGGCCCGCGCGCAGCAATTGCGCATTCCGCCGCAAAGATGACCGCAACCGCCTGAAGGACCGACATGGACGAAGGACCTAGTCGTCCCGTTGCGCGCCATCGCGGTGCGACAACGGGACTCCCTTCGGGGAACGACATCAATTTTGGAATTGCCGCTGCTCACGGCAGCGGAGGTTGCGCGCGCGCCTAGAGCTGCTCCGCGTCCCTCGTGCCGTGCCCAACGGGCAGCGGGGAGACGAACATGAGCAAGACAAATGACATCTTCGGGCAAGCCCGTCGGCCGACCGCCGCCGATGCCGTCGGGCGTCCCGCAACGGCCAACGACCAGCTCGTCCCGGTGATGCAGAGCGTCATCGCGCTCATCAACGAGAGCGCTGGCCTCGTCCGCCATGTCGCCGCGCTCGGCATCGCGGTGATGATGGACATCGACTGCGCGCGACCTCGGCGCCGGCCGGCGGCAGACCCCGTCCCGGCGACTGAAGCCAGCAACATCATCCGCTTTCCAACTCCCAAAACCACCTAACCACGCAAATGAGAAGGAATGAGTCATGACCGTCGTCAATGACTTGAACGTGCACGCCTCCGATCGTGAGGCCACCGCCAGCTCCGTCCGCACCGCGGTGCTGGACAACGCCCATCTCGGCGACATCCGCGGCGCGCTCGGCAGCATCGCGCGGGATGACACCGCACCGCGGGCGACCTTGCTTGCCCGCCTGAAGACGCTGCTGGCAATCGTCGGCCCCGGCCTGATCGTGATGGTCGGCGACAACGATGCCGGCGCGTTCGGCACCTACACCCAGGCCGGACAGAATTACGGCACCACGCTGCTGTGGACGTTGCTGCTGCTGATCCCCGTGCTCTACGTCAACCAGGAGATGGTGGTGCGGCTCGGCGCCGTCACCGGCGTCGGCCATGCGCGGCTGATCTTCGAGCGCTTCGGCAAGTTCTGGGGCGCCTTCAGCGTCATCGACCTCCTGGTGCTGAACGCGCTGACCATCGTCACCGAATTCATCGGCATCACCTTCGCGCTTCACTTTCTCGGCGTCTCGCAGTTCTGGGGCGTATTGGCCTCGGCTGTTATCGTGATGCTGGCGGTCTCGACCGGAGACTTCCGCCGCTTCGAACGCTTCGGGATCGTGCTGGTGTTCGGCAGCCTGCTGCTGGTGCCCGTGATCCTGATGGTGCATCCGCCGGTCGGACAGATCGCAGCTGATTTCTTCGTGCCGAAGATGCCGCACGACGCCAAGCTCAGCGAGGTGATGCTGCTGATCGTCGCCATCGTCGGCACTACCGTGGCACCGTGGCAATTGTTCTTCCAGCAGAGCTACATCGTCGACAAGCGGATCACGCCGCGGTTTATCCGCTATGAGCGGATGGATTTGTGCATCGGCATCGTGCTGGTCGTAGTCGGCGCGGTGGCGATGATCTCGTTCTGTGCGGCGGTGTTCGCTGGAAAGCCCGAATTCGGCAATTACACCGACGCGCTGGGAACCGCGGTCGGGCTCGAGAAATATGCCGGCCGGCTGCCGGCGGTGCTGTTTGCCCTCGCACTGCTGGATGCCTGCATCATCGGCGCGGCCGCGGTTTCCCTCTCGACGGCCTACGCGATCGGCGACGTGTTCGCGGTCAAGCACTCACTGCACCGCAAGCCGTGGGATGCAAAAGGCTTCTACAGCGTCTATTGCGGCCTGATCGTGCTCGCTGCCGTGCTGGTGCTGACGCCGGGCACGCCGCTCGGGCTGCTCACCAACGCGGTGCAGACCTTGGCCGGTGTGCTGCTGCCGAGTGCGACCGTGTTCCTACTGCTGCTCTGCAACGACCGCCACATTCTCGGACCCTGGATCAATTCGACCCGGCTGAACCTGTTCACCGGCGCTGTCGTGGCGGGGCTCGTGATGCTGTCGGTGATCCTGACCGCCGCGGTGCTGTTCCCAGATCTCGGCGAGGAATGGATCATCGGCATCCTGGTCGGCGGCAGCGTGCTTGCGCTTGCGGTCACCGCGCTCGTCAAGCTGTACGAGATGTCGTCGCGCCGCAACGCATCGTTCCGCTTCAAGCCGAAGCCGCCGCTGGAGCCTATTCCGTTCCGATGGAATCGGAACGGGGCTCCAGATTCTTGTTTGGACGCGTTTTCTTCACGCGAACCGGTGGCCACTTCGCTCGAAAACGCTCTGGCCGATCGCGACACCTGGCGGATGCCGCCGCTCGACCGGCTGCCGCCGGCGCGGCTCAGCCCGCTGAGCCGGATCTGGATGATCGTGCTGCGCGGCTATCTGGTCGTTGCCGCGGGCCTCGTGCTGCTGCGGATCGTGCAGCTCGCCACGGTGGGTGCGTGACGGCGCTCGGCCGCGGCCGGCGATGGGGCGCGATCGTGTTGTTCAGGCTGGCAAGCACCATCCTGCGCGGCGCAACCGCGCTCTTTCAGCGCCGCATGATTTCAGGCGCCGAGCTGCGGACGGCGCTGTCGATGGCGCGATGGGTCGAACGGGCCGGCGCGAGGGTCGTGCTCGGCAGGGCATCGCAGCCGGCATTCATCAAAGCAAGGGACGAAGACAATGGTGGCATTGCTTGAACGGTCGGGTTTCGGCCGATTTGCCACAGACGCGCGGTCGATCGCAGCCGATGGGGCCTGCTGCCGCGTGCTGTTACGTGACCGTCATAGTGGCGTGCAAATCGAAGGGGTATCTGGTGCACCCCAGTTGCTATTGCGAATGACTTGCAATAAGAGTTGGGGAATGCCAGGTGCTGAGCTGGCTTTGGATGGGACGACGCGGATCGGACCGGGGACGGCGGGCGATGACTTCAAATCTCGGGTGGCAAGTGGCCGCCAAATCTGCAATGCCGGGCGAAACCGCCAACCGTTCGCGGAAAGCCGCGTCATGACCTGCGTCCGCCTCTTCCGGGTTCAGATCGCCGCCGGCGCAGCGCTCGGTGCGGCTGCGTTCGGCGCGCCGGCAACTGCGGCCGACCTACCGCTCAAGTCTCCGGCCCTGAACGCGGTTTACAACTGGACCGGCTTCTACGTCGGCGGCCATGTCGGTTATGGCGATGGCACACTCGGCCCCGATACCAATCCGCTTCCGCTACAGGCCGTCTTCTTCCCGCACAGCATCACGGGCGGGATCGGCGGCTTCCAGGCTGGATACAATCGCCAGTTCGCAAATCGCTTCGTGCTCGGCGTCGAGGCCGACGCGACATTCGTGGGTCCGGTCGATCTGCCGCGGCGCACGCTCGGCCCCTTCAACAGCTCGGTCGACTATGTCGGCACCGTGCGCGGCCGTGCCGGTTACGCCTTCAACGGCTGGATGCCTTACGTCACCGGCGGCTTCGCCTGGGGCCGCACCCAGGCCAGGGTGAATGACGCTGCGGGCAGTGTCATCTCCGAACCGGGGCAGTACCAGACCGGCTGGACCGTTGGCGCCGGCGCCGAATTTGCGCTGAGCGGCAATTGGACGGCCAAGATCGAATACGACTACATCGACCTGTCGCGCCGCACGCTCGGCCTCAACGACTTCGGCATGCCTGGCGTCACCATCGACCCGCGGCTGCACCTGCTGAAATTCGGCCTGAACTATCAGCTCGGCGACTCGCCATGGTCGGCGACCCCGACCCAGCCCCGGCTGCCGGAATCCGACAATTGGTCCGTGCATGCGCAGACGACGCTGATCGGACAGGGCTACCCGGCCTTCCGCGCCGCCTATAGCGGCACCAACAGCCTGCCGCCTGGCGGACAGGTGCAGCAGACCTGGACCACGACGGCGTTCCTCGGTGTGCGGCTGTGGGAAGGCGGCGAGCTCTACTTCAATCCGGAGACGGCGCAGGGCTTCGGCCTCGACGGCACGCTCGGCCTTGCCGGCTTCCCGAACGGCGAGGCACAGAAGGCGGGCGCGGCCTATCCGAGAATTCGGCCGCAGCGCTACTACCTCAAGCAGACCTTCGGCTTCGGCGGCGAGCAGGAAGATGTCGCCGACGGACCGAACCAGATCGCGGGCAAGCGCGACATCGATCGCCTGACACTGATCGTCGGCCGTTTCGCGATCGGCGATTTCTTCGACGGCAATTCCTACGCAAAGGATCCGCGCGCCGACTTCATGAACTGGGCGATGTGGGCCTCCGCCGCCTACGACTTCCCGGCGGATCTGCCCGGTTACACCCGCGGTGCCGTGGTCGAACTCAATCGCAAGGACTGGGCGGTGCGCGCCGGCGTGTTCCAGGTGCCCAATGCACCGAACACCGACGTGCTGGTTTCCAACACCAGCAACGGCGGTGCGGTGGTGGAATTCGAGGGCCGCTATTCGATCTTCGATCAACCCGGCAAGGTGCGCGTCGGCGTGTTCGGCAATCGCGGCAACACCGGCAATTACGCCCAGGCGCTCGCGATCGAGGATGCCAATCCCGGGCTCGATATCAACGACGTGATGGCGGGCATCCGCAAGGACAACACCAAATACGGCTTCTATTTGAACGGCGAGCAGCAGATCGCAACCGATGTCGGCCTGTTCGGTCGCCTGAGCTGGAATGACGGCCGGAACGAGATCCTGTCCTTCGCCGATGTCGACCGCAGCCTTTCGGGCGGCGTGTCGATCAAGGGCAGCCGATGGGGACGGCCGGACGACACGATCGGCATCGGCGGCGCGATCAATGGGCTCTCCGCCTCGCACC